>JBBQUW010000008.1:0-107389 GCA_038212095.1 Gaiellales bacterium | reverse complement strand
GAGATTGTCCCGCACGTTCGAGGCAAGTAGCGCGCGCCACTGCCCACCGATGGCAGCCAATGTCCCGGTCGCGTAGATCATCGAGTTGATTAGCGGGCGCGCAACGACCAGCGCGACCAGGGCGACGCCTGAACTGGACGTCACGCGGCCGGTGATGCCGCCGAGGATCTGGTACAAGAAGCCGCTGAGGAGAATCGCCGAGCCGAACATCGAGGCGTTCAAGGCGATCCAGCGAGGCTGCACCATGCGCACCCCGTCGACCGCGATCACCGCGATCACCGCGACCGCCGCCGCGGGCAGCGGGCCAAACAGGATGGCGGTGGCGACGTGTGCCGTGGCCGAGAACGACAGCACGTGCCCGCCGTCGTTGTCGCCGTCGTCGGAAACGATCATCGCCTCCGAGACGATCGCAATCGCGATCAAGGGAAGCAGCTCAACGGGGTTGGAGGGAATGACGCCTGTCCTGCCCCAGATCGCCCCGGCCGCAGCGGCGGAAAGAAACATCACCGTGATGCCCCGCACAAACCAAACAAGCTTACGGCTCACGTCACACACCCCGCTGCGACGTTATCTGGACCATGCCAATCGCGGCCCCCGCTAGGCGAGGGCCGCGACGAGCGGTTGGTCAGCCGCCGAACTTCGAGCCGGCACCCGCGGCCAGCACGAAACACACCACCATCAAGAGCTGCAGCAACGCAGGGCGCTTGACGAAACGCATGGGTGACCTCCTTAGGGTCTGGAGCAAAAACCTTGCCAACTAAGGAAGCACTAGGGCGCATCGTTCTGCAACACTCGATCGAGGGATTTTGCGACGCTCCGCCACGGTCGGGGAATCAGCCGGGGTCGACTGTCTGCGTACTGCTGATAGGCGGGAAACTGGTGCAGCAGTGCGGCCTCTTCCAAACGCATGCGGATCGCCTGGGCGACAACGAAAACGGCGAGCACGACCGAGTTGCGGAAACTGGGCGATGCGATCGAGAGGCCCAGGACAGCGGTAATCTCGCCTAGGTAGATCGGGTGGCGCACTAACCGGTACGGCCCGCGGATGACGAGCCCGCGCGCTTCGGGCAGTAACCCGAAGCAGCGCCCGAGCGCGATCACCGACATCAACATCCAGACGCCGGCTGCGAAC
This sequence comes from Gaiellales bacterium, assembly GCA_038212095.1. Classification (GTDB taxonomy): domain Bacteria; phylum Actinomycetota; class Thermoleophilia; order Gaiellales; family JAICJC01; genus JAICYJ01. The sequence goes on along the minus strand of JBBQUW010000008.1, from coordinate 106,257 downwards.
GCGAGGGCAAGACCAGCGATCACGGCGCCGGCCGCCGTACCGCTGGTTGGGGCGTCTATGAAGTACAGCGACCCGACCGCGACAGCGGTGGCCGCATAGGCCAAAACACTTGTTGCCGGCCGCGCTGGCTTCGAACGGCGGGCCGCGGCGATCGTGACGGCGACCAGCACCGAGGCGACCAGCACAGCGTAGCCTCTGGAGAGATCGGCTGCGAATCCGCTTGCGGCTTCCGAGTTGAAGGCGTGCGCAGCACGGTATATGGCCAGACCAGCCAGCATGCCGAAGCCAGCGATCGCAAGCCAACGCTGCTCGGATACCGGAGCCATGGCCATAGACATCGGCAACAACCGGGGATCGTTTGAGGCCTCATCCATGTCGCCGGTCAATCCGCCCGGCCGAGCGATCTGATGCGGGTCGCCGATCAGCGAGTCGGCGTAGCCGGGTAGGGGGAGTCGAGCAGGACTTCGGCGGCGAGCAGGTTGGACTTCGGTCGCTCCGGTGGACAGCCTGCCGCGTTTGGCTGCCGGCTTGGGCGTCGAGGGCGGTGTTGGGCACGTACGCGGCGGGGCCTTCAACCAGCGGGTACTGGAACGTTGTCGAGCTTGGCGTGGAGGTGGCCGCCGGCCGGTCCGACGGTTGCCCGGGCGCCGCGCAGCGCGTCGGTGGTGAATCTCGCGACAACGGCTGAGGAGCCGATCGCTTCACGTACGTCGGTAAACTCGCGTGCGACCTGGCCGGAAGGCCCGTATGAACTCCTCGACCGTGTTCTGTTCTTGACAACGTTCTGCGCTGGTCTGATACTCGCGGGCAGCGACAGCGGCCGCCGTCGCGTTCTCCTGCGGAGGGGTCATGCTGAAGATGTGGGGGCGTGTTCGACGTATCGGTTGCGCCATGGTGGTCGCCGCTGTCGCTATGAGCGTCTCGGTTGTTTCGCCGGCGCATGCCGCGGCGCCGTCCGTTTTCACGGAGACCGGGCTAGGAGCGGACGCGTGGTGGACAACCGTGCCCCAGTCCGGCTCGCCGATCCCTGGTGTGGTCTACACCCAGACGATGGTGAACGCGGCGTCTGACATCTCTAATGGCTCGAGCGACGTGCAGGTCTACTTCGAGCAGGACGCGTTCACCTACGATTCGAGCGGCAACCAGACCCCGGTATCTGTGACGAGCGGGTCGGCCAGTATCCCGGACGTCTCTCTTACCGTCAGCCGTAAGCTCGATTCCGCTCAGGTGTCAGGGAACATCGATCTCAGTCGTTGCGACGCGAGTTGGAATTGCCAGGACGCCGGCGTCACAGCGATCGCGGTGTCATGGACGCGCTCGGGCGCGGTGACCAAGTCGTTCGGCCACCTCCACGCCGGGTTCGTCGGTGGAAACAGCCTGCTGGGTGGGCTCGGCCTGTCCGCCTCGGCAACCGCGACCGGCACGGTTGGCTCAGACAGCCTTGGTGTGTCGCACAGCGGCGACCTGTTCAACGGCTCGCGTACCGACCGCACGGTGTTCAACCGCAACTGCTGCACGCCTGTCCCGGGATCGGTCAGCGGCTCAAGTGGCGGTACCGAGTACGGATTGTCGGCGGAGTGGGGGAACCTGCCCAGCCCGTTTGTGGGTACGCCCGGCGCGACGTACACAGACACGCAGATGCAGACGTCGCCGGATGAGTCACTGGCCGACGGGTCGTACGATCTCGTGATCGAGAAGACAACCTATATGGCGGATGCCGGAGGAAACCTGAACTGGGTGTCGACGCAGATCGCGATCACGCCACCGGCGAACGTGCACACGACGGTCGATCCGCAGCTTCGGTTCGGCTCGGCAAGCGCCACCGGGATGATCGAATGGACGTGCAGCTACAACGCGGGCTGCTCACCCCGTACCTACACCGGCACCTTCTCAGGCACCTGGACAGACAACCACCATCTGCTCTCCAAGAACAGCGGCACGTTACACATCTTTACGCAGGGTCAGCACCAGCTGCAGATCGTCAGCTCGACCTACGAGGGCGCGACGGCGAACGCCGCGTGGGATGGAGCCAACCTCGGCCCGGCCACGATCGCGGCGATCGCAAGCGCCAGCCTGACCGTAAAGACAAGCTGCCAGGGCGCCTGCTAGCGCAGTTTTAGACGGATCGCTACGAAAACTCCGGCGCCCGGGAGCCCATGGTAAGGAAGGAGTCAACTGTCGAGCCCGTTTGAGGGCGCTCGATTTCCTGCGCGTGGACAGACGGGCGCTTCAAGTAGAGGTAAACAACTTCCAGTGCCCTTCGGAGACGACTTCGACGGCATCGTCGGTCACTTTGATGGCGGTTTCGTCGTCGATTGCATACGCCGGACCTGGGATGCCGGCCGCCCATCGTTCCGCGTCGGCCATCGTGTTCTCCGGCAGGAGCTCGTGATCGAGGTGCGGGAAGATCGAGAAGTCGACGATGCCCAACGTGCTGTCGCCACCGGTGGGTGGCTTCCAACCGACGAAGTCCTCCCCGATACGGGGGGTCATCACCATGCTCCCGGCGCTCAGCCCCACCCAGACCGTCTCGCTCAGCGTCGGCAGGAGATCGGCCAGCCCCGACTGCCGCATCCAGTGGCACAGGTACAGGGCGTCGCCGCCATTCACCAGCAGGACATCTGTCTCTCTGACCCAGGAGATCCAGCGTTCTTGGTCGATGCTGGGCAGCGCGGTGAGCTCCAGCACTCCCAAGGACTTCCACCCCAGCTCGCACATGGGTGTCGAGGCCCGACCGGTGATGAAACGCCATGCCCCACCAGGACTGCCCTGGGGGTGCCCGTACCCTGCGGTGGGGATACAGAGGGCGTTGGATTCGGCGATCGGTTTGCCCAGTAGGTCGACCAACGCGTCGTGGATGCTCGTGTTCTTGATGCCAGCGGACGTGAGCAGAAGCCTCATGATGTTCCTCCTAGCCGATTCACCCAATCGTCCAACGGATTCTTAAAGATGAAGACCGGGCACGCTCGGAAAAGTCATCGGCGCGCCTGCTCCCGTATACGGGGTGTTTGATCCGCGGCAGTGGAGGGTAGAGCGCGGGTCCCACGACCGAAAGGCTCTCGATGCCAAGGCTAGCTACGGTGAGCACCGACAGCTCAACAGTCGAGCTGTACTACGAGGACCACGGTTCCGGCAGGCCGGTGGTCTTGATTCATGGGTGGCCGCTGAGCGGCCGGTCGTGGGAGGGCCAGGTGCCGGCGCTGGTGGCGGCTGGATACCGCGCCATTTCGTATGACCGTCGCGGTTTTGGCTGGTCGTCCCAGCCCTGGGACGGATACGACTACGATACGTTCGCCGCCGACCTCAACGCGCTGCTCTCGCACCTGGATGTGCGAGATGCGACGCTCGTCGGTTTCTCGATGGGAGGCGGCGAGGTGGCGCGCTATATCAGCACGTTCGGCGCGGAACGGGTGCGCAGCGTGGTGTTCGCCGCGGCCGTTCCACCGTACCTGTACAAGAGCGACGACAACCCCGACGGCGGCTTGGACGACGCGACCATCACGCAGTTCGAGCTTGGGGTACGCGGCGACAGGATCGCGTTTCTGGAGGAGTTCACCAAGAACTTCTTCACGGCCGGCCAGCGAAGCGGCCTCGTCAGCGAGCCCCAGCGGCTCTATGCGCGAGACATCGCGGCGTTCGCGTCACCCAAGGGCACGCTCGACTGCATCGGCGCGTTTGCCCGCACCGACTTCCGCAAGGATCTCGATGCGATCAACGTGCCAACGCTGGTGCTGCACGGAGACAGCGACCTGATCGTCCCGTTCGAGGTCAGCGGCAAACGCACCCACGAGGCGATCAAGGACAGCCGACTGGTGCTCGTCGAGGGGGCGCCGCACGGCTTCAACGCCACGCATGCCGCCGAGTTCAACGCTGCTCTGCTCGAGTTCGTAGCTATCGGTGGGGAGCAATCGCGCTAGGCAGGCGCAGACCGTCTGGCCGATAGCCGATCGCGGTGATCGCCGCCGACGCCACTTCAGGCTTCGGTACGCGTTGGTTTGGCCTCTCCTGGGACGCACGGAAACGCTGTTCCCGGTCCAGTCGGTGCACTCGGTCAGGATTGCGGGAGCTTGGCGTGTCAGGGCTGACTGCTAGGAGGAGGCGAGCGCCGCGTGCAGAAGACCGCAGCAATGATTGCTATTTATGTCACAAAGTGGTTAGCGGTGATCCGTGGACTCCTTTCAAGCAGCGGGCGGTCGGGCGTTATCGGCGCTGCCGGGATGATGTTCGTTTCGGTGACCCTGTGGCGGTTCGCCGAGCTAAATGCGGATGTCGGGGTGTGTTTCCTGTACACCATCCCGGTTTCGCTTTTGGCGGTGCTTCGGAGTGTGGGGCGGCATATGCGGAGCGATCTGGGCAGTGTTTTCGACTGCTGTGTGGCTTCAAGTTGAGCAGAGCGGGATCGGGGATAGTGGCTATCTGGTACGAGCAACGGCGTTTATCGCGGTTGGATTGGTGGTGGGCTGGCAATCGGATCGTCGCCACAAGGTCGAGCGGCAGGCCGATAGCTGGGTAGACCTCGCCACCCACGATCCACTCACAAGCGTTGCCAATCGACGAGGATGGGACGAGCGGGTGGCCCTTGAGCTAGGCCGCGCTCAACGCTCTGGCGAAAGCCTTTGCATCGCCCTGATAGACCTCGACAAGCTCAAGCTGGTCAACGACACCGAGGGCCACGAGGCCGGTGACCAACTGCTGGCGGCAAGTGCCCAGGCATGGTCGCTGGCAATCCGAGACGTTGATCTGCTGGCACGGCTGGGTGGCGATGAGTTCGCGGTGCTCCTGCCAGACTGCGAGCACGAAGCGGCCAGCGAGGTCGTTGAACGGATGCGAGCAGCGACCCCCAACCACCACGCCTTTTCTGCCGGAATAGCGACCTGGGATCACGTCCAATCAGCCACAAAACTCATCCGACGAGCAGACCAAGCGCTGTACCGCGCAAAGGCACGTAGCGTCGCAGACTCGACCGCCCCAACACAGCACCGGACGGCCCCAAGCCGTTAGCGGGCACGACGGGAACTCGCACTGCGAAGTGGTGGACGTAATCCCGGCGTTCGCTTGGATCACCGTCGCGGGGGATTCCACGTCGCCTCCCGACTGGTAGACTGCGCTTACTCCCGCCTGGTCTAGCGGGTCAAGCGGCTCGTCGATCGGCCGCATGAATGGGAGGACACGATGTTGCAGTTCGCCGTTCGCAAGGACGCAGAGATGCACTGGTACGCCATCGTGAGCAGTGACCACTCTGAAGCCGTGAGCGAAGCTGGCCCATTCACCTCGCGCTCCCAGGCCCAGACAATGGAAGCCTGCACTCACCGCGCACACACCCACGCCGCCTTCGAGTACCGAATCCGAACCACTCGTAGCAGGCCGCGCCGAATCGGAAACTGATTGGCATAAAGAACAACGAAGCCCTCGGTCGCTTGTGCAACTGACGATTTCACCGAATCCGCCGCCACCTCCTGGCTAAGCGCAGGGCGTCAGCATTTCCATCGCACGCGCTGCGCCACTCTTGGGCTTGCGGACAATGCTGGCAAGGGACAAGAGCGAGGGAGCGTGATCCTGCACGGAAACGGCGGTCAGGGGTATTCGCCCCTGACCGCCATTTCTCGTTATGGGTTGACCCGTCGGCTAGCTCGCGTCGGGTGTGAACGTGTTGAGGTCGGGGTCGTTGGGAGTGTGCTCCTTGACCTCGTCGAACATGTAGAAGCGTCCCGGTGATGCGCCGGCCTTGCCGAAGCCAAACCCGGCAGCCTCGAGCTGCTTGACGGCTACGAGAATGTCCTCGAAGCCGGGCAGGCCGGGAATCGGGGAGTCGGGCGCCGACTCGTTCTGGTCGAACTTCATGAACACGCGGTCATTGCCGAGTTTGCCTAGCGACTGGCGGGCCAGTGCCCGGTGGACAGCCTCGACGCCCATGAACTCTGCGGTGATGACCGCGTAGGCGGCGTTCTTCTGCGCGGCGAAGTGCTTGGTGCCGATCAGATAGGCGTTGACGAAGATCTGGTCGCCGACCTCAAGCGCAGACAGGAAGTTGGTGCGGTTGGCAAACACCGCATCCGGCACCCAGATGTCCTTGGTGGCGGGCTTCGCGCCCACCGAGACGAGCACGTTGTAGTGAATCAACTCTTCCCGAGCCGCAGCCGCGACGTTGCGCTGCGTGACCGCGTCACCACCCAGACCCCGCCGGTAGCCGACCGTGTTCACGATCGTGGCCAGCACCTCAGCCGTCGCGGCGACGGTCAGAATATTCGTCGTCGAGTTGTCGCTCGACACCGATGCCGAAGCAACCGACGGCAACGCACCCATGACCCCCATACCACCCAACGTCGCAGCGGCACCAGCAATCATCTGCCGCCGCGTCGCGACTGGTTGATCGGCATGAGCCTTATCGACGGCGCGACCGACCCAGTCGATCACATTCACGTCTTCGGACATAACCCCTCCTTTGGAGCCGAACCCCCCTCAAACCACGCTCGCCATCAGACGACCACGATCCAGGAGCCACGGCAATCCGCAAAGCCGACTGCCACACGACACATTATCACCATTCCGAGTGCCGCACGAGGTTGGCCGACCGACCCCGTCCCCCGCGACCGGCTCACGATGCTTACTACCCACCGCACCGGCAGCCCATCGAACTGCGCCACCACCACTACCCTGCTTGGCTCCGACTACGGGACGTGGATCAGTGTTGGGTAGCCGTCGTTGTTGAAGTAGTGGTTTCCCTGCCAGCCGGTCTGCGCGTTTTGGAAGAGCAGGAAGGTAGGCGTGCCGTCAGGCATGAAGATGGCGTTCTTGACCACCGCTGCGCTGCCCCACACGGCGACGGCGCGGGCGGCAACGTTTGCCTCTGCCGTCTCGTTCCAGCCATAGCTGGCGGAGCCGACGCACTCGTTCTTATCCAGGTGCGCCGTGCCGATCACATAGTGCCCCAGATTGTTGCTGCTGAGGTACCCGACCGTGGGCGCGTAGAGCCGGTAGTGGGTGTCGTTGCAGAGGGTATTCTTGCGCCCGCCGCTTGAAACCCACGTGTTGCCGCTGCCGTCGTTGATGCGTTCGTACTCGCTCGACCCCGACCACGACCAGTTGATCTTGGTGTAGACCTTGGAAATCGAGGCATTGCCCCAGAACACCAGATCCACCGGCCAGTCCACGTTATTGGCGGCCACGGTTTGGGACTCGAAGTCGTAATTTTGAAACGAGTCGCCGCCGTACCTCACCGTCGTCAACTTCGTCGTCGTACTCGCCGTTGCACTACTTGCCCCGGCGAACAGTGCTAGCGCCGCTGCCAGGAACCCCGCCACGAGCCACCGCCTCACGGGTACCACCTCCAACCAAATCGGGCCTCTGCGACCCCACCGCGCATGCAACAATCGATACGACGCTGACCTTACACCCGAGCGCCCCTGCGCTGCAACCGCCCCCTCGCTGGTGTGAGTTCAGCGCTCGGGCAGCGAATCAACCGGCCCGTTCCGATGTCGCGGGGAAGATCAGCCGATCTGCGGCGACCCGCCGCTCCGGCGTTGCCGAGGTTGAGAGGGCGGCCGTGGTCGGGGGAGTCCCACCGCCAAGCGGTCGGCGACCGTTTTCTTCCCCTTTCTCGCGTTCTCTTAGGTTGGTGCGATAACGGGTTCGTGTGCCCGCCAGCGCCAAAGGGAGGGCTGGCGATACACCTCGTGAGGAATGATCTGCCCAGTAGGCTGTGGGCTTCCGGCGGGGGGATGAGACGCCGGAAGCCCACGCTGCCGCGGGTTTAGTTCACGTGTGCGAAGTAGGCGTCCTGCCCGTGTCCGCAACGCGTCCCGAAGCACGCCTGTTGGCGCATGTCTGTCCAGTACGCGACGACGCCGCCGTTGGCGGACGCGGCGATGTTGGAGTAGTCGCCCATGAACAGCGTCGCGAACGGGAACGCTGGGTTGACGGTGGCGGCGAACCAGCGATCATTCTTGGTGGGGTCAGACCGCACCGTGGTGATCGGGGTGAACGCGGTTGCCGCTCCGGTGTAGGTTCCGAGCGAGTAGTCGTAGGTGTGGTTCGCCGGATCGGTTTTGCGATCGAAGGTACCGATGCGCAGCGTTCCGGCTGTGGTGTAGGCACCCCACGGCATGAACTGGTCGCCACGGCGAGCGATCGCGGTGGGGGTCGACCAGTGGTGACCGTAATCGCTGGAGGTGCTGACGATCACGTCGGAGTTGGTGGTCGCCACGTAGGGATCCATGGGCGCTGGTAGCGTGCTGTTTCGCATGTCGTCCCACACGACCGCCAAGTGGCCCGGCCTGGTCGGGTCGGCGGTGATGTTGCCCGCCGCCCAGGTGCGCATCTGGCTGTCCTGATACGTCTGGCGGCCAGCCGCGTCGATCGGATAGTCGGTGGCACCGTCATAGACGCGGCCGATGGCAAACGGGCCCGCGGTGCGGGCACCTGTCGTCGCGCTCACCTCGACGGCGTAGTACGTGTCTCGGTACGGGTATGAGGCATCACTGTTGAGGAACGCGACGATGATACGGGCGTGCCCGGCCGCGTCGGTGGCGATGGTCGGCACCGGCGCATACGACTGGTCCAGCGCGCCTGTGATGACGCGTGGCGTTGACCACGTAACTCCGCCATCGTGTGTGACCGAAGCGTAATCGCGTACGCTCACAACGGCGCCTTTCTGGGCCTGACGGAAGTCGCCGTAGACCACGACGGCGCTGCCGTTGCCCCACGCCGCGATGTACTCCTTATCGAGGAAATCACCGACGCTGGTCTCGACGCCCGAGCCCTGTGCGACCCGCACCGATGACCACGTCTTGCCGCCATCACTGGAGTGACTGACAAGGATGTCCGCGCCGGTTGCGTTCGCGGGGCCGACGAAGCGGAATCCGAGCGTCGCGTAATAGGCGCGTCCGGTCGCATCAAACGCTACGGCAGGATCTCCGGTGCCCTGGTACGCGGAGTTCGTAAAGATCGGGTACTCAGACCACGACCTACCGCCATCAAACGTCACGTGGGCCCGCGAGAGGACGCTCTCACTCACGTGACCACCCGAGTTGAGCCCAAGCTGGTAATCGTTCGCCCCACCGATGATGTTATTCGGATCCACGGGGTTCACCGCGATCGAGGTCTCGTTATGAGGGGTGCGATTCGCAAGCTCGCAATCGGTGTTGACGTTCGCCGCGCTCGTGGGCGCCGTCGAGCAGATCGCCATGCCCGTCTTCACCGCCGGCCCGGTTCCAAACACCGCCGATGGCACCGGCGCAGGCGCTCCAGAAATGTTGTGTGTGAAACTCACAGGCTGGGGCGTGTCATCCCCAAGCGCAGTCGCCGCGACGACCACGGACACCGAAAGCGCAACTACGACGGATACCGCCCGCCCCCAACGTGGTGCGATCCCCTGCATCGACCCCTCCTCAAATCTGGCCGCGTCAAAACACACGGCACGGGACCCGTCATCCTACACGCGAAAACCCGTCACGCCAGCGCGCCACATACCCTGTGACGGGCCACACACTCGCCCTCACGCGCAGTCGTGGTGTGCGCCGGCCGCCACGGTGGTGGGGTTGTCGGGGCGGTTGCGGAGCCGCGGGGTTTGGCCCTCCAGCCAGAGCGCTGCGACGGCGGTGCGGGGTAGGCTCGTGATGGTCTGGTAGACGAGGTAGCGGGGCTGCCAGGCGGGGGAGAACTTCGCGTTGAAGCTGTGGAGCCGATCGATCTGGAACCATCTGTCGCCGGCCCGGAGGATGCGGGCGAGCAGGCGCTCGCGTGCATTTGCCGGGCTGCGCAGGTAGCGGCCGAACGCGGCGAAGTTGAGTGACAGCTCGCCGACGTCGCAGCTGCGCAGATGGTCGATGGTGCGGACGATGAGGAACTCCATCAATCCGTTGGGCGCGTCCGGCAGACGCCGCATCAGCGCCAGCGACATTCGCGTCCCTCCGCTGGCCGGTACCAGCTGAAGGAATCCGCACACCTCGCCTCCCGCTTCGCGGGCGATCACCAGGACGGTGTCGTGATACAGGTCGCCACCGAGCTCGTCCAGCGCCATCGAGAAGCCGCGCTCTGCGCCTCCCGCCAGCCAGGCGCTGGAAACGGCGCCCAGCTCCGCCAACAGAGCTGGCGTCACCGCCTGCATCTGGAGCACCTCGACCGTCACGCCCGCGCGTTCGAGGCGGCTGACTGACTGGCGAACCTTGCGGATTGCGCGCCCCTCGAGCGAGAACGACGCGGGGGTGACGATCGCCTCGTCGCCGATGTACAGCGATCGCAGGCCGGCCTTGCGGCACAGTGCCGCCAGCGATTCGCTGGCACCGACCACGCCAAACCGCAGGCCATGGGTCTCGGCGTAGTCAAGCGCCTTGCCGATCAGTCCCGGCAACGCATCGGCGGTGCTGACCGGGTCGCCGGAGATCATGAACACGCCGTTTTCGACCCGGTAGCCGATGAAGGAACCGCGGTCGTCCGACCAGAGGTAATGCTTGTCTGACCGCAGCTTGAAGTAGGACAGCGTATCGGTGCCATGGGTGGAGACCGCCTCACGAGCACGGACGCGCTCCTCGTCCTCCGGCAGTCGAAGCGGCGGCGAAAGCGGCCGGAAAACCAGCCAGGCGATGCCGATCACGCCCAGCAGGGAGACGACGCCGATCGCTTCGGGGAGCTTCCCGAACTCATCGCGAAATGCGATCGGCGATGGCTGCCAGAGCAACAGATCACCCGTTGTGCGGAGCACCAGGGAGACGCTCGGCCGGCCCGGAGCCGATGTCCACACGGCCACCGTGCAGGCCCCGATCGTGAGCACCGATAGCACCGCCGCGCCGACCAGCGAAGCCCGCACCGGGATCCGCTCGGGCTGGGCGTTGAAGCTCTCGCGCCCCCACCAAAGCAGGCCAGCTCCCGCAAACGCCAGCACCGCCTCGGGCACGTCCGGCCCTCTCAGGAGGTTGAAGCACCCCAGCAGCACCAGCAGCGACACCGCGACAACCCATGCCCGCGAACGTCGCCGCCAGAGGTAGATCGACGCGACCAGCAGCGCACATGACACCGGTATCACCGCGGCATGGAATACCGCCGCCACCCGCACGATCGCAAGGCTGCGAAACAGATGGCCGCCCAGCCCAAGGCCCGGTGTGACAGCCGACGCGTAGCTCGAAACCGCGATCCCCGCAACCACGAAGGCCGCCAGCTTGGGTACCCAATCGCCGCGCCGCGCCGGTCGCAGCTCGCTGGGCGGCCGGTGAAATCCCAGCCGCCACGCTCCCGTATCGCGCTGTGCGCCCGTCAGGTCGCGCCAGTCCTTCGCGATCAACCAGCTGCCCACCAGGCCGATCGCGTAGGCCGCCAGCCCGCCCGTCAGCCAGCCCGAGAGGTCCAGTGCCAAAAGCAGCAGCAGCACGCCAAGGCCAAGATGCCACTCATGGATCCGCAGGCCCAGCACATATACCCTCGGCCCCAGCGCATGGAGCTCGACCCTGACCAGTCGCGACAGCACCGCACCTCCAATCCCAGACGAACCGCGTTCTCACACGGCAGGCTCCTCAGGTAGCCAACCAGAATCGCATCGGCATCGTGCCACCCACCCGCGAGGAGCTGGTCGCCGGGGGTCATCTCGGCGCTGGTCGCACCGACCCGGCATCAGTAGCAGAAGCGATCGCCGCTCGATGCCCTGCGCTCGTCCCCTGCCCGGGTCACGTCCGGATTCGTGAAACGCGGGTACAGTTGTCATGGTGATGAGTGGGCGCTCTCTAATGGTTTTTGCTGCGTTGCTGGTTGTGGCCGGCGTGGGCGGCGCGTCGGCGTCTGCCGACGTCGCCCCGGCGGTGACCGTCACGGCGGGCGCGGTGGTGATCCTCACCCCTGCGCAGGACGCGATCCTGAGCCCGCTGGCAGAGGCGCCGGGCGAGGGGCAGGTCTCACTCAGCGATTGGCGCTCGACGGCCGAGCAGCCTCTCGCGAAGCTCGGCGAGGGGTCGCTCACCGCGACGTCCACGCCGAGCGTGACGGCTGGAAGTGTCGCGCTCACCCGCTTGCGGATGTTCGACGGAGAGCTTCGGGTTCGCTCGCTCGATCTGACCGTGACTCGCCCATCGGGCGCTCCTGCGGTCGTCGAGCTGAGCGGGAAAAAGCTCAACGTCGCTGGTACGGACGTCGTCCTTCCAGAGGTTGGTGCCGACCCGGTACCGGTCGGCGACTGGGGGCAGATCACCACCGGCGTGACGCTGACCGATGCCCTCGGCAGCGTAGTAGTCGGTCTGCGGCTCGAGATCCTGGTCGACCACGGCGGTTTGCCGGCGGGAAGTGAGATCCGGGTGGGCGTGATCTCCCTGCCGACGCCGGTCCCGCCTGATGGCGGCGGAGCGACACCGCCGCCGCCGCCACCACCGCCACCGGTCGACCCGCCCGGCCACCATCATCACCACTCACACAAGGGTAGTGGTCACGGCGGCGGGACCTCCCACCGCCCGCGGCATCACCCACCGGTGCAGATCGTTCACCCGAGTCAACTGCCGAGGCTCGGAAATGGTGTGCGCGCGCGCATCGTCCGCGCCGCCGAGGATCAGATCGGCTGGCCCTACATCTGGGGCGGCGAGAGCCGTTTGGAGGGAGGGTTCGACTGCTCCGGCCTGGTGGACTACGCCTACTCGGCGGCCGGCCACCCCCTGCCCGGGCGGCCCACCGCTGCCGTGCTGTGGCAGACAGGTGTACCGATATCCCGCAGCCAGCTGCGACCCGGCGATCTTGTGTTCTTGGGTGCGCCGTCCGGGGCGCCGTACCACGTCGGTCTATACGCCGGCCACGGTGTTGTGATCGTCGCCTCCGGACGGCGGAGTCCGATCGCCGCGGTGCCGCTCGGCAGCGTCGCGTGGGATGGATTCGCCCGAATCTGGGCCGCGGGCTCGCTGACGCCGCGAGCGCCACAGGCGCTGATCGCGCCCTCCAGCGCCGCGGCCTCGCCGGCGCTGGACGATATTCGCGCCGACGTGACGGCCGCCGGCCGCGCGATCCGGTCGCGCTACGTCGCTGTGGCCACGGCACTCGCTCAGGTCGCGAGCAGTGCGCCGCGACTCGAGCATCGCGCTCCCATGCCGCGACGGCCGCGGCACCCCTCGTCGACCTCGATCACGATCGCCGACCTACGCATCCGGACGGTGCCCACCCGTCCCGCGGTGTGGCTTACCTCCGTGTAGCGGCGTCATCCCGCGGGCTGGGCTCCCCCAGCCGAGAGGCCCGTGACGGCGTCTTCGAGGCTCTCCGCGAGCAGCACGCCGCGCAGGTGAACCAGGTCGAGGATGCGGCGGGCGGGCGAGCCGTCGGGCGCGACCACCGCGAGGGCGTTGTCGGGGTCGGTGGCGGCGCGGTGGCGTTCCTGCAGGATTACGCCGACGACGGTGCTGTCCATGAAGGTGGTGCGGCTGAGGTCAAGCACGACGCGCGTGCCGTGCGTGTGAACGTCGGCCAGTTTCTGCTCGATCTGGTGGGCGTTTGAGAGATCGTATTCGCCCGCGAGCGTGACCACCCACAGGTCGTCATGGTGGTGTTCGACTTCGATCACGCCGAGAGGATTCATGGCAAACCTTGGAGTCCGAGATGATTCCGAACCGGGCTGTCTCTGCTGAACCCAAGCTAATGGTACAGGGCTGATTTCGACCAGCGCAAGAGGCAGTGGCATAGACCACCAATTATCGCTCGAGGGCTGGCCTGCGGGCGCGCAGCCGGTCGCGGAGCGCCAGATCGAAGCGCGCGGTTAAGGCTCAGAGCGGGGCCGGCCACGTCGTGGTGATTGGCGCGGTCGGGGATCGCGGACGCGGCGATGTTCCCGGCCACGTAGCGCGGGGGACGTTCGCAGCAGCAGCCATGTGGCGATGACGCCGACGGCCATGCTGGCGGTGGCCAGCATCGATCCAAGCGAGAGCAGCGGGATCCCCGTCAGGCCGTGGCCGATGTTGCAGGCGTGGGCGACGTTTCCGCCAACGCCCATCAGCACGCCCCCCGCCACGGCCCTGCCGGCCCGCGCCGGCGACGGAACGCGAATCGCTCCGTGGGCAGCGAGCGACGCGCCTGCAATCACGCCAAGCGCCAGGTACACCTGAAACGACAGCGAGTCCAGCCCACCCCGTTCCAGCGAGTGCTGTACAGCGCTCGCTGTACCAACGAACCCCAGGCCGTATCCATACCCGACCCAGTCTGCGACGACCCACGCTGCCGCTCCCAGGAGGCCAAGGCCAGCGCCCCAAACTGCTCCGCGTCGTGACCAGGCAAGGAGCGCCAGCAGCGTTACTGCCCCCAGCCCAAGGGCGAGCGGAGCGTACCGAACGTGGACAACTCCCTGCAGCGTGGAGGTGGAGGAGTGGCCTCCGGCGGTATCCAGCCACCGCATCGCCCCGCGGCCCGAGTGACGGATCAGAAGCTCGCCGGCGCCGAAGGAGACGACGGCCAAACCCGCTGCCACCGAGCCCGTCCCTGATCGCCACAGGATCCCGGTCACACATCCGCCCGCAAGCGCCATACCACACCCAAAGATGAGTCCGCCGACGATCTCCGACAGCGGGTACAGCCCAATCCTCGTCACCGGCACGCCTTCGGCGATCAGCCCCGGCAACAGCAGCATCTGCACCGCCACCGCGATAGCGAAGATCCGAAGCACCTGCCAGCGACGCTCGAACGCCGCCTCCCGCACAGCCGTGTTGGCATTGACTAAGCTCATCTCGAGTAGTTCTTTGCTGAGGCCCAACCGCACAAGAGCCCCAAGTACGCCGAGATGAGCGAGCTGTTCCAACTCCACGTCGATCCGCATAGCGATGCTCGAGTTCGACAGAGGCTAGGTTTCGGCCATGGACGTCTTCCACTTGGACGAGCTGAAGTTCAGCCCCACCGCATCGCTCTTTGAGGGCCTCCCGAGGGCCGGCGTCGGGATCTCTGTCTTCGTCGCCCGGACGCCGCCGGGTGCGGCGGTGGAGCTGCACGTGCATCCCTATTCGGAGACCTTTGTTCTCTTCGAGGGGAGCGGCCGCTGGACCGCCGGGGATGAGGTCGTGGAGCTGTCCGCCAATCAGATGCTCGTCGTGCCGCCGGAGACGCCACACGGCTTTCGGAACACCGGCGACCAGCCGCTGCTCGTCGCCTCGATTCACGAGTCGGGCACCCTCGAACAGACGTTTCTCGGCCGCGATCCCGCGTAGCCTCGGCTCAGCCGGCGTGCTCGCCGCCGCTGGGAAGCGTGGGCTGGCTGGTGGGATAGACGCCGACGGCGAAGCCGTACATCGTCTCGCCCGACCGTGGGAGTTGATCGAACTCCGCCACCAGTTCCGCCATCCGCTCCCAGAAGTCGGACGCCTGTGCCTCCGAGATGCGCGTGTGACGGATGAACCCCCACAGCTTCCCGTTGCCGAAGGCCTCGGACGACTCGCGAGCGGCCACCTCGAAGTCGTTGAAGTCTCGCGGCAGATCCTCGCCCCCCGCCGCCCGGTCGACGGCGACGTAGAACATCCTGGCCGTCCGGCCGTAGAAGCGCTCGTCGATCGCCCGTACCCGCCGCGTCCTCACCACCCGCACCAGCTCGGCATCGGCGAGCACCTTGACGTGGTGCGCAACCGTGCTCTTGGGTCGCTCGAGCGCGATTGCGAGCTCGGTCACCGAGGCCGCTCGCTCGTGGAGCAGGCCGAGGATCGTCGTTCGGAGGGGGTGGCCGATCGCCTTCACCTGCACAGGGCGGCTGAGCGCGATCCGGTCGGCGAGCTGGTAGTCGGGAGGAGTCAAGTTGCTCGCCACGTGCGAACAGACTAACATCTCCAAACGTTCCACATATACGGATCAATAACGGGGGTCAAAGATGGCTGAGGTTGTGCTCTACCACCACGTCCAGGGGCTGACCGACGGTGTGCGGTCGTTCGCCGACCAGCTGCGCCACGCCGGCCACGCGGTGCACACGCCCGATCTGTTCGACGGGCGCCGCTTCGCCACCATCGAGGAGGGCATGGCGTACGCGCGTGAGGCGGGGTTCGGCGCGCTGAACGATCGCGGCATCGACGCCGCCCAGCAGTTCAGCCCCGAGGTCGTCTACGCAGGCTTCTCGTTCGGCGCCGGGCCCGCCCAGCAGCTCGCCCAGACCCGGCCGCTGGCGCGCGGCGCTGTGCTGATGTACGGCTGCCTTCCCGTCTCGGAGTTCGGGAACGCCTGGCCCGACGTAGTACCGGTGCAGGTGCACGGCAAGCAGGCCGATCCCTTCTTCGCCGAGGACATCGAGGCCGCGCGGGCGCTCGTCGAGTCGACCGACCGCGGCGAGCTGTTCCTCTATCCCGGAGAGGAGCACCTCTTCGCCGACTCCTCGTTGCCGGCCTACGACGTCGCGGCTGCGGCGCTCCTCACCGAGCGCGTGCTGGCGTTTCTCGACACAGTCCACGGAACCGCTGCGTAGCCGGCCCCGCCGCGCCGCTCAACTCAACGAATACGGACTCAGCAACGTGCTCCCCGTCTCGGTGATCTCGAACAGCCACTCCAACCTGACACCGCCCACCTCGGGGTCGTACGCGCCCGGCTCGATCGCGACGACCATCCCCGCCTCGAGCGTGTCGGTGCTCTCGGGCACGATCCGCGGCAGCTCCTGCGGCTCGGTGCCCACGCCGTGACCTGTGTGGTGCGGGTAGCTCAGCCCCGCGGCTGCCAGCACGCGTCGCACCTCGCCGTCGAGCACGCGGGCCGAGAGCCCGGGCCGCAACAGCTCCGCAGCGTGACTGAGGGCCTGCGCCGCCGCCGCGTGCATCTCCTCGAGCCGCGGATCGGCGGCTCCCACCAGTAGCGTCGTGCACGAGTCACCCCAGTAGCCACGCGACCGTGGCACCAGGTCGCAGATCACGGGATCACCCTCGCCGATCATGCGGTCGCTGGGCAGGCCGCCGACGGCTGCGGTGCGGTCGCGGCCGGAGACGAGATCGCCGGCCAAGGTGATGCGGCTGCCCTCGGCCCGTTCCATCGCGGCCTGCACTCGGCCGAACAGCTCGAGCTCGGTCACGCCCCGCTCGGCGCCCGCGGCAGCTTCGTGCTGCCCGATGCCGGTCAGCTGCGCGCACCAGCGAAGCTGGTCGCGCTCATCGCGGGTCTTGGTGGCCCGCTGACGGGCGAGAGCCAGCGTGATGTCACGCTGCCCGGACGATTGCAGGCCGGCCAGCAGCGAGCCTGGACACGATGCCGACTCGACCGCGACCACGCCGCCGAGTCCCATCGACTCCTTCGCGGCGGCCACGGCTGCCACGTACTCGTCGCGGTACCCACGCACCGCAACCCCCGGATACAACTCGGCAGCCGCATCGAGATGCTCGGTCACCAGCAACGCGGAGCCACCGCTATCAACGAGCGCACAGCTGTGCGACCCGCCTCCGTCCGGCCGTTCGGCGAATCCGGTCGCGTAGCGCACGGCCGCAGGGGAGGTGAGGAGCGCCCAGTCGGCCCCCACCTCGGCGATCGCCGCGACCACCCTCAGGCAGCGCTCGTCGGTCACATGACCGCGGTCTGACCGCCGTCGATGACGACGCCGGTGCCGGTGATGAACGAGGCATCGTCCGAGGCCAGGAAGGCGCACAGCGCGGCCACCTCGTCGGGCTGGCCGGCACGAGCCAGCGGGATGTTCTCGCGCACGTAGTCGGCCACGAACCGCTCGCCGCCCAGGCCGGCGGCGATCGAGTCGTTCAGCGGCGTCTGGATGAATCCCGGGCAGACAGCGTTGACGCGCACACCCCGCCCGGCCAACTCGACGGCCATCGTCTGCGTCAGCACCAGGATCGCCGCCTTGGTCGCGTTGTACGGCGCGTAGCCGGCCTCGCCGGCCAGCCCGTTGGTGGAGGACATGTTGATGATCGTGCCGCCGCCGCGCTCCACCATGTGGCGGGCGACCGCCTGGGCGACGATGAAGGCGCCGCGCAGATTGACGGATATGACATCGTCGAAGCGATCGACCGCCACCTCGAGAAACGGCTCGCGCACCGCGATGCCGGCATTGTTGACGAGCACGTCGATGCCGCCCAGCCATGCCGCCGCCTCGGCCACCATCGCCACCGCCTCTGCCTCGACGCGAAGGTCGCAGACGGCGCCGGCGGCGTGGCCGATGAGGGCCAGTTCGCGCACCGCCTGATCGAGCTGATCGCGCTCCAGCCCGCACACGAACACGCGGCAGCCCTCCTCCAGGAAGCGCCGCGCCGCCGCCATGCCGATGCCGCGGGTACCGCCCGTGACCAACACACCCTTGCCGGTAAGGCCACGCATTCGCAGCTACGGCCGCAGCAGGGCTTTGACGATGTCGGTGCGGCCGGATGCGAGCTGGCCGAAGATGTCGGCACCGTCGTCCAGCGGGAACGACTCCGCCCAGCGCAGGTCATAGCGGCCGGCATCGGCCAGCGCCCGCCGGAACTCCGCGACGGTGTAAGCGAACGAGCCGACTACGCGCTTCTCGAATCGCACCAGGTCGGGCCCGTCAAGCGGCGCCTCCGAGTCGGTAAGGCCCAGCCACACGGCCGTCCCGCCCGGGCGCAGATGGGCGAGTGAATCGCGCCGCGTACCGGCCAGCCCGACCGCCTCGAAGATCAGGTCGTACTCACCGTCAAGCCTCTCCGGTGCGGCGTCCGCGCCCAACCGAAGCGCCAGCGCCCGCCGCTGTTCGGACAGGTCGGCCACCTCGACCGAGGCGGCACCGCGATCGTGGGCAAGCAGCAGGCAGACCAGCCCGATCGTCCCTCCGCCGATGATCGCCACGCGAGCGCCGGTGGCATCGCCGGCCAGGCCCCACGCGTGCACGGCGTTCGCCAGCGGCTCGACCAGCGCGGCCGTCTCGAACGTCACACCGCCGGGCAGCTCGTGCAGTGCGGATTCCGGCACCGCCACCCGCTCCGCGAACCCACCCGCGCGATGCACACCGATCATCGTCCGTTCGCGGCAGAGCTGGGTGCGGCCGGCCAGGCACAGATCGCAGCCGCCGCAGGAGAGGATGGGATTCACCACGACTCGCCTGCCGTCCCCAGTGGTACCCGTCACCTCGTGACCCATCACCAGCGGCGGCACCCGAAAGCCGGGCCGCCGGATGCCGTGCAGCTCGCTGCCGCAGATGCCCGCCACCGCCACCTGCACGATCGCGTCGCCCGCACCCTGAGTGGGCTCCTCCACCTCGAGTACGCGCACCTCGTTGGGACGGGTATAGACGAGCGCCTTCACGCGGCGCGATTCTATGCCACCGCGACTCGCTCTTGCGTGCCGTCTCGCCGAACCGGGGGGCCGCCTGGTGGTGCGGCCCCCCGGTTGTGGTCGAGGACGGTATCGGGCAGCGAGCGCTACGCCGGCTTCGGGTCGTTGCTGCGGCGACCGGTGAGCACGAGTCCGAACACCACGACGCACATCGCGGCTGCGGCCAGCGCGCCGATCGCGGCCGCCGACCAGCTGAAGCCGGTGCTGCTGGACGCGGCATTCTGCGCGGCCTGAGTCTGGCTCGAGATCAGATTGGTCAGGCTGGCGACCGACGTCCCGGCCCTGACGGGAGGATCCGGCGGCGGCCGCCGCCTGGCGCCGCGCGGCCGAGCTCACTCTCGACCCGAACACGCGGGCGCGCCGGCTCCTGGCTGCCAGTGAGGCGGCGTGGCAGGCGGGGGCGAGCGCCGTTGCACACCAGGCGGCCGATGCCGCTCTGGCTGCCTGCAGCGACCCGCTCCTGCATGCCGACATCGTTCGCGTCCGCGCCCGGATCGCCTCACAGTCGGGTGGAGCCGCGGACGAGGTGGCGGCGACGCTGCGTGCCGAAGCCGAGGCCGTCGCACCGCTCGACTCGACGAGGGCTGCGTACCTGATGGCCGACGCGGTGCACGCGTTCTGGCCGGGATGGGATACCGAGCCGAATGTCGAGCTCGCGCGGGCCGCCCGCGCCGCCGCAAGCGACAGCGACGACCCGTTGTTCGACTACGTGCTCGCCTGGGAGTTATCACGACAGGGGTCAACGCAGGAGGCAAAGGTGTTCCTCGATGCTGCCGAGGCCGCCATCATGAGCGACCCGACGCGCCGGTCAGATCCGCGCACGCTGATGCTGGCAGCCGACTGTGCGTGGTGGCGCAGCAACCCGCACCGATCGTGTGAGCTGCTCAAGCAGGCGGTCGATCGCGCACGGGAGCTTGGGCTCGCCGGCGTCGTTGTCCAAGCACTCGCGGAGCTCGCCGGCGTGCAGATCGACGTCAGCGCGTGGGATCAGGCCGACGCCCGGCTCGCGGAGGCTGTCCGGCTGGGGGAGGACACCGGGCAGCTCACCAGCGTCGGCATCGCCCTCAGCCGGCAAGCCGAGATCGCCGCTCGCCGCGGTGAGGCCGAGCGCTTCGAAGAGCTGAACACGGCGGCCGCACTGTATGTGGGGACGGCTGCGCCGATCCTCGCGTACGAACGCAACTCGCGTTGCCTGCTCGCGCTCGGCGCGGGTCGTCCGGATCTCGCGATCGCGAGCCGTGAGCAGACCGAGCGCTACACGATCGAGCAGCTGTCCGCGAACGCGCTCGACCTGATCGAGGCCTACATCCGCGCCGGACGACTCGACGATGCGCGAAGCCGCCTCGGTGCCGTGGCCGACCACGTCCACCTCGATCAGCCGCTCGGAGCCTACATCCGCTGCCGTGCGCTGCTGCCCGAGGTGGAGGATTACGACTCGCGGTTCGACGAGTCGCTGCAGCTGTTCCTGCGGGTGGGAGACGCGTTCGAGGCTGCGCGTACCCGGCTCTGCTACGGCGAGCGGCTCCGCCGGGCCAACCGTCGTCGCGACGCACGCCGCGAGCTGGGAGGGGCGCTCGACACGTTCGAACAGCTGCGCGCCACGTCATGGGCCGAGCGGGCCAGACGTGAGCTCCGGGGAAGCGGCGAGCGTCGCCGTCCCCGGACGCCGGAGGGACGTGACGAGCTCACGCCGCAGGAGCGCCAGATCGCGACGCTCGCTGCGGAGGGTCGCACCAATCGCGAGATCGGTGCACTGCTCTTTCTCAGCCCGCGGACGATCGAAACCCATCTGGGACGAGTCTTCCGAAAGCTTGGGATCAGCGACCGCAGTGCGCTTCCCCCAGCGGGCACAGCGCACGCCTGAAGGCGTCGTCAGCGGACGCGGGCTCTTCGGTGGGGCCGATATGCTGGCTGCTTGGCTGATGACCAGGACTCCGTGGGAATGGGACTGTTCTTTTATCCGCGGGGTGGTTCGGCGCGGGTGGCGGGGTATCTCTCGCGAGCGCTGGGGGCGGTCGGCTGGCCGGTTACGTTGGCATGCGGATCGCTGGGTGATGTTGGCGCGCTGGGCAACGCAGAGTCGGTGTTCGCCGGCGTGGATATCGTCTCGGCGCGGTATGACGATGCGGTGGCGCGGTGGCTGAGGGGCGAGGATCCGATGGACGCTCCGTTCCCGATGCATCCATCGTTCGAGGCGCGTCCCGGCGTGCCGGATCGCGCGTTCCCCTGGGTGTCGCCGGAACAGGGCGGTCGCATGGTGGCGACCTGGGCCGCGCTGCTCGCGCAGTCTCGGCCGATCGCGGAGGCGAGGCTGCTGCACCTCCATCACCTGACGCCGCTGCATGACGCTGCCAGGCTCGCGCTCCCGGGTCTGCCCGTGGTGACGCATCTGCACGGCACCGAGTTGAAAATGCTCGATGCGATCGCGCGCGGAGAGCCCAGGATCATGGGCCCGTACGCCGAGTGGTGGGCGTCACAGATGGGCGACTCGGCCCGGCGGGCGGCGGTGACGATCACGATCTCTCCGCATGATCAGGGCGAGGCGGTGCGGCTGCTGGGACTCGACCCGCAACGGGTGCACTCGATCCCAAACGGCGTCGACATCGACCATTTCGTGCCCCACCGGCCGAGCACCGAAGAGCGGCTGACGCACTGGCTGCGCTGGTTCGTGAGCGATCCGCGGGGCTGGGACGAGGCGACCGGGACACCCGGCAGCATCGGCTACACCGAAGCGGATGTGATGAACGCGTTCTACGACGCCACCAGCGGCGAGGCGCTGCCGGTTCTGATGTACGTCGGGCGCTTCCTGGCCTTCAAACGCGTCCCGCTGCTGGTGCGTGCATACGCCCGCGCGCGGGAGCGGATGGTGGTTCCCGCGCCGCTGGTGATCTGGGGCGGCTGGCCTGGGGAGTGGGAGGGCGAGCATCCCCACACCGTGGTGGTGCACGAGCAGATCGAGGGGGTGTTCTTCGACGGCTGGCGCGACCACGACGAGCTGCCGCTGGGGTTGAGCTGCGCCGACTGCTTCGTCGCCCCGTCCACCGACGAGCCGTTCGGCCTGGTCTACCTCGAAGCGATGGCCTGCGAGCTGCCAGTGATTGGCACGCTCAGCGGTGGTCCGCCGAGCTTCATCAACGTCACCCCGGGCGAGCCGGACGGCTGGCTCGTGCCACCCGACGACGAGAACGCTCTCGCCGACGCCATGGTCGCCGCCGTGAACGACGAGGCCGAACGCACCCGGCGCGGCATCAGCGCCAATCGCCACGCTCGCGACAACTACTCCTGGCAACACGTCGCAGACAGCGTCATCGACCTCTATCAACGCCACGCGCCGCGGTCTGGTCGTCCACCCCGCTGACGCGGGAACCGAGACGCGGACGCCGTAGCCGGTAACCATTCGCGCCGCTGGGCGCTCTGTCAGGCCATGGGCGAGGGAATCGGACACGTGGAGGAGTGAGGCGGATGCGTCGAAAAGACCAAACCGGTGGTACCGTCGGTGGCATGCCCCTCATACATGCCGCGTGCCGGTGAGTCGATCAGTCGTCCTCAACCGGCGCCTTTTGGGCGCAGCGGTGATCCCGGCGGTATGTCTGGCCACGCTCGCAGTGCCCGATGCGATGGGCGGCACGCGACCCTGCTCGGGGACGGTGACGGCGGGCACCACCGGTGCCACCGCGGCGTGCCCGTTCACGGTCGGCTCGGCCGGCTCCATCTCGGCCACGATCTCGTGGACACCCACCTCGGCGGTGCTCGCCGTGGCGGTGCTCGATCCCAGCGGCGCGCTGCTGCCCGTCGCCACCACCGGCTCGAACCCGACGACGGTCACCGCCCAGGCCACCGTCACCGGCACCTACAAGGTGCGCGTCAAGGCGAAGTCGGGCAGTGCCGCCTTCACGGGCAGCGTCACCTATCCGGGCGTCTCGGTGCCCTCGTTCGCCGGGCAGATCGGCGGCGGGCTGTCGGGCCATGCCACGACCTACCCGGGCGGAGTGGCTGTCGGGCCAGATGGGACGCTCTACGTGGCCGATACCGGCAACGACCAGGTGGAGGTGATCGATGGCACGACGGGCGCCGTGCTCCATCGCTGGGGCACGCGTGGACTCAAGCCGCCCGGGAACTTCAACAATCCGCGGGACATCGCCTACCTCGGCGGCCTGCTCTACGTCGATGACGAGGGCAACAACCACGTCCAGGTGCTGAATGCGTCGACCGGATCGCCGGTCTCGACCGGTTTTGCGAACTACGTCTTTCCCTCGGCGCTTGGCATCTCGGCGGGTGTCGACAGCGTCGGGCAGCCGATCATTCTGTTGTCGGAGGACACGCTGAACCAGATCGCGGTGTTCGGGGCGGACGGCACGTTCAAGTGTGCGATCACCGGGCCCGCCGGTACGCTCAGCGGCCCTCGCGACGCCGCCACGGACGCGGCCGGCGACACCTACGTAGCTGACTACGCCCATGACCGCGTCGTGAAGTTCGGGCCGGTGGTTGGCTCGACCTGCCCGCAGTCCTTCACCACGATCGGCTCGTCCGGCACGCTACCCGGCCAGTTCAAGCGCCCCTACGGCGTCGATGTTGACGGCAATGGCAACCTGTTCGTTGCCGACAGCGCGAACAACCGTATCGAGGAGTTCTCCACAAGCACCGGCACCTACGAGAACACGTACGGCGCGCCTGTCGACCTGGGCGGCGATCTGCGCGATCTGCGGCGCGTGGCGGTCGCGAACGGACAGGTCTACGGCGCCGATCTTTGGGGCGTCCACATCGATCGCTTCCCGATCATGGCTCCCAACTCGCCTGACGCCGTGACCCCGGCAGAGACCTATCCGGCCAACTTCCAAGGGCCGGCCGAAGGCTTCTTCAACGAGCCGTCGGGGCTGGCGTTCGACGCCTCGGGCACGCTGAACGTGGCCGACAGCGTGAACCAGCGCATCCAGCCGTTTGCGCCAGGAGCGGACGGCGCCGCGTGGACGGCACTGACGCCTTGGGGAACGCGGGGCTGGGGTAGGAGCGACCTCTCCGGCTTCAACTGGCCGCGCGGCATCACGTACTCGACCTCGACCAACACGCTGTGGGTTGCTGACACCAAGAACCAGCGGCTGTTGGAGTTCACCCCAAACGGGACGTCGACTAACACCTTCATCGGATCGAAGGTGACCATGAACTGGCCGTACGGGATCGCAGCCAGCGGTAGCCACGTGATCGCGGCCCAAACGTTCGCCAGCACGGGCAGCGTCGACTCCTGGAACGCCGACGGCTCCGTGGCCTGGGCGCAGCCGGTCACCGCAACGCCGGACGGCACCGCTCTCAAGCACCCCTACGACGTCGCCGTTTCGGCGGCCGGCACGGCGTACGTCGCCGACGCCGGGCACGCACGGATCGTCGAACTCAGTTCCAGCACCGGCAGCTACCAGGGGTGTATCTGCACGCACCTTCACCTACCACAGGGCGTTGCCGTCGACGCGACCAACGGCAACATCTGGGTGTCTGACACGAGCTACAACCAGGTCGTCGAGTTCGATTCCCAGGGTCACTACATTCAGGCGGTCAAGTCATTCGGAAGTGGTGGTGCGTTCAACCGCCCGACCCACTTGGCCGTCCACGTTGACGCCAATGGACACGCCTTCCTGTACGTCGCGGACACCGTCAACGACCGCATCGTGATTCTCGACCTGAACGAGAACTGACGGACGTCTGTCGAACCGCGATCAGCTCGATGACATCGACGACCAAGATCACGTTCTGGCGAGTCGTTGTGCAACGCTGACATTGGGTGTACCTTGGTGCGGGGCGTGGCCGTGGGTGCGGCCGGACCGGGGTTGAGGGGGTACCACGATGAGATGGCTACTGCTCCTGTGCGCGTGCCTCGCGAGCGTCGTGTTGGGTGCGCCCGATCCAGCAGCGGCTGTCCCAACGCTTCGCTCTGAGGTCGCCGCGCGGCTCCCGTACACCCGGATCGCATCGCAGGGTCTGGCGATGTGGCTGAACCCACCCAACACCCTGCTTGCCGGCGCGCCGCTGCGAGCAGCCTCGCCCAGCTTCGGCTCGAACGTGGATGCCGCCAATCCCCAGGAGGACACCGCCGGCGGCCAGTCCGAGGAAGCGATCGCGGCCGCACCAGGCGGCCAGCTGATGGTCGCATGGAACGACATCACCGGCATCATGTTCTCGCCCACCAGCCGCGCCGGCTCGATCACCGGGATCGGCTACTCGAACAACGGCGGAGCTCAGTTCCGCGACCTGGCCGGCCTGCCCAACTCCAACCCTGACCAGCAGTGGTCGGGCGATCCGGCCGTGGTTGCGATCGACGGCGGTGCCCACTTCATCGTCAGTAGCCTCTACGCGCCCAGCTTCAACGCATGCTTCGATGGCCACCCAGCGATGTTCACGGTGGCGGTGTCGGTGGGCACGAAGACGGCCACGGGCATCTCCTTCACCCAGCCGATCCTGGTCAACCGGCCGGGCGACCTGTGCAGCCTGTTCACGCGCCGGCCGCCGGCCAGCCTCGCCCTGCTTGACAAGGACTGGCTGGCCTGGGATCAGAGCTCGCGCACGCTGGCCGTCTCCTACAGCCGCGACTACCTGTCCGGCAGCCACAGCGGCGCCGGCCAGATCGAGATCTCGCGGGCGCACGTGCCGATGGATCCCACCCGCTTGACCACAGCCTCCTTCGGCACGCCGATCTTGGTCTCGCCGGAGCGGCGCGAGGTGCAGACCGGCGCCTACGTCACGGTGGCGCCGGGTGGCGCCAGCTACGTGGCCTGGGAGCGTAACATCGAGAGTAACATCAGCGACGGCGATCCCTACGTGTACGAGCATGTCGCGCTAGTGCCGGCGGGAGCGTCGGCGCCGACGGCGGGTGGGCCGGGGCATGCAGTGATCGTCACGCGCGGCCAGACGCCCAGCACGGGTGGCGGCGTCAAGTCGATCGACGGCCAATGCATCGCTGGCTACAACCGCTGTATCGGCAACGACTTCCCGCGCATTGTCTACGACGCGCCACTACGTCGCGTGATCGTCGTGTGGAACGACGCCAGCCACCACCCGTTGGGAGACGTGTGGCTACGGTCGTACAGCAACGCGCTGGCGCCCGACTCGTCCGTCGTCAAGGTGAACGACGACGCCGATTACACGCTGCACATGTTGCCAGCGGTTTCGGTGCGGGGCGATGGCTCGATCTGCAGCTCGTGGTATGACCGCCGGCTGTGGGGCGCTACTTCGGCGACGACTGACTACTACGGCGAGTGCCGATCGTCGCCCACCGCCAATGCGAGCGACTTCCGCATCACCACTGGGGCGACCGACTGGACGAACACATCGGTCGCGATCGTGCCCAACTTTGGCGACTACACCGATCAGACCAGCGTCGGTGGGGTGACCTACTTCTCCTGGGCTGACGGTCGGGTGGGCCTGCCCCAGCCGTTCGTCGATCACCGTTAGCTCGCCTCCGTGTGATTGGCGATCGAGCGAGTACACCGGTGGCTGAGCTAATGGGCGACGAACTCGCCGGCCAGCTTGATCGGCTTGGTCATCGAGGGAAGGTTCGTGTGAACCCACTCCTCGGCGATCTTGCTTGACGCCTCAGCGTCCGCTCGCGTCTTGAAGACGCTGATCGACGCGACCACATCGTTCTTACCCTCGGGCTTGATCAGCTCGTAGGACACGAACCCAGGCGACTTGGCGAGCATCGGGCGCAACTCGGTGTTGGCCTTCCGCGACGCGGTCTCCTGCGTGTTGGTGTCGAGATGTTCATACTGGCGGATCAGGGCATACATGTCCTGCTCCCTTCCTTGGGTATTCCAGGGCGACGGTCGCGTAGTATTGATGCATGCGGTTGCCCTGGGGGAAACCGGGTGTACTGCGACCCTGCGCACTCTGGAGGTCGGGGCCTACCAATCTGCGGCGATTTTCACCCGACACGAAGTGTGCTATCTCGGTATAACAGGGATGATCGGATTTAGCAAATCGGAACCATCGCAAAGCTATGCCGCCGCCCCACCCCGCTCTTCCTCCCACCGCGCCATCGCCTCGGCCACGTCCTCGCTATGGGTGAAGGTACAGCTCACGTAGCTGCTGCCGAACACCGGCCGGCCGACTTGCCGAACGGCCGCGGCGACGATGATCGGTCGGTCACCCAACTGCGCGGTGATCCGCACCCGGTCGCCACGGCGCATGTGGCCGTTCACGGCGACGCCGGCGCCCTCGGCCGAGAGGTTCAGCAGCCGCGCCGGCCTCGCGCCGGCGTGCTGTGACGTTCGGGGATCGTCGAGCGCCACGGTCGCCGGCAGATCGACGTCGATGCGGCGGCGAGCCTTCCAGCGTACGACCTCATCCAGCGCGATCAGCACCTCGCAGGCGTCTCCGTCCAGCCGCCGGATCGCAGCGATCGTGCCGAACACCGCAAATGCTGCCCCGGCCGGCCGCGCCACCACGAACGTGACGGCGCTGGTGGACTCGGCGTCGGCCGCGGTCATCCGCACCAGCAGCCCGCGGTCGCTGTGGCCAAGCAGGCGCACCCGCGCCTCCCCTCCTTCGGCGCGAAGGGCGGACAGATCGGCGGGCGGGGGAGGGAGCACCCCCAGTGCGAGCGTGAGCGGGTCGGCAGCCATGGGAACCGCGGTAGGTATCGGTCGGGTGGCCCATGGGCTCAAGCGCTGAAAGTCCACGCCGCGGGAGCGCTGGCATACCGGTAGACTTCGCCCATGAGCTGGCTCGACCGTCTGATGGACACCCTCACCCGCCGAAACGCGAAGCCGGTCGGCTCCGGACACGGCCCCGATGACTCCGAGCCGGAAACCGGCTCGGAGGAGCTCTCAACCGAGCTTCAGAGCGCCTACGGGCGCGAGACGCCGCCTGCGCAGCCGCCGGACGACGTCACGCCCAGCGCTCCCTGACCAGCGCCCGGCCGTTGCGTGGTGGCCCGGATAGGCTATAGGCCGTAGAGCGCAGTCCGGAATGCCGCGGCCTACCAGGTCTCCATGAGAGTGGCTCGCAACCTTTTTCGGTTCGGCCGGTCGCCTGAGCGATTCGTCGTCACGATCCTCTTCACGGATATCGTGGGATCTACCGACCTGGCCGTCACGCTCGGTGATCGGGCGTGGCAGCAGCTCGTGGCGGCGCACCACGCGGCGGTCCGCCGGGAGCTCCGCCAATTCGACGGTCGGGAGATCGATACGGCCGGCGATGGGTTCTTCGCCACGTTCAATCAGCCCGCCCAGGCGGTACGCGCTGCCGAGGCGATCCTCCTCGCGGTCGCGGCGCTGGGCATCTCGATTCGGGTCGGCATCCACGTCGGCGAGGCCGAGGCCGCCGACCAGAAGATCGCGGGGATCGCCGTGCATATCGCCAGCAGAGTGATGTCCGAGGCGACGGCGGGCGAGGTGCTGGTGTCGGGCACCCTTCGTGATCTGGTGGCGGGATCGGGTCTCGAGTTCGTCGATCGCGGTCTGCACGAGCTCAAGGGCGTCCCGGGCGAGTGGCGCCTGTGGGCGCTGGCTCGCGAGGCGGGAGATGGTGACCGGGACGCGTTCGGCAGCGCTCCGGGCTCGGTCGCACCTCCCGCCCGCCCCAGCCTGCCGTTACCAGACAAGCCATCGATCGCGGTGCTGCCGTTCACAAATCTGAGCGGTGACCGTGAGCAGGACTACTTCGCCGACGGCATGGTCGAAGACATCATCACCGGTCTGTCACGGGTGAACTGGATCTTCGTGATCGCCCGCAACTCGAGCTTCGCCTACCGGGGCCGGGCGATGGACGTGAAGCAGGTTGGTCGCGAGCTCGGTGTGCACTACGTCCTGGAGGGCAGCGTCCGCAAATCCGGTAACCATGTTCGCATCACGGCTCAGCTGATAGACGCTGCAACCGGCACCCATATCTGGGCTGACCGTTACGATCGCGCGCTCGACGACATCTTCGCTCTCCAGGATGAGTTAACGATCAGCGTTGTCGGCGTTATCGAACCGACCCTGCGCAAGGCGGAGATCGAGCGCGCCCGGCGGAAGCGGCCGGAGAATCTGGGCGCATACGACCTGTACCTGCGCGCGCTGCCGTTTGCCTACACCGCCATGCCGCACGATGCCGACCAGGCATTGGCACTGCTCGTCAAGGCGATCGAGGTGGAGCCGGACTACGCCGCAGCGCACGCGATGATCGCGTGGTGTCACGAGCAGCGCTACCTGCGCGGCGGGCTTCATCACGAGGCTAAGCACGCCGCCCTGCATCATGCGCGCACCGCGATTGCCGTCGGCGGCGACGACGCCGCGGCACTCGCGACTGCCGGCTTCGTCATCGCAGTGATCGAATACGACTACGCCACCGCGACCGCCGCATTCGACCACTCATTCGTGCTGTCAAGTTCGTCCGCCCTCGCGCTTGGTTTCAGCTCGATCGTGCGGGCCTGGAAGGGCGACGATGAGATGGCCGTGGATCATGCTGAACGTGCGATCCGCCTCAGTCCGTACGATCCGCTTCTGTACCTGCCCTACGTCGGGCTCGCCTACGCGCACTTCGCCGCGGGCCGGTTTGAGGAAGCGACCGTCGCGGCGAGCCGAGCAAGCCAGTCGAATCCGAAGTTCAGCATGCCCTACGTCCTGCACGCCGCGGCCCTGACCAACCTCGGCCGAAGCGAAGACGCCAGGATGGTGCTGACCGCGCTACGCGACGTCGAGCCAGACCTCACCGTCTCCAGCGCGATCCGCTCCGCACGGTTCGCCGACCCGGACAAGAACCAGCAGCTCGGCGACGCGCTGCTTCGTGCCGGCCTGCCTGTGTAGCGGCTCCTCGAGGTAGTGGCGGGGCGGGTTCCTGGGCGGGCTCATCCAGCCGATGGCAAAGGATAAGATGTTCTCGTGAATGCCCAGCCGCCTTCTCGGTCGCGTTTCGCCACGCGGGCAGATGGTCTGGAGTCGGCGGTCGCCCTGGCGATTGCTGATGTGCATGGCATAGCGGGGGCCGGCGAGCAGGTGCTGGCCGCGATCGGCGATCGGATTGGCTCGCAGACGGCGCTGCTGTGGCAGCTCGATGCCGCGCGGCAGCGGCTGGTGGTCGCCGCGTCATGGTCTGCGGCCGACAGCTTCCAGGAGTTCATCGCGGAGAGCCGCGGCCACCAGTTCGGTTTGGGTGTCGGTCTACCAGGCCTGGTTTGGAGCGCAAAGCGGCTGCTGTGGTTTGACGACGTGTGGAGCGACGAACGCTATCCGCGGGCGGACGCCGCCAAGCGGGTCGGCTTGCGCTCGTCGATCTCGGTACCGCTGGTCGCGCAGGGCACGTTCGTCGGTGTCGCAGAGTTTCTCTTCACGGAGGTGACACAGCCGGACGACGAATTCTCCCAAGTCCTGACCGCGCTCGGTGGTCAGATCGGGCAGCTGGTCGAACGTGTGCTCGCGGAGGAGGGCATCGCCGTCAGCGAGGCACGGAAGGCGGCTGTCCTCGAGGCCGCGGTGGATGCCGTCATCACGACTGACGGCAGCGGGACGATCATCGAGGCCAACCATGCGGTCGCGTCGATGCTCGGGTACACACTCGAGGAGGTGGTTGGGGCGCGCGTCGGCGATCTGCTGGTACCTGCGGAGCTGCGAGAAGCGCACGAGGCGGGACTTCGTCGGTGGTCCGCGACCGGCGAAGCTCGCATCATCGGACAGCGGTTGGAGGTCGAAGCGCTGCATCGCGACGGTCACCGCGTGCCGGTCGAGCTGACGGTGACCGAGGCCAGGATGCCCGACCAGACCCGTCTCGCGACGGCCTTTCTCCGAGACGTGACCGAGCAGCGCAGGATCGAGGAGGAGCGGCGAGGTCTGCTCGAGGTCGAGACCGCGGCGCGTCGATCCGCGGAGCGCGCCTGGCAACGTCTGCGTTTGGTGTCGGACGTCAGCGAACTCTTGGCCGAGACGTTCAGCTATCCCGAGGCGTTCGAGCGGTTGGCCGAACGGGTCGTCGTTGATATGGCGGATCTCTGCCTTATCGATACGACCGATGAGTACGGGCGTATACAGCGCGTGGCTGCGAAGCATCGCGATCAGCGTATGCAGCCGCTGGTCGATCGACTCCTGCACGAGTTCGGCCCTGCGGCTGATAGCCAACACCCCGCGCCCACGGTGATCAAGAACGCCCTCGTCCAGTTCTCGCCGACGATGAGCGATGAGTTTCTGCGCGCCACATGTCGCAACGACGAGCACTTCGAGCTCGTTCGCCGCCTCGGCTTCCAGTCGTACATCACCGTCCCGCTGCTTGCCCGCTCACGTGTGCTGGGCGCCCTGACGCTGATATCGACCGACGAGCAGCGACGCTATGGCGAAGAGGATGTCGGTGTGGCCGCCGAGCTGGCGCGTCGGGCGGCCGTGCGAATCGACAACGCTCGCCTCTACCGCGACCGCGACCGCGTATCGCAAGTGCTCCAGCGTGGACTCCTGCCGAGCGCGTTGCCAACGATCCCCGGCGTCGAGCTGGCTGCGCGGTACCTGCCGGCGGGCAAGGGCCTCGATGCTGGTGGCGACTTCTATGACGTATTTCGCGTGCGACCGGATCGGTGGGCACTGGTCATCGGCGATGCCTGCGGCAAGGGCCCGGAGGCTGCGGCGCGAATGGGGTTGGCGCGCCCGGCGCTTCGCGCCCTCGCCCATGCATACGTTCGCCCGGACAGATTGCTGCACGCGCTGAACGATGAACTTCTCGAACATCGCGGCGACCAGGCGCCTTCACCGTTTGTGACCGTCGCCTACGCGGAACTTCGGATCGGTAGCGAGTCACCATTGAACCTGACGACGACCCTCGCGGGGCATCCGCCTCCGTTGCTGATGACGCGGGATGGCGAGGCTCACGCCCTGGGTCGAGCCGGTACGCTGCTCGGCGTTCTGCCCACGGTCCAGCTGTATTCGGAGCAGCATGCGATGGATAGTGGCGATACGTTACTGCTTTACACCGATGGTCTCGCGGATGAGGCCGGCTCACTCGCGGTCACGAATGCGGAGGAGTTGGCTGAACTGATGCACAGCCACCGGACGAAACCGGTCTCCGCTCTCGCCGATGCGTTGGAGCAGATGAGCGCCGCCTGCGATCCCGAGCAGACACGCGACGACATCGCATTCCTGCTTGCTCGTATGGTGGCCCCGCCACAGGGTGTGTAGCCGGCCCGTGGGATGGCGACGTCAGCGCACCCAGAGCTGATCCAGCAACACCCCGAGCTCGGGATTGTAGGTGTAGTTGCCGACGCGTCTGGACACGAAATCAACGGCTCGTGAGGAGTACAGCGGCACCGCGGGGGCCTGATCCACGATCGCACGATCGACCCCGGCCCATGCCTCCCCCGCAGCGGCGGCACTCGGAGCTGCCGCGGCCTTCGCGGCCAGGCGGTCGATCGTCGGATCACAGAACCGCGAGACGTTGGCACCACCGTTGCTCAGCCCGGCGCAGCTGAACATCGGCCCGACGAAGTCGGAGGGTGCGCTGTAGTCCTGAATCCAGCCGACCTGGAACGCATTGAAGCTCACGCGAGGGTCGATGGACGCAGCGTAGGCGTCGGCCTTGACCAGCAGGTGTGTGTCAAAGCCGATCCGGCGCGTTGCCGACATGATGTAGCGGGCCGCACGCAGATCGTTGGCATTACCGGCCTGGACGAGCAGATTGACCCTCGCGCCACGAGATCCCGACGCGGATACCAGACGCCGAGCGGCGACCAGGTCAACGCCATCCCAGACCGCCGACCCAGGATCCTTCGTGTACGGGCAGTACGGCCGGTATCCCTCGAACGTCGGGGGCAGTATCTGACAGGTGGATTGAGCGACCAGCTCGCCGCCGGCGAGCGCGACCAGGTGCCGGCGGTCGAGTGCGAACGAGACCGCCCGGCGGGCCAGCACGTTGTTAAACGGCGGGCGCCGCGTGTTCAGCATCAGGTACGAGACGCCGCCGAACGGCGTCGAGTGAAGCTGGCCGGCAGCGGTGATCGCGAGTCGAGAGATCTCGGACGGCGTCAGATTGGTGACCCAGTCCGAGACTCCTCGTTGCACATCTCCCAGCGCGCGGCGTGCCCGCGGATCCCGCGCATCGCCCAGGATCCGCGCGATGATCTGATCGGGGTAGCCGGCAGGTTGCGCATCGGGTGAGAACAGGTGGAAGCGGTCATTTCGTTTCAGCACCAGCTCGCGGCCGGGTGAGAACGACGCAACGGTGTACGGCCCGGTGCCGGGGATCACCGGCTCGACCACCTGCGACTGCCCGGAGGCCGGGCCCGACGGGCGGGGAGCGGAAGACGGCAGGATCGATGCCAGGGGCAGCGCCAGCTTGTAGAGAAAGTCCGGATCGGGGGCGGTCAAGTTGAACGTGACACTGCCGGTCGCGTCATCGGTCTGGATCCCCTTCGAGAGGTCACAGGTGGCGGGGTCTTGATGCACTGAGGGGCGCCGACGACCGCGCCGAAGAACGGCGGCAGGTTGGCACCGTTCAGCGTCAACATCCGCTCGAAGGAGGCGCGGACGTCGCCGGCGCGAAGCGGCGTCCCGTCCGAAAACCGGATGCCTCCACGCAGCTGGAACTGGTACACGCGCCCGCCATCGGTGGGCACCGGTAGCTGACGGGCGAGATCCGGAACGAGCGTCGCGCCGCCGGCTCCGCCCACCTTTCGGTATGACACCAGGCCGTCGTACATCGTCGTCAGCAGGCGCCACTCGTCCGCCTCGAATACGAAGGCGGGGTCGAGGCACCCGCAGTCGGACATGAACGAGCTGACCGTGAGCGTTCCGCCCCGATGCGCAGACGCCGCGGGCACCACGGTCATCCACACGGGCCCGCGTGATCCGGCCGCCAGCGCCGTCGGGCTGCTGCCAACCAGCAGCGACGCGTCGACCCGGGCGGTGGCGGGATCGAGGCGGTACAACGCGCGCGTCTCTGGGCTGGCTGCCCAGACGCTGTCCCCGGCGACTGCGACGCTGGCGACCCCGGCGGCGACGCGGGAGGCGGTCACCACACCCGACGAGAGATCGATGCGAGATACGGTGCCGTCGAGCGCGTTGGCCACCCAGACCGCTCCGCTTCCCACGACGATACCGGTGGCGCCGTTGCCGACCGCGATCGTACGCACGACCTTTGGCCCGTCCGCACTGATCTGGGTCACGGTGGCGGTGTCTCCACTGGCCACCCACACCGAACCGCCGCCCAGCGCGAGCCCATCGGGGCGCCCGGCAACCCTCAGCACATCGGTCCGGCCACCGTTGGGCTGCACCCGCGACACCGTCCCGTCAAGCGTGTTCGCAACCCAGACAGCGCCATACCCGGTCGCGATCGAAGCGGGACCGTTGCCGACTGCGATCTCGTGACCAACCACCTTATTTGCGCCGGGGCTGATCCGTTCCACCCCGCGGTTTGAGAAGTCGCTCACCCAGACCAATCCGAAGCCGGTCGCGAGCCCCGAAGGGAGCCCCTTGACGGGGATGGCCACGCTGCGGCCACCGGCATGCACCCGCGAGACGGTACCATCGAGCGTGTTCGCGACCCAGGTCGCGCCCTCTCCAACGGCGATCGCGTTCGCCCCACCACCGACCGTCGTCGTGCTGATGACTCGACCAGTCCCCGGATCGATCGCTCCCAGGCTGTTCGCGCCGATCTGTTGGGGCGCGGCCGCGCCGCCGGAACCTTGCGTTGCCGCCGCCACACCGGCCGCGACCAGCAGGGCGAGGATGGCGGCGGCGACCAGCATCCGGCCGCGCAGCCGTCGCCCGGTCGCGACGTCCGGCTTCGGCATGTCGAGCGGAAACGCGACCTGGAATATGCGCACCGGTTGCTCGAGCCCCTTCAGCGTCCGGCGGCCACGATCGACATACTCCAGATCGTCCACCCGCCGGGCCAGATGCGTGAGACTTTCGGTGAGCAGCACCTCGCCGGGTTGGGCGATCGAACAGAGCCGCGCCGCCAGGTTGAGCGCGCCGCCTCGATAGCCCTCCCCGACGGGTACCGCCTCGCCGGCGTCAAGGCCGATGCCGACGCGGAGCGGCAACGAGTCGTCCGCGTTCATGCGCTCGACAAAGCGCTTTTGGAGGGCGACGGCGGTGCGAATCGCCTGCCGGGGCGATGCGAACACGACCAGTGCCTCGTCGCCGCGCAGTTCGACCAAGCGGCCGCCGCTCTCCTCGGTCGTTGCCCGCACGAGCTCGGCGAAGGCCGCCGCCAGCCGCGCCGCCGCCTCGTCTCCCTGCTGCTGCGTGTACCGTGTGTACCCGCGAACGTCGGCGATCAGGAACGTACGGATCTCGGCCTCTTCGGCCGGGCGCAGTGGGGTGCCAGGCATCTCGAGAGCAGAATACGGCCTTTGGGGGGAGAACGCCGGGCCGCGGATCGTGCAGATGCTCGCCACCGGGCTGGATGCCGCACCACCGGCACCCGCACGAACGCTCCCGGTAGCTGCCGCCGTTTGCTGGTAGGTTCGACAGATGGTGGAAGGTGGCATGATCGGCGTTCGGATCTTGGGCAGTCTCGAGGTCACGGTCGGCGGACGTCGTGTGTCGGTCGGCGGCGGGAAGCAGCGGCTGGTGTTCGCGGCACTGCTCTTGAGGCGCGGCCAGCCCGTGTCCGTCGACCAGCTGGTCGACCTGGTCTGGGATGAGCGGCCGCCGGCGAATGCCGTCAAGAGCATCCAGGTCTATGTCTCACAGCTGCGAAAGGAGCTCGGATCGGATCGGATCGTGACCGCGGGCGGCGGATACCTGCTGCGGATGGAACGGGGCGCGGTCGACACGGAGGCGTTCGAGGACGCGGTTGCACGCGGCGATGCGCAGCTTGTGGCCGGCGACGCCGGCCGGGCCTTCGCGACGCTTCGCGACGGGCTCGCGCTGTGGCGGGGAGAGCCGCTGGTCGAGTTTCGCAGCGAGGCGTTCGCCCAGGCCGAGATCGCGCGGTTGGAAGAGCTGCGCTCCACGGCCGTCGAGCAACGGATCGAAGCCGAGCTGATCCTCGGCCGCCACCGGCGGCTGGTTCCCGAGCTGGAGCAGCTTGTGCGCGACCATCCGCTGCGCGAGCGTCTGATCGGCCAGCTGATTGTGGCGCTCTATCGCTCGGGCAGGCAGGCGGATGCGCTTGACCGCTACAGGGCCGGCTGTGCTCGTCTCGATCGCGAGCTCGGTCTGGAGCCCTCGCCCGAACTTCGCTCACTGGAACGTTCGATCCTCCAGCACGACCCAGCGCTTGGCGCTGAGCCGCTGCGATTTCATCGCACACGCGAACCGCGCCATCTCCTGCTCGCGGGCGGCGTCCTGCTGGTGCTGGCCGCGGTCGCGGCGGCCGCTCTTGTGATCAGCCGGGGTGGCACCGCTGCGCGTCTGCGCGTCGCACCGAACACGGTGGCGGTGATCGATCAGTCGAGCGGCCGGCTGGTCGCGCAGCTCCCGGTCGGGGGCGGGCCGGTGGGCGCGACGGGGATCGCCGCCGGCGCGGGCGAGATCTGGGTGACGGTCGCCGGCAACGCGGCGGCGCACCCGGTGACCCCGCCGACCACGGTCACGCCGCTACCCGCATCGACCTGTGGGCGCATGCTCACAGGCACCGCGTCGCCGCCAACCTCCCTGATCGCATCGGATCTGCCCCGGCTGATGGCGGGCCGGCCCAGCCGCGACGTGCGGCAGATGACGCTCGCGATCCAGTTGGTGCTGGCAGAGGCTCACTATCGCGCCGGTCGGTTCTCGGTCGGGTATCAGGCCTGCGACGGCTCGACCGCGGTCGCCGGCGACGCCGACCCGGCACGCTGCCTGTCAAACGCGCGCGCGTACTCGGGAGATGCCAGCCTGCTGGCCGAGATCGGGCCGTTGAACTCGTTCTGCGCCGCGGCGCAGCTGCCGATCACCAACGCCAGCCCGGCCGGACCGCTGCCGACGGTAGGCGTGACCACGACCTATTCGGGGCTCACACAGAGTGGGCCGGCCACGACGGTCTTCGAGCCCGATATCTACCGGCCGACGGGAGTCCCCAGCTTCCTGCGCCTGGTGGGCGACGATCAGGCGCAGGGCGCCGCGGATGCGCAGCTGGCACAGCAGCTCGGCCTCCGTCGCATCGTCCTGCTCGACGATGGCACTGGCACCGCGGTGGCGGACGCCGATTACCTGGCTCGCGCGGCCGGTCGGCTTGGCATTCGCGTCGCCGGCAGGCGAAGCTGGTCAGCGCGGGCCACGCAGTTCGGAGCTGTGGCGGACTGGGTCGCCGCCGCGCATCCCGACGGCGTCTACCTATCCGGGTGTATCTGCGCCAACGGGCCAACACTGCTGCGTGCGCTGCACGCTCGCCTGCCGCACAGCGTGGTGCTGTTCGCGCCCGACAACTTCACATCCGCCGACGGAGAGTTCGGACTGGCGGGACCGGCGGCGACCGGGCTCTACGTCAGCTCGTCCGGCGTTCCGATCGAGCAGCCCGGCCCGGCCGCGGCCGCATTTGCCATCCGTTTCCGTGACGCCTTTCACCAATCGATTCACTCGGGCGAGGTGTTCGCGGCAGCGCAAGCTGCGCAGCTGGTGCTGAAAGCGATCGCGCTGTCTGACGGAACGCGCGCGTCGGTTCTGGCGAAGCTGAGGGCGTTGCGGGTCAGCTCCGGGCTGCTTGGCAGCTATGCCTTCGATAGGAACGGCGATGCAACGGCGCCGGTGTTCTCGATCTACCGGATCGGGCCGCACCCGCCAGGCCCCGGCGACGGGCCACCCTTCCTGACGATCGAAGCCGAAGGCGGCCTGTTCGATCGCATCATCCAGGCCGACCCGCGCCTGGCGGCACCCTGAGCCTGCCCCAATCGGCGATGCAGCCCGTCGGTGCGTGTGTGCGCGTTTCGTATCAGCCCGCGTCCGGGTATCGCAGCTCGGACGGCGCGTCCCCGACTTGGGGCGGCGCCGTGACCCGAGTCATTCCCCGAGAGGA
Source organism: Gaiellales bacterium (assembly GCA_038212095.1). Taxonomy (GTDB): domain Bacteria; phylum Actinomycetota; class Thermoleophilia; order Gaiellales; family JAICJC01; genus JAICYJ01. The sequence goes on along the minus strand of JBBQUW010000008.1, from coordinate 68,187 downwards.
GCTGGCGTGGCGACGAAATCGGACTTCACCGAGCAGGAATGGGAACAGCTTCGCAAAGGGGTGACGGGCGCTGGCCTGATCGTCTCTCTGAGCGACCACCGGTTCCTTGACAGCTTCAAGGAGGCGGGAGCGCTCGCAAAGCACATGGCCGCTGCCAGAAAAGTGAGTCAGAGCGTGCTTGTCCGCGACCTTGCAGACGAGCATGGCACCGGCTTTGGTCTGACCGACAAGCCGGATCAGGTGAAGCGCGAGACGATTGAGGCACTGAGGGCGGCCACGTCGACACTGCAGGCGAAGGCCCCTGACGAGCTCGATGCCTACCGCAGCTTTGTGACGGACGTCGCCCGATCGGTTGGCGACGCCGCCAGCGGCGGCGACGCGGCCGAGGGCAGCGCGATCGAGGAGATCCGTACCGCGATGACGGCGGCCCGGTGATGGCCGGCGCCGATCAGACCCCCCAGGACGCCACGTCAGTGTGGCACTCGGCGTCCCCAGGCAAAGGTCGGAACGTTGCGCATCCGCAGGAGGGCAGCCGAGAAGCGGATAACGAACCCGCGCCCACGAGCACGCCCAAGGAGTAGACCTGCGAACGTCCACGCGCTCGCTTGCGCCGGTGGGGTGATTGCGCAACGCTATCGCGATGGAGCTGGACATTCGCTATGCGCGAAGCGGCGGAGTTGCGATCGCGTATCAGGTGGTGGGTGAGGCTGAGACGGATCTCGTGTTCGTGCCCGACTTCTGCTCGAACCTGGTCTACGCCTGGGAGTCGCCGTACTGGCGGCCGTTCTACGAGCGATTGGCGCGTTCGTTCAGGCTGATCGTGTTTGACAAGCGTGGCACCGGTTTGTCGGATCGAGGCGGAGGGTTTCCGACCCTCGAGACCCGCATGGAGGACGTCCGCGCGGTGCTCGAAGCAGTCGGTTCGAGCCGTGCGGTGATCTTCGGATCGCACGAGGGCTGCCTGATGGCGACGTTGTTCGCGGCAACCTACCCGGAGCGAACGATCGCTTTGGCGCTGTTCCATCCATCGATGCTCGAGCGCATCGAGCCCGACCTGGCGGAGAGCATGGCGGTGAGCTTGGCGTCGATCCGTGAGCGGTGGGGGACTCAGGAGTTGTGCGACGAGATCCTCGAGGAGACGTGTCCGACGTTGGCGGCGACGGTGGAAGGGCGAACCTGGTTCGCAAACTGGCTGCGAGTTGGCGCCGGTCCCGCGATGGGCTACGAGTTGAATCGGGCCTTCATGGAAACCGATATGAGCGAGGTGTATGCGGCGGTACGGGTGCCGACCGTGGTGCTGTACCGCAACACGCCGTTGGCGATGCCAGAAGCGCTCGGGGCGGCAGCACGGATTCCCGGGGGGCGGAGCGTATGCGTGTCTGGCCACGACTACTGGGGCGTATTCCTCTCACCCGAGGTGGTTGATGAGGTCGAGCAACTGGTGGCTGGGGGAGCCGCGCCGCTGGTGCCCGAGAGCGTCCTCACCACGGTGCTGTTCACCGACATCGTCGGTTCGAGTGAGCGCGCCGGCGCGATGGGGGATCGCGCGTGGCGCGACCTGCTCTCCGAGCATCACACGGCGGTGCGCCGCGAGCTCGCCCGGTTTCGCGGACGCGAGCGGGACACCGCCGGGGACGGCTTCTTCGCGACGTTCGACGGTCCGGCCAGAGCGATACGGTGTGCGCAGGCCATCACCGAGGCCATCAGACCGCTTGGACTCGAAGTACGGGCGGGCATCCATACGGGGGAGTGTGAGGTTCACGAGGACAAGGTGGCGGGAGTTGCGCTCTCGATCGGTGCCCGGATCTGTGCGTGCGCAGGTCCCGGCGAGGTGCTGGTATCGAGAACCGTCAAGGATCTCGTGGCCGGGTCGGGACTCGCGCTGGACAGTCGCGGGCGCTACGACCTGAAGGGCGTCGGCGAGTGGGAACTGCTGGCGCTGAGCCGGCCGGCAGGCGGGCCCATCTCCGACTCGTCAAGCTGATCGGCACGGGCGCCACGATCGACGTACGCATCCGAGCCGCGGGCCGGCGTGGCGTACCATCATCGCTGCTGGTACGCCACGCGGCTCGGCTCGCCGTTCGTACTTACTCGGCCAGCGCCTCTCCCGAGCCACCCAGCTCTGCGGGAAAGTCCTTCAGCTTGGGTAGCCCGTCCTTCATCGGCAGCACGGTCGACTCGTAGTTGACGTGCACCCCGGGCGCGAAGGGATAGGTCGGAATCGTTGCCGCGTAGACATCGACCAGATCCCAATGCGGGTATCGCGTCAGCAGATGACCGCCACACGCTGTGCACCACTGGCGATAGCTGCGCTCGTTCTGGTTGTACTCACCGATCTGATCCTCACCCTGCGTCACCTCGACCGCCTCAGACTTCCACAGCGTGAACGCGTTGACCGGTCCGGCCGACCAGCTCCTGCATGCGGCGCAGTGGCAATAGCCGGCACCCGCCGCCTCGCCGGTGACGGCGATCTTGACGGCACCGCAGTAGGCACTGACCCTCGTACGTCTGCTCGTTTTGACTCATGATTTCTCCTGGTGTCTGTATTGAGTTGTCATCGATCTGGCGCGGACTGCGGCGACCGTTGGTCGCGGCCGCGTCGTGTCTGCGCCCGCGTTGTCCGCGCCGGGCGCAGAAGTGATACTCGACGTGCAGGCGAATTGGGATTCGAGGTATCGACGTGAGCCGCCAGGTCCGCTCCCCCGGATCTCGCCGCGCCGTAAAGGTCACAGCCGGTCATGCCGATGGCAACGCCACGCCCGGCCGGCCGGGAAATCGACCTGGGAGCGCCGCAGTGTCCAACAGGGCAACTCACATTCCGCTGATCGCAGTTCTCATCGCACTCGCCATTCGCAGGTGCCGCGTGTGGATCATCCGCCGGCTCCGCAAGCACCTCGCTACAGGATCAGCCCGCCACCGATATCCTGGCCGCCGCGCTTACGGCGGCTGACCATGAGAGCTCCGTGAAGTGGGTCTCCACGTCAGATGTGCCCACTGGCTCCTCGGTACAGCATGTCGTCGTGACCAGCTATGCCGGGGTCTCGGGTGGCTACCAGACCATGAAGGTGGGCAACGCGCGGGCCACCGTGGTGTTCTCCAGCCCGACGGCGTATGTGCGAGGGAACGCGGCCGCGCTCCGGCGCATGTTTGGATTCGCGGTGCCCTCGGCGCGCCACGCGGCTGGACGCTGGGTCTCGTGGGGGGCCGGTGACACCGGCTACGCCAGCGTGTCGGGGGGCCTGACGGTACGATCGATCGTCACGGAGTTGGGACTGCGAGGTGACCTGCACTCGACCGGCGTGACGTCCCTCGCTGGTCGACGCGTGGTTGGAGTGCAGGGATCGAGTCCCCAAGGCGGGACCGCGACTCTCTACATCGCGCTCGACGGGCCGCCGCTCCCAGTCCAGCTCGTGATCGCGGGCGCCCAAGGAGGACGCGGAGTGATCGCGCTCGAGGAGTGGGGTGCCGCTGCCCTTCAGTCGCCGAAGCCGCACGCAGCGTTGCCGGTCTCGACGCTGCGCTGAGCTCATCCACCGAGCGTGGCCGGCAGGCTTGCCTCCCAGGTGTAGTAGGTGAGGTAGGCGAGCGGGTCGTGAATCATCGCCGATGCGTAGCTCAGCACCGCGTCGACGTAGAGGCGGGAGGGGTTATAGGCGTACAGGGCGTGGCGATCGTTGGCCGGTGAGCCGGATCGATGCAGGTAGTTGGCGGCGGCGAGGACGGCGTCGCGCGGCGAGCGAATATTGCCGCCCAGGCCATAGGCATGCCAGGTCGAGGGGAGGAACTGCATCGGGCCTTGAGCGCCTGCGCTGCTGTGGTTGACGACGCGGCCGAATGCGGACTCGACCAGGTTGACCGCCGCCAGCAGCTGCCAGCGGGTGCCGAACCGCTGTTCTGCCCGGCGGTAATCGGCCAGCAGCTCGCCGGCCGGGCGAGGCGACGCGAGATGCAGGCGCGTGGTTGATGGCGGCCCGGTGAGCCGTCGCAGGTCGCGGGCGGCCACGAGATCGGCGCCGATCGCCGTCGCAAGCTGGGGCGTTAGCGCGGCCAGCGTTCGCCTGGCCTGCGATCTGTGCTGCGCCATCTGGTGGACGAGGTCGCGCTCGGCGGAGGCGGCTGCCAGCGCATCGTCCGGCGGCGGCGTGCGCAGCGAGGGATCCGCCGTCTGCCAGGCGCGCAGCGAGTCCCGCAGCGCGAGATCGGCCGCGGCCAGCCGCCGCGCGATCACGGCGGAGCTTGACCCGACGTCGCGCGAGTGGAGGGTCGGTGCCGAGGACGTCGACGACGAGCCGGCGCAGGCCGTGCCGGGCATGCACGCGGCGGCGACCAGCGCGAACACGACTCGCCGCCACCTCATCGTCGGGCCTCGTTCACGCGTCGTCCGCGTGCTCGTCAGGCGCAGGCGGATGTACCGGCTCGGCGTCGGGCAGCGGGTTGTTGCCGATCGTGTAGTGATCGAGGTCGGCCTCCGTCATGCCGAAGAGGTGGCCGAGCTCGTGCAGCAGCGTGTCGTGGATCGCCCGTCTCAACTGGTGCCTGTCGACCGCCAACCGGTTGATCGGCAGGCGGTAAAGGGTGATCTCCGAGGCACCGCCGTAGCGTGCGAAGACGCCGAACGTCCCTGGCTGGTTGGGACGCTCGTCCTCGATCGAGATGGCGACGTTGTGACCGGCGATGGCCGACTTGATCCAGTCCGGAAGCGCATCGAGCTCGCTCTCCGCCAGCGCTGCGAACTCGTCCTCCGAGCACGCCACGGGGGGATGCCGATCCTCCATCCACCCAAGCGTAGTCCGCCGGTCAATGGTGGGCGAGTGAGCCCGCGACCATGTGAAGGATCGCCGGATTCGCGAGGGCCGCAGAGAGGGGTAGGAAGTCCATGCCGTCAGGCGTGTTGAGGAAGCCGTGTCCGGTGCCGGCGTGGTCGGTGTGGCCGTACTGCCAGACGATCTTGTGCGTGGCGACGCTGATCAGGAGGATGCGGTGGCGGTAGTCGTCGTTGACGGCGATCAGCCGGTTTGGCAGCATCAGCGCGAGCGAGGGATGGTCGAGCGCTGCCCGGCCACTTGGCGGGCCGTATTCCCACAGCACGTGCCCGGTCTTGGTCACGATCAGTATGTGGCCTGGAGAGGAGTAGTCGGCGAGAAGGACGTGCCCGTTTGGCAGCAGCTGGGCGTCTGACGGATAGGCGACGGGTGCCTTGAATGACCACAGCAATTTGCCGCTGCGGCTGATCGCGTCGACCCAGCTGCCGGTGATCTCCGTGATCAGGATGCCGCCGTTGGGCAGCGGCGTATCCCCATTTGGTGAGCCGAGAAGCCGCGGCGGGTCGTGGCCGCACACGCCTGTCGTGCCCAGCTGGCGGATCACGCGGTGAGACGCTGAGATGTACAGGATGCGACAGTTGGCTACATCGGCAACGGTGCGGACGCCGTTGGGCAGGAGGTAGGCGTCATCCGGCGTGTGAAGGTAGCCAGGTGCTGAGCCGGGGTGGTTGACGTGACCGTAGTGCCACAGCACGTGGCCGGCTGGGAAGGACAGCATCTCCATCGTCTGCTGATCCTCCTGGTTGGTGATGATCGCGTGGAATCCCATTCCAAAGAAGGCGTCATCGTCGTAGTGGAACGGAAAGCTCGGCTTTACTCCCGGCTTGGGATAGCGCCACAGCACGCGCTTGTGGCCGTCCAGTAGGAGGATGCGATCGTTGCCCCGATCTGCGACCAGCAGGAAACCTGGGATCGGCGGAGGTGCCGAGAGCGTGGTTGCCGGAGTCGGCGTGGGCGTCGACTGCGGCGCGGACGTGCCGCCGGTCGCCTTCCTGCCGACCTGGTCAGCATCGCCCGAGGTTGCCCCGTACGTCCACAACGATCCCGCGGCCACGGCCGCCGCGATCACGGCCAGAGCTCCCGCTCGGCGGCGCACTATCTGCCGATGACGAGTGCCTCTGGGGCGATCCACCGGCGCGTACCTACCTCGCTCCGCAGGCGGTTCTGACGCGCGCCACCCAACCCTCGGGTCGTCTCATCAGCCGCCGGCGTAGGTGATGACCAGGTCGGAGCTGAGCGCGAGAGCAAAGCCGGTCACCAACCCCGCGAGCACCCACTGCGGAGGGAGCCGGCGCTGGGCGGCCGGCCAGATCTGGCCGATGACGTAGAGGATGGCGCCTGCGGCGAGCGTATAGAAGCAGATCTCCAATGCGGGTGAGGTGACGCGCTCGCCGACCAGCGTACCCAGGACGGTGGGCCCACCACCGATCAGCCCCGCCAGGAACAGCCACCGCCAACTGGGCCGGACGTCCCCCAGCGGCCCGACGATGCCAAACCCCTCCGTCGCGTTGTGGAGCGCAAAGCCGACGATCAGGGTGGTGGCAAGGCCGATCTCGCCGGTGTTGGCGGACACGCCGATTGCCAACCCCTCTGAGAAGTTGTGCAGGCCGATCGCGACGGCGATCAGCATGCCCAGCATCAGCGACGCCCGCCGCGCCTCCTCGACCAGCATCGCGGTGGTCGGTCCGCCTCCAGCCAGGGCGAGGTCGCTACCCCCCGCGATTGGCGCGCGCGGCCTGCGTCGCAGCATCGCCGCCTCCACCCGCGCCAGTCCCAAGGCGCCGACCGCGATGCCCCCGATCGCCATCGCCGCCCGCACGACAAACGGCGACCAACCCGCGCCGTCCCGGGCAGAGATGAGGCTCGACTCGAGGATTCCGTGGGCCGCGTTCAGCACGTCCCAGAAGATGAACAGCAGGATGCCGGCCGACATGACCGACAGGAATGCCCGGCCGCGGGACGACAGCGAGACGAGGCGGCCAACCGGCAGCCCGAGATAGATCGTCAGTCCCGCAACCGCTCCCAACACCGCTACCCGCTCCGGTGACACCGAACCCCCAAGGATCGTCAGACTTAGGGCAGCCTAAGCGACGCCGCCAAGCGACGCAAGATACACCTGTCGACCCGACCGACTCGCCGCGTCGGCTACGCACTCTTGCGAAGCATGCGCCGCAGGAAGTTGGAGCGGGGCTGCTCGTCCTCCGCCATCCGGTCGGCCGCGATCTGTTGCAGCATCGTGAAGCTGGTCACCTCGCCGGCGGGGCGGGCGGTCGTCACCTCGCGCAGCTTGCGCCGCTCTGCCGGGGCGATCGAGATGAAGGTGCAGCCGACCTGCTCCTGGTCGTCGAGCGAGGTCACCCGCGCCACGCGTACCTCGGCGGTGACGACGGTGGCGAAGAAGCGTCCGCTGAACTCGAGCCGGTCGCCCGGCCGCAACAACCGCCGCGTGAGTAATGCAACGCCGCTGTCTGACACGTCGATGATCGAGCCCTCCACGACGTCGCCGTCGACCACGTTCTGGCAGTTGACCGCGATCAGCCGGGCATGGCCGCCCAGGGAGGTGCGATCGGCCTGCCGGTGGTGCTCGTCGAGCCGTATCGAGCGCGCTCGCAGCACGACCTTGGCGAGCAGATCGGAGTGGAACTCGGCCGCTTCGACATCGAGGCAGAGCAGCCACGGACGCAGGTCGTCGCCGTGCACGCGTGCCACCACGCGTGTGCAGTCGCCGACGCTCAGCCGATCAACGGTCGCGGTCAGCCGCGTGCCCGCGTGGGACAGCGGCGTCACGACCAGCTCGCGCCCGCCAGCGGCCACCTCGACCTCCGCCGCCGAGCCGAGCAATGCAACCGCCTGTGTGATTGAAAGTCGCGCCATCAACCCGGTATCGGCAAACGTGGGCGCGGGCTGGAGTGCGCGCGCCTGCCCTTCAGAGCGTGTCGACCTGCCGCTGAGGCGTGACCGGCACCTCGGCCCTGAGCTCGCGTCGCCCGCCGGCGCCCCGCACGACGCGCACCCGCCCGCCCAGCAGGCGTATCCGCTCGTGCTGTACATCGGGTGCCCCCGGCCGTGCGAGCTCATCGCGATCACCGGCGGACTCGACCGACACCAGCACGATCTCGTACGAGCGCTCCACCGTGACGACGATCTCACGCGCGCCCGAGTCGATCAGCGTGGCCAGCGTGCCCTGAACCACCCGATAGAGCGCCAACTCGCTCTCGGGCGAGAGCCGTCCGCTCCAGCGGGGCTCGATCCGGATGCCGACGCCTGTGGTGCGAGACAGCGTGATCGCAAGTTGCTCCAGCGATACCACCAGCCCGTGGTGGTCGAGCATCCGTGGGCTGAGATCGCCGGCCAGCGTCCGCAGCGCCGTGATCGTCTCGCTGATCAACTCGCGGGCCTGCTCGGCCGTCGCAGCGGAGCTCTCGTCGGTCGGACTGCCGGCCGCGCGCAGCATCATCAACGCGCCCGCCAGCACCTGGGCCTTCTCGTCGTGCAGCTCGATCGCCATCAGTCGGCGCTCGCCCTCCTGCTCGCTGACGAACTGTCGGAACACGTCGCGGCGCTGCTCCACGCGGCGCGCGAACATGCCCACTGCGCCCACCACGCCCGGCCACACGACCAGCGCCGCGGCGGCGCCCACCGACCAGCCGTCGATGGCGCCGAACACCAGCGCTCCGATCACAGCCAGCACGACGCCGTCCAACACCCCAAACACGACCGCCACCGTGCCGGCGATCGCGGCTGAGACGACGCCGGGAATCCCGGCCTCGACCGGCGCGGGTGCAAGCGTGAGCGCAGCCACCAGGCAGCACTCGGCGACGAGGGCCAGTCCAACCCCGGCTGATCTGCGTCCGGCCAGCAACGACAGCGGAGATCTCATCCTTCACATCATCCGCACCAACCCGCCGCCGCACATCGGTGAATTACCGCGACGCTTGGCCGCCGTTGTGGGCAGGGGCGCGAGGTGGCAGCGTAAGCGGCGTTACCGACCGCCATCACGGCGAATCCACCCGCGTCGGGTGCCCGTACTCGCCAGGTACACACCAACAGGGGGTCTTCGATGATGGGACGATTGGTCGTGGTGGCCGCGGTGTTTGCGGCCTTTCTCGTGTTCGCCGGCAGCGCCTTTGCCGCCGATCCGCACGGCGGCGGATCCACAGGGCAGCCGAGCCAGAGCTGCCAGGCCGAGCCGACCGGGCCGGCCGGCCTGATCAGCACCACCAACGGTTTTGCAACCGTGGCGGTGAACGTGTACGCCGGCAGCCCCGGCACGCATTCGCTGATCAGCGGCAACGCCCATGCCGTCTCGCAGTACGACGTGGCCTGCTTCCAGGTGAGCAGTTCGGGCCACTGAGCGCCGGCCACGCTCTCCTGTGGCCGTCCCCCACGGCAGCGGCCGGGCACCTCTCGGCCGCTGCCGTCAAAACCGCCGTCCCGATCAGCGGTGGTAGATCTGCGCGGGTGCCACGACGAGGCCGACGCGCCGGCGGGCTGACCCGGCGCTGGCACCGTCTGTGCGCCGTGCTGGAGCCCGCCCTTTTGCACCCGGGCCTCGATCAGCCACAGCCGCCCGGCGTTGGTGCTGACTCGGATCCACTGAGGCTGGGAGCGGCGGAGAACGCGCCGTCCTGTCTGGCTGGGCGATGTCGTGCTGGTACTGCCCGCCCCCCGATCGACCGGGGCGGCCGACTCGTAGCTCAAAGCCGCTCCCAACCGTCTGGGTCTATACATGGCGGATGGAGTCGCGGGTTACGCGGGATGGCCGCGGTCACGTGACCGTCTGGTCGCGGCGTCGGGTGGCGCTGTTCACCGGGGCGGTATGTGCGATCTCGATCGCGACGCTGACGAGCCGCTTGGCGGGAGATGCCGCCGCTCCGCCGCCCCTGGTGGGGATTCACAAGATCCAGCACGTGATCATCGTGATGCAGGAAAACCGGTCGTTCGACTCGTACTTCGGCACCTTCCCCGGAGCCGACGGACTGCCACGGTCCGGCGGGGGTGCGTTTGCGAGCTGCGTGCCAGATGCCACCCCGCACCACTGCCTGCGGCCGTTCCACGACCGCAGCGACGTCAACAACGGCGGGCCTCACCATGCCGGCGCAGCGATCGCCGACATCGCCGGCGGCAAGATGGACGGGTTCGTCCGTCAGGTGATCACGGGGCAGCATGGGCCGTACTGCCGCAGCCATCCGGACTGGCCGAGCTGTGCGATCGATCCGCGGCACGCGGACGTGATGGGGTACCACACGGCTCGCGAGATCCCCAACTACTGGGCGTACGCCAGGCACTACGTGCTTCAGGATCACATGTTCCAGCCGAACCTTGGCTGGAGCCTGCCGGCACATCTCTACGCCGTCTCCGCCTGGTCCGCGCGATGCCGATCGGCTCTCGATCCGGCAAGCTGCGTCTCCGACCTGAACCTAACTACGCCCGGCCGGCCGCGGCCCAGGGGCCTGGTGTACGGATGGACAGATCTCACCTACCTGCTCCACAGGGCGAACGTCTCCTGGCGCTATTACATCGACCTGGGCGCCGCCCCGGACTGCTCCAGCGGCGCGATCGCGTGCGCGCCGCAGCCACAGACACTGACGGCGCATTCGATCTGGAACCCGCTTCCACAGTTCACCGACGTCACGCAGGACGGACAGCGCCAGAACATCCAGAGCGCCCGCAGCTACTTCGCCGCCGCCCGAGCCGGGACACTGCCGTCCGTCTCCTGGGTCGTCCCCAGCGGGCGATCGTCCGACCACCCGCCATCGATGATCTCGCGCGGGCAGCAGTGGGTGACCAGCGTCGTCAACTCGGCGATGCGTAGTCCCGAATGGAGTTCGACCGCGATCTTCGTGGTGTGGGATGACTGGGGTGGGTTCTACGATCACGTCGTTCCGCCCAAGGTCGACCGGTTCGGCTACGGGCTGCGCGTGCCGGGCCTTGTGATCTCCCCCTACGCCCGCCGTGGCGTGATCGATCACCAGACGCTCTCGTTCGACGCGTATCTCAAGTTCATCGAGGATGACTTCCTCTCCGGCCGCCGGCTGAACCCGCGTACCGACGGTCGGCCCGACCCGCGCCCCAGCGTGCGCGAGACCGCGACGCCGCTCGGTAACCTCGCCGCCGACTTCAACTTTGCTCGGCCGCCGGCGCCGCCCTTCCTGCTCGACCCGTGCCCGGTGGGGTACGTCTTCCATGCCCACTGCGCGTAGGGCCCGTCCCTTCGTGGCTTCGGCGACCCGCTGGCGGTCGAGCAGGTGCCGGCGCTGGCGACCGCGCGCTCATGGCCAGGGTTGGTAAGCGCGGGAGCGCGGCCTTGCCACCATGGCGTCAGCGGGGGTCGAATGCGCTTGGTGCCAGTGCCTCTCCGGCGAGCAGACGGGCCAGCCGGTCGGCCCCGCACAGCGACGGCAGGAAGCCGACGCCGTTGCAGCCGAGGTTGTAGAGCAGCCGTGGGTGGCGCGGATGCGCCCCGACCACCCGCACGCCGCTCTCGTTGTAGCCCATCAGGCCGTGCCAGTGGAAGTCGTAGGGGAGGCCGGCCGGGCGGGCAGGCTGCGCGAACGGCCGCACCTCTTCGTCCATCGTGGCCAGCAGCGCTCCCGGGAAGGCGCCTTCACGATCGTACTCGGGCTCGGTGAACGGGTACTCGGGCCCGCCCATGCAGGTCAGCGTGACGATGTCCTGTGGCCGGTCGTAGGTGCGCCGGGTGACGTAGACGTACGGCACGTCTCCACCGATGACGGTGTTTCGGATGTAGCTCATCGCCGCCGGCGGGCGCGGGGCGTCCTCGGCGAACGCGGCCATGTAGGCGACGCGTCCCACGATCTGCTGATCGTCGGCCAGCGCGATCGGTGCGCCCAGCGCGTCGTGCACCACGTGGCCGAGGAAGCCGTTTGTGCACAACGCGACGTGGCCCGCCGGCACCTCACGGCCGCCGGCGTACACGGCGCAGCCCTCGTCGCCGACGAGGACTCGGTCGACGTTGGTGCAATCGGCGTACCGAAACCGCTCGGGGTAGCGCTGCTGCAGGTGGGCCAGCACCTGCTGGGCCAACGCGCCGCTGTTCGCACAGCCGGCCTGGGCGATCAGCACCGCCCGGTAGCGATCGTCGTCCACCTCGAGCAGCTGCCGGATGCGACTCTGAGGCACGACGCGATACAGCCCGGCGAACGTTGCCGGAATCCGGGACAGAAACTCCGCGTCGTCGGACACCAGGCACTCCTGTACCCGCAGACCCCCCTGGTGGCGGATCAGCTTGCTGGCCAGGTGCACCTCCAGCTGGTGAAGGTTGAACATGCCCATGTGCCCGGCGAACCGTTCGACCCGCACGCTGGCGCCGGACGCCGCGACCATGCGGTCCAGCAGTGTGTGCGCATCGTCGAAGCCGCGCTGCGCGTCGACCGCCTTGGCCGGCCCGAACTGCCCGGCGATGTCCGACAGCGGCCGTTCGAAGTAGGTCGTCAGCTGCCCCGCGTTACGGCCCGTGGCGCCGCGGGCGACGCGGTCGCGCTCGACCAGAAGCACGCTCTTGTCCGTCGTCGCCAGCACGAAGAACGAGGTCGCGACGCCCGCGATCCCGGCGCCGACAACGACCACGTCGGCGGCCGCATCGGTCGAGAGCGGCTGCACCGGGCCGTCAACCGCGAGCTGTGCGATCCACGGCGACCGGTTCGGCTGGTCTTCGTACGCCGACACGGGGGCCACCGCAGCGGCGCTGATTCCCGAAGTGCTGCTCACCGGCCAACACTACCGATCCGGCGAGTTCACGGTTACTCTTCGCCTCGGTGGAGACGCTGCTTGAGTATGGGCTGGCCGCCGCGGTGATCCTCTCACTGCCGGCATCCGCAATCTGGGCATCACGCCGACGGCGGGCGAACGCCGAGTGGCGGGTCGCGATCCGGTCGACACCGACCGGCGCCGTCGTCGAACTGGTGCGCGCCGGCCAGCACAGCCAGCGGATCGCCAGGCTCGATCCAGCCGACGACCAGTTCTCGACCAAGATCGAGGAGGCCCGCTCGGCGGCGCTGGAACGGGCCGTGGCGCTGAACGTGGCGCAGCGCGGGCTGCGCTAAGGCGCGCAATACACGCGCCCATCGCGTCAGGCGCTCTTCTGCCAGATCGAGACGTGTGCCAAGCTCTCGGCCGTGAACGGCGCCCGATGCCAGTCGCTCCAGCGGTCGCGCAGAGTCATCCCAGCCAGCCGCGCCATCAGGTCGAGCTCCGACGGCCACACATAGCGAAACGGCACCGATACGTTCTCGAGCCGGCCGTCCGCCATCCAGTAGTGGTGGGAAGTCTGACCCTGGAGCGCGACGTCGTACTCGTCGAAGCCAAGCCGCGTCGGTGACACCGTGAACGCGCGTACCGTCTCACCCGGCGGCAGGCGTTGGAGGTCAGGGACGGAGACCTCGATCACGAACCGGCCTCCCGGCTGCAGGTGGCGGGCCGCGTTCTGAAAGCAGGCCACCTGCGCGTCCTGCGTGGTCAGGTTCATGATCGTGTTGAAGACGAGGTAGGCGACCGAGAACCGTTCATCGAGCGCCGTGGAGGCGAAGTCGCCGATCGTGACCGGGATCCGCTCGCCGCCCGGCTTCTGGCGCAGCTTGGCCACCATCGCCGTCGAGAGGTCGATGCCGTGCACGGGCACGCCGTGGGCGGCGAGCGGCAGGGCGATACGGCCGGTGCCGATGCCGAACTCGAGCGCGGGTCCGTCCCCGGCCAGCTCGGCCAGGACGTCGACTACTGGCTTTACGGCGGCGGGCTGGAACATCTCGGCGGAGCTCTCGTCGTAGCGCTCGGCGACGCCTGGGCCGAAGTGGTTCTCGGGCATATCGCTCATGCTAGAGGTCTGGCGGTGGCTCTGTCGGCCAGCTACTCCCGTTGCCACTCCGCGGCCTCGCTCAGATCGGCCATTGCGAGCGACAACTCGAGCTCACCGGCGGGCTGGTGGATGCGGACGCGGCACGGCAGGTCGCCGGCCGGCGATCTCAGCTGCCCGTAGTAGCCGGTGGCCGCGTACGCGGCCAGGTTGTGTTCGCTGCCCGCGCCAACGGTTACCCACACGTTGGGGCGGTACAGATTGAACTGCACCTGGGCGAGCGTCAGCCCGTCGGCGTTCGGTTCGTCCATGGCGGGGGGATACCCCGGCCGTGGCGATCTCTCACATCGCACTTGAAGGTCTGCCCAACCGCCCGGTCGCTGCCATCTCGCCGCCTACGCTGTGGATGTGAGCGGATTCGTCGACACCCACAGCCACATGGTGCCGTCCGGCGACGACGGCGTACGCTCGGTGGAGGAGGCCGTCGGCCTGGTGGCCGAGGCCGGACGGCGGGGAACGGCGGTGCAGTACGCGACGCCGCACGCGACCGCCCGCCATCCCGTCACCGCCGATCGGCGCGGCCGCGTGCTGGCCGCTCGCGACCAGATCCGCGCCCGGCTGGCCGGCACCGTCGACTTCCGGATCGGCTGGGAGATCAGTCCGCAGCCATGGCTGCTGGAGATCGATCCGCGCCAGATCGCGATGGAGGGCCTCAACGCCTGCCTGCTGGAGCTTCCGCTGCCCCACACGCGCCCCCGCAGCCTGGAGCGGTTCATCGCCTGTGCCGAGCACATCGAGCAGGCCGGCCTGACGCCGATCCTCGGCCACCCGGAGCGATGCGACCTGATCGTCGAGGAACTCGGCTGGGTGACACGCTTTCGCCGCCGCGGCTGGGTGGCTCAGGTGAACGCGTCCAGCCTGCTGGGTCGCCACGGCCCCGACGCGCAGGCGGCGGGCTGGAGGCTGGTCGAGTCAGGCGACGCCGACCTCGTCGGCTCCGACGGTCACCGCGCCAACCGGCCGCCCTTCCTTGACGTGGCATACACGGCCGTTGCCGAGCGGGTCGGCCGCGAACGGGCGCAGCCGCTCTTCACCGGCCTGGCGTTGAAGCGGCTCGCCACCGCCGACCAGGTCTCCTGAGGCTGAGCCTCCGGCCGGGGCGGCAGCGATGCGCCGTCCGCCCCGACCGGACAGCTGGCTACGAGGTGGCGGCCTTTTGGCGGGCGGCGATCACGTCGCTGAACGGCGTGTTCGGTGTGCCGCCGATCGCCATGAACTGCACCTCCCCGTCCGGGGTCGTGAACCGGCGGCTGACGCCGGCCGGCACGTACGCCACCGATCCGGTGTGCAGCTTGTGCTCGGTGCCGTCGATCGTCAGGGTGGCGTGGCCAGAGATCACGTAATAGACCTCTTCCTGCCCGTCGCTGGCATGGTCGTGGTCGGGGTACTGGTCGTGCCCTTGCGGGTACTGCTCGACGTTGACGCCAAACGCGGTCACGCCCAGCGTCTTTCCGACCGGCTTGAACACGCCGCCGTGCAGACCCTCGATCTCGTCGATGTGAACCACAGATGCTTCGCTCATGTCCTGCTCCCTTTGGTGGCCGCTGCCGACAGGGTACACCTCGCGGAGCGGCGACCTCAGGCCGCCGCGGCCTGGGCGATCGGGAAGCCCGGCGTTGCCAGCATCCGTCCGTCGTCGGCCACGATCACGGCGGTGTAGCCGGGTGCGAGCATCGTCAGGCCGGACTCACCGGTCACGATCAATGCCGTCGCAAAGGCGTCGCAGAGCGCCAGGTTCTCGCCGGTCACGGTCGCCTGCGCCAGCCCGGCCACCGGCTCGCCGCTGCGTGGATCGATGATCTCGTCCGGCCGCTCGTACCCACCCGATGTGGCGATCGCCGAGCGTACCTCGGAGACGCAGACCAGCCGCTGTGGATCGTCGGGCGCGCGCACGCCGATCCGCCATGGCTGCGGGCCAAAGCAGGCGATGTCCCCTCCGGCGTTGATCATCGCCGCGGCCACACCGGCGCTGCGCAGTGACTCCAGCGCGCGGGCCGCCGCCCAGCCTTTGACCAGGCCGGTGGGGTCGACGCCGCCGGGCATCGCCCAGGGGTCGAAGGCGCCATCGGTAAACCGCACGGCCTCCGCCGAGAGCGCCAACACGTCGAACAGCTGGGCGGGGAAGTCGCACGGAGCCAGAGCGCCACGGCGGTGGCGGCTGAGCGGGCTGTCGGGCCTGTAGGGGGAGAACGTCTCGTCGGCCTCGTGCAGGATGGCGCAGGCGAGGCCGATGGCGGCGCGCGCACGCCGGTCGCCGACCGCGCCGGGCTCGACCGCAAAGCTGGCGGTCGTGCCCATCACGTGTTCGACGTGGCCGATCATGCGTGCAGCGCCGCCTTGTCGATCGCGGCCTGCAAGGACTGCTCGTAGGCGGTGGTGGTGTAGGTGGCGCCGGAGACGCCCTGGATGTGCGCGCTCTGGGCGGCGATCGTCTCGTTGATCAGGATCGGAACCGACGATTGGTCGATCTGCACCGAGTGGCCGTCGTTGGCGGTGAACGTGGTGAAGCCGACGTGGGTGATCTTGCCGTTCTTGATGGTCAGCTTCACCTGCAGCTGGCCGTACTGGTTGCTCACGACCGAGCCGGTCACCGTGGTCGCGGCGGCCGGCTTTGCGGTCGTCGTGGTCGCCGAGTTGGTGGACGCCGTCTTGGTGGACTTCGTCGCCGTCGTCGACGTCCCCGCAGCGGCCGCGTTGCCGGCCACCGCAACCTGCTGTGGCTTGCCCTGCGATGGCACTGCCAGAACGGCGGCTGTGCCCAACACGGTGCCCGTGATCACGAACGGTGCGCGCCGCATCAGAACGCGAACTGCTCGTGGTGGATGCGACTCGGCGGCACGCCGGCCCGGCGGGCGGCGGTGATGAACCGACGCGTGAATCCCTCCGGCCCGCAGATGTAGAGGTCGCGCTCGTGCAGGTCGCCGATCAGGTCGCGCAGCGCCTGTGCGTGTATCGGCACATGGTCTCGATCGCCGATGAGACGGTGCAGGCGGCCGTTTCGGGACGCCACCAGCGCCTCGATCTCGCCGTCCAGCACCAGCTCCTGTGGCGTCGAGGCCCGTACGATCACCTCGACGTCGGTGCCGTGAGGCAGGTCCTCGAGCATCGCGCGGATCGGGGTGACGCCGACTCCGGCGCCGACCAGCACGAACTTGCGGCCGGAGGCGGCGTGGCGGGTGAACGCCCCGTAGGGACCCTCGATCGCCACTCGCGTGCCGTTCGACAGCCGTGACAGCGACGCGGAGTGATCGCCGAGGTCCTTGACGGTGATCCGCAGGTAGGGCGGCATCGGCATCGCGCTGATCGAGTAGGGGTGGGCTTGCCACCAGATGCCGCGGCGCAGGAAGCGCCACTGGAAGAACTGGCCACCGTTCACCGATAGCCGCTCGACCTTGCGGCCCTTCAGGATGATCGACACAGCGCCGGGCGCCTCCTCGTACACGCCGACCACGCGCAGGTTGTGATAAACCGAGCGGTAGATCGGCACCAGCACGCGGAAGAAAAGGACGACGCCGGCGGTGCCGAGCAGCAGCGCGATCCACCAGGCGCGAGCCAGCGGGTGGTTGACGAACATCGTGCCGGTGGCGATCTGGTGCGTGAACGAGAGCGCGACGGCGAGATAGGTGTAGAGGTGGATCACCCACCACGTCTCGTGCTTCAACCGGCGCTTTGCGAACCGATACGAGGTGACTCCGGCGGCGGTCAGCAGCAGGAAGCCTGCAGCCGCCATCACCATCCCCGGCAGCGTCTGAAGGATCACCGCAAACTCGCCCAGCGGAGCGCGCTTCGCGGCCTGGCCGTAGCCGATCGTGATCAGCGCGCCGTGCGCGGCCAGCAGCACGAGGGCGGCGGGGGCGATGCGGCGGTGCAGACGCACGAGCTTGTCGTGTCCGATCGAGCGCTCGAGCGCCGGCAGGCGCGAGACCAGCAGCACCAACACCATCAACAGGTAGGTGCCGACCAGTCCGGTCATACGGCCGGCAGCGGTGGCGGGGCCACCGGCGGCGTGCAATGCCGAGAGCGACTCGGCACGCAGGCCGAGCGCGATCGTGGCGCCCATGCCCAGGCCGATCAGCCACGAGACGGCGTCGCCGTGGCGACGGTCGGGCGCGGCTGCGCTGCGGGGATTGTCACCCGGCGTCCACCGGTAGCGGGTGGCGGTACGGACTCGTTCGGCAGTGGACATACCCTGACTATCGGACACCCACCTGAGAGATTCCTCAGAGAACAATGTGAGTCCAACAAGAGTTGCGGACGGTCTGTCAGCCGCCTCCCGGTCGCTGCCGGCGAAGCGCCTCGATCCGTCGCCGGTCCTGTTTGGTTGGGCGTGGCCCGCCTGGCGATGCGCCGGGCGGCTGCGACAGCCGGCGCTCGGCGGCTGCCCGTTCACGCCCGGCGATCGAGTCCGCCGTCTCTCGGTAGAGGGTGGCGGCGAGCCGCGCCGAGCCGCGCTTCTCGGCCACCTCCAGGACGTCGACCGTCCAGTGCGTCTCGCCCACGCGGACGTCGACCACGTCGCCGCCGCGGACGTCCTTGGCAGGCTTGACACGCGCGCCGTTCAGCCGCACCCGGCCGCCCAGCACCGCCTCGGTCGCCAGCGCGCGTGTCTTGAAGAACCGCGCCGCCCACAGCCACTTGTCGATCCGCACGCTTTCCATCGGGCACCGGCCGGTGGCGGATCCAGCGCCGCTCAGCCGGCCGCCGCCGCCACGATTTCCGCGCCGCGCTCGGGCGTCAGCAGGTCGGTGTTCACCACGATGTCGTACTGCTCCGGCCGTTCCTCCGACACGTCGTAGAAGCGCGATAGATAGTCGGCGCGGGCACGATCGGCGTCCGCCACCTGACGCCGGGCCGCGGCCTCGTCGACGGTCTGGTCGTGCGCTACCCGCGTCACCCGGGTTGTCGGCGACGCCGTCACCAGCACCCGCAGGATGTCGTCGCGGCCGGCCAGCGCATGCGAGGCGGCGTGCGCCACGATCACGGCCCTGCCCTCGCCCGCGAACTGCTCGATCGCCTCGCGGATCAGGCGGCGCACGTCCTCGCCGCGGGCGCCCACCGTGAGCTCCTGGGCGGGCAGCAGCGCGTATGCCTCCGGCGCGATCGCCGCGCCTTCGCGCATCGCGTCGGCCAGCCGCCGGGCCAACGTCCGGCGCCGCTCGGCATCGGCCACCGTTCCTGCGTCCAGCCCGCCGGCTTCAGCAGCGCGAGCGAGTATCTCGCCGTCCAGGTAGCGGTAGCCGAGCCGCTGGGCCGTCATCATCCCCACCTGCTCACCGGCGGCACCGTATGCCCGCGATATGCAGATCACGTCTCTCGCCACCGCGCGACCATATGGCGCGGGCGCCGACCGCGTCAAGCGCCGGGGCTACTTTATGTGGACGCTGACGCCCGCCAGAACCGCCGGCCACGCGATCACGGCCAGCCCAGCCGATACGCCCACACCACGCGGGTAGACTGACCGCCGATGACCGCGTCACACCGCCGGCCGGCCGGCAGTTAACCGCTCGGCGCCCACCAGCCTGATCGCAGCGGTGCTGGCCGCGGTCGGTGTTGCCGCGGGAGGGGTCGTGTTCCAGCTGTTGGGCTTGCTGGCGATCGGCCTGGCTGCGTTGGGGACGGCGCTCGGCTTCGTGGGGTTCACCGTCGCTCGTGCCGGTGGGCCGCGGCTTGCGCTGTCGCTGGTGGCGATGCTGATCAACGCCGCTTTGGTGCTGCTCGTGATCGGATTGCTGGCGAGCGGCTCGTAACCCTGCGATCACGTCCGGCGTTGACAGTGCCTCTGACCCCGCGTAGACCTGAGCTGCGCGCGAACCTGGCGTGCCCCAACTCTGGGAGGCACATGAAGCGGATCGCCGTCGCCGTCCTCGCCTCGATCGTGCTTGCGGCCGCCGCCGCCGGCTCCGCCAGCGGCACCACGTTCGTGAATTGGCCGGCGTACCTGTTTGGGCCCGGGCACTCCTCGTTCAGCCGTAACGCGGTCGCGATCACCCCGGCCAACAGCGGATCGCTGGTCACCGCGTGGACGTGGAAGCCACCGGCGCCCACGCTCACCGGTCAGCCGGCACCGACGCTGGCGGCGAGTCCGACCGTCTACAACGGCGTGATCTACATCGGCACCAACTCTGGCGTGTTCTTCGCCATCCGCGAGTCGACGGGGGCGGTGATCTGGCAGCGGTTCGTCGCCTTCGTGCCCAAGCTGACCTGCAACTCGGCCAAGGGATTTACCGGCACGGCCACCGTGGCACCCGATCCGGTCACCCTGCGGCCCACCGTGTACGTGGGCGCCGCCGACGGCTATCTGTACGCGCTCGACGCTGCCACCGGCAACGTCGATTGGCGCGCGCTGGTGGCCGCGCCGTCCCGCACCGTCAACGACTACTACCTGTGGGGCTCACCGACCGTGCGCAGCGGACGTATCTTCATCGGCGTCGCGTCGCAGTGCGACAACCCGCTCGTGCGCGGTGGCGTGCGAGCGTTCAGCCAGACCAACGGCAGCCCCCAGGCCACCTACAACACGGTGCCGAGCGGCTCGACCGGGGGCAGCGGCTGGAGCAGTCCCGCCGTCACCTCGGCTGGCAACGTTGTCGTCACAACCGGTAACCCCAACCCGCTCAGCCCAAGCGGCGGCGATTCGACCTCGATCGTGCGGCTGAGCGGTGGGCTGGTGAAGCAGGACATCTGGACGGTGCCGGCCGCGATGCTGAAGCGGGACGACGATTTCGGCGCCTCACCGACGCTGTTCACCGCCACCTTGGGCGGAGTCTCGACGCCGATGGTGGGAGCCTGCAACAAGAACGGCTGGTTCTACGCTCTTCGGACGGCCGGCCTGTCGGCGGGACCGGTATGGAAGCTCCAGGTGGGAGCGGGGTTCAGCAACACCACCGGCGAGCAGTGCATCGCCGGTGCCGTCTGGGACGGCTCGCGGCTGTTCGTGGCCGGCAACCAGACCACGATTGCCGGCACCAGCTACTTCGGCTCGATGCGGCGGATCAACCCGGCCACCGGCGCGGCGCTGTGGGCGACCGGGCTTCCCGGCGCGGTGATGGGCACACCGACCCTGAACGGATCTGGCGTGTTGGCAGCCGCCAGCTACGACGCGACCAGCGGCTCGACGAACGAGGCGTATCTGCTCAACGCCAGCACCGGACAGCTGATGGCCACGCTCAGCATAGGTGGCGCGCGCGAGTTCGCCCAGCCGGTGTTTGCTGACAACCACCTGCTTCTGGCGACCATCAACAAGGGCCTGATCGCCTACCGCGCGCCGTAGGGCGGAGCCTTCCCGGGAGACGTCTGCCTCCCGGGAAGGCAGCCCGAGTTCAGCTGGCGGAGTCGCGCTTGGGCATCGCCAGGCGACCGCCCATCGAGAACGCGCCGAACGCGGCCACCAGCGCCGCCACCAGCGTCAGCCACAGGCCGATGCCGGTCGAGCTGTGGTGGTCGAGGAACTCGATCACGACCATCAGCGCCGTGAACGCACTGGCGGCCAGCATCGCCATCGGCAACGGCACCGGCAGCGAGGGTGGGTTGGGCATGAACTGGACGACCACCAGGGCGATCATCACGAGCATGCCCAGGAACGCGAGCTTGCCCCAGATGTTGACGTCCCACGCATACAGGTCGATGCTGATCGGGCCGAACGAAGCCGAGTACCACGGAAAGACGACGATTCCCAAGAACACGCCCACGGTTCCGCCGATCGCGAGCCACTCGTTTCTTCCTATCTTCGAGAGATCCATGCGCCGTACGCTCCTTTTGCCGAAGAAATGGAATGAATCGGACATCTTTCGCCCGCCGCGCCGAGTCTCCTGGTTCGCAGGCGGAGGTGGTCGGCCTCAGTGCTTGGACTGAAGCCGAATACGGAGCCTGTCCAGCCCGCGCTCGGTGGCACCCAGAGCAACCGGCAGCAGCTGCTTGGCGGTCTGGCGTGGTAGCTCCGGCGCCCGCTTGGCCGACACCCGCAGCTTCGCCCACTCGCCGGCCACCCGGCCCACCGTGCGGGTCGCCGAGCGGCGTTTCGGGTCGAGCATCCAGACCGCGGATGCCAGCGCGGTCTGGCGACCCAGCCGACTGCGTCCACCAGGGATCCGAGCCAGCAGAACCTCGGCGGCGAGCAGCTGCACCACCTCGCTCTGGGCGACCTGGGACAGTCCGTCCATCGCGAGCCGCAGCTGTCTGGTCGAGTGCCGTCGCTGAGCCATGCGGGCGGCGTCGAGCTGGTCGGCGCCGTCCACAAAATCGCTGGTTCCGCGTGACTCGCCGACCGTCGTCACCATCCCCCGCCAGCGACCGCCGCTGGTCTCGAACAGCTCGAGCTCGAGCTCACGCTCGCCAAACCAGGCGTGGATCGCCGACAGCTCCTGCGCAGGATCGACCCAGGTCATGGCGGGAACGATAGGCGATTCACGGCCGCCGGCACGGATTTCTCGCTCACCGATGGCCGATCGCGCGTCGCAGCGATACCGCCAGCACCACGACCACCACCGCTGGGAGCAGCAGATAGCCGGCCGCGGTGCCGTCGAGCGTCCGCACAGCGACCAGCGCGACAGCGACCGCCACAGCGATCGTCCAATCGTCGCCGACCACGAACTCATACAGGAACCGCGCGAACGCGGCCGGCCACGACGTCACTCAGGCACCAGCCGATCGAGCGAGACGCGGCGCGCCCGCAACAGCCGCACCATCGCCAGCGAGACGGCCGCGTAGAAGGCGAGCAGCACCAGCAGCGCCGCGTCCCTACCCGGCCAGCTCGCACCGGCGCCCTCCACCGCCCAGAACGTACCGAAGGTGGTCAGCAGCAGGCCCACCGCGAACTTCATCGTGTTCTCGGGCACCCGTGCCAGCGGCGCGCGGACGGCCACGCCGACCACCGCGACCAGCAGCACCGCCGTCACCGCCCCGGCCGCCGCCAGCGGGATGTTGCGCTGGTTGCTGCCGAACGTGAGCACTATGAAGGCAACCTCCAGCCCCTCCAGCAGCACGCCCTTGAACGCGACCGTGAACGCGTACCAGTCGACGCCGCGCCGCCGCTCGGCGCCGGCCAGGCGCGCCTCCTCGGCCTCACGCTGGTAGATCTCGGCCTCGTCGTGCAGAGCCTTGAAGCCGCCGGCGCGCAGGATCGCCTTGCGTAGCCACTGCAGACCGAATACCAGCAGCAGCCCACCCACCACCAGCCGCAGGTCTCGGATCGGGATCACCGTCAGCGCCGGGCCGAGTGCGGCCACCACCACGGCCAGGGTGGCGCTGGCGGTCGCCACGCCGATCATCGTCGATCGCCAGCCGCGGGTGATGCCGAGCGCGAGCACGATCGTCAACGCTTCGACGCCTTCCACGGCACTGGCAAGGAACGAGGCGAGGAAGAGGAAGAGGGCGCTCATCCCTGCACTCTAGGCGAGCGCTTAAACGACACCGCCCACCCGAGCGCGACCGGCTCGGGTGGGCGGCGATGATCCCCGGTGTTTAGTTGGCGAACTTGGTGGGGCTCTGTGTGACGACGCCCTGGGCGAGGATCTGGCCGGTCATGAACATGTGTGCGTAGGCCTGGTCGGTGATCTTCGCGGACTGGGTGTAGTTGCCGGCGGCGTATGCGTCGATCTGGCTCTTGAGCTGTGAGACGTGTGCTGCCAGGTCGGACTGGACTGCCGATGCGGGCAGGCCGGTGGCGGTTGCCAGGAAGGATCCGAAGTTCTTGACGTACATGCCGAGAGCTGTGACGGCCTTGGCCTGGCCGGCCTTGTCGCCCTTCTTGAGCGCGACGGTGTAGTTGACGAAGTCCTTGATGTGGTCGCGCCACATGTTCTTGCCGTTGAGGAACTGGTTGCCGGCGCTGGCACCGTAGATGCTGGCGATGGCCTTGGACAGCGCGACTGAGTTGGCGTCGAGCTGGGCGGCGACGTTGGCGAAGTCGGGGCTGCCGTCGTAGCCCTTCTGGGTTGCCGAGATTGCCAGCAGCGCATGCTCACCAAGCAGCTGGTCGAGCGCCACCTGCAGGTCGGCCGAAGGCGCGTTGACGCTGGCCGCAACCGGCGTGCCGGTCGAACCGCCGCCGGTCGTCGAGCTGGCGGATGAGCCGCTCGACGAGCCGCCTCCGCAGCCACCGGCCAGCAGCGCGGCCGAGACGACGGTCGCGCTCAGAAGTGTCGAAGTACGTCGAATCACAGTGAATCCTTTCGTAATGCTGAGACATCAATAAACGTGGCAGCGGGGGCGGTGGAACGCTGTGCTGTCACGATGCAGAACAGGCCCGCGGCCTGGACGAACTGGGTGAGGATCCCGATCGTGTCGATAGGCTCCACACCCTCGCCGATCACCGGAAGTCCGATCATGCGAGATAGGGCGTATGACGCCGACAGTGCTATCAGCAACGCTCCGTTGAGCTGGAGGAGGCGGTCGCTCTCCCGATGCGACAGGAGTACTGCGGCAAACATCACAAGCATGACTCCCGCCGCGGCAAACATAACTCCCAGCACCGGTACCTCAACGAGATGCTCAGGTACGAGCGTGAAGTGGATGTATGCCGAGAACAGGTCCGCCAGTGCAACGAGCGGTATCAATCGCCGTGTCATGTGCTCACTTCGCCGCCCGCGACCGATCGGTTCACATCTCGATCGGAAGCCGCGCCAGACCGGCGCAGCGCCTCGGCTGGCTACATTGAGCGGCTCAGGCCGGCGACGCGTTGCCCGGCGCGGGAGCGCCCAGCGGCGAACGCTTTGCCCCGCTGGGCAGCGAGGCGGGATCGACCGGCATGCTGCCGTTGGGGCCTACGCGTAACGCCCGGTGCAGCGCGCTTCCGCGCACGTACCGCTTCCAGGTCAAGAACCAGACCGTCCAGCCGTTGTCCCACACGCCGCCGCGCGGGCTGTCGGTGATCGTGACGGGGTCGCCCGGCACCGACATCATGTAGTAGGTCTGGGCGTGCGCCGGCGAGAGGTTGACGCAGCCGTGGCTGACGTTGGTGAAGCCCTGTTGACCGACCGACCAGTACGCGTCGTGAAGGTAGTCGCCCGACCAGGTGAACCGCACCGACCAGGGCACCATCAGGTCGTACCCCGGCCCCTTCATCTCGACCGGGTTGTGCTTCTCGATCGTCAGGTAGGTGCCGTTGGGCGTGTCGTCACCCGGCTTGCCGGAGCTAATCGGCCAGGTGGCGAACCGCCGTCCGTCGCGGAAGATCTGCACGTTGTGGCTGACGGTGCTGGCGACGGCGATCAGCGAGCGGCCGATCTGGAAGGTCTGGGTCAGCGTGTGGTCGCCGTACACTCCGGGCGCCGTCTCGACGCCGTTCAGCCTCCCGACGAAGCGGACTGTTGTGTGCGCCGGCCAGTAGTTTCGGGGCCGGAAGTAGAGCGTGCTGTCGCCGTCCCAGTACCAGGCGCCGACCACCGGCTTGGACGTGCGGATCTCGAGCGCTCGCTCGACGGCGGCCTTGTTCACCACCGGCACGTCGAACGAGAGGATGATCGGCATGCCGACACCGTAGGTCTGGCCCTCTCCCTCGAATATGGTCGCGCGCACGGTGCGGGTCGGTTTGAGCGTGCGGAAGGTGGTGATGGCGGTCACGGTCTTGCCGGACGGGTCGACCGCGGTCGCATGCACGGTGTAGCGGGTGGCGACCTGCAGCGGTCCGCTGCTGCGCCAGATACCGGCGCCGGCGGCGGGCTGACTGTGAAGCACGCTGCCGCCGCCCCGCACGGTCACCTCGATCAGGCTGGCGTTGGCCGCCCGCACCATGATCTTCGACCCCGGCTTGACCTGCGCGGCGCCGTTGGCCGGTGTGATGACAAGCTTGGCGGTGGCGGTGACCGGAGTTGGCGGCGAGCCGTTCGAGCTCGCCGCGCCGCCGTGGGATGCGCTCGGGGAGGAGGTTTGGCAGGCTGCCGCGACCAAGCCGAGGCAGGCCAGCAGGATCGCAGCGCCGCGTTTCTGGGGTACGTTCGGCCTGCCCACGCCGAGTAGCCTAGTTGCCGCCGGCGCGACGGCCAAACTTCGGCCCCGCGGTCAGAGTCACACAGGGTCGGTAATTCTCCGCCAACCTGAACGATCGGTTGCAGTTTTCCCTCTCGCCGCCGATCTCTCGGGTACACCGATTACCTCGCCCATGCGACCTCGCCATCTCATCCTGTCTCTCGCCCTGGCAATGCCTCTGTTGGCACCGGCTCAGGCGATGGCGGGCGCATCCGGGCCGTTCTCCACACGCGGCACGCCGTCGCCGGCCGAGCTGACGCAGATGCCCTATTCGCAACTGCTGCGGCTGGCGGCCAATGGCGACGTGCGGTCGGTGGCGCTGGACGAGGTCACCGCGCACGCCGTCGTGACGCTGACGGACGGCAACATGCGGCTGGTGTTGACCGGCCACGAGTCGTCACAGCTGGCCGACACACTGTCCGCCGACGGGGTCGACGTCACCTACGCCGTCAGCCCTGCTGGCTCGGGCGGCGGATCGGCCCTGATGCCGCTGCTGATCATCGGCGGGCTGCTGATAGCGATCACGCTGGCGCTCACCATCGGCGGCCGGCGAAAGCGGCGGGAACGGTCGGCCTTGGTGGCGAATGCCGCCAAAGAGGCCGAGCGGTCGGCCGTCAAGTTCTCGGACGTGGCCGGCTGCGACGAGGCGGTCGAGGAGCTGCGCGACACGCTCGACTTCCTGCTGCGGCCCGCCCGCTTCGAGCGGGTGGGGGCAACGATGCCATCCGGCATCCTCCTGTACGGCCCGCCCGGGACAGGCAAGACGCTGCTGGCGAAGGCGCTGGCTGGCGAGGCCGGCGTGCCGTTCTTTGCCACCTCAGGATCGGACTTCGTCGAACTCTACGTCGGTACCGGGCCCAAGCGCGTGCGCGAGCTGTTCGCCAAAGCTCGCCAGAGCGAGGCCGGGGCGGTCGTGTTCATCGACGAGATCGACGCCATCGGCCGCCGCCGCGGCGGGCCGGGCAGCGCCGGCGGTGGACAGGAGTCCGAGAACACGCTAAACGCGCTGCTGGTCGAGATGGACGGCTTCGTGGGACGCAAGGGAGTGATCTGCGTGGCCGCCACCAACCGGCTCGACATGCTTGATCCCGCGCTGCTTCGCCCCGGCCGGTTCGGCATGCAGGTGCAGGTGGAGACTCCGGACGAGGCGGGTCGGCGAGCGATCCTGGAGTTGTACGCCGCCTCCAAGCCGCTGACGGACGAGGTCGACCTCGACTCGCTCGCCGCGTACACGGCCGGTAGCTCCGGCGCGCAGCTGGCCGACATGTTGAACCAGGCGGCGATCGTCGCCGCGCGCGAGGATCGCGACGTGATCTCCGACTCCGACCTGCGCGAGGGGCACCTGCGGGTGCTGGCGGGCCCCGAGCGCGCGGCGCAGGTGGTGCGGCCCGAGGAGCGCCGGCTGGTGCCTGGCATGAGGCCGGGCACGTGCTGTCGGCTGAGCTGCTCGAGACGCAGGACAAGGCGCAGCGGGTCACGATCCGCCCCCGCGGTCGCGCCGCCGGACTGGCGGTGTACGGCCAGACCGACCGCGCCCTGCACTCGCGCCGCTACTTCCACGAGCGGATGATCTGCATCCTTGCCGGCCGCGCAGCGGAGCGGCTGCTGGTGGGAGAGATCTCGTCCGGCGCCGCCAACGATCTGCAGCAGGCCAACATGCTGGCCCGCCAGGCTGTGCTCGAGCTGGGGTTCTCGGAGCGGGTCGGCCAGCTGATCTCCCACGACGGCCAGCATCACCTGTCCGACGAGACGCGGCACGTGATAGACGAGGAGGTCGAGCGGTTGGTGGCGGACGCCTACGGCGACGCGCTGGCGCTGCTCTCCGAGGCGCGTGGCCAACTGGATACGCTCGCCCAGACGCTGCTCGAGTTGGGCCAGATGGAGCGGGTCGACATCCTGTCCGCGTTGGGCGGCGCACAGACCCAGCGTCAGTCACATCCGCGGCAGGCGCCGCGGCGCGAGCGGCATCTGCACCCCGTGCCGGCCGCGGATCCCGTGTCTGCCCCGGTCGGTCGGCTGGTGGCATTCGCGGGCTGGCTGGAACGGCGGCCCGCGATCCGCCGCCGCCACCGCGCCACCGGCTGACCGGCGGGTCACAGCATCGCGCGCAGCCGATGGACGTCCGCCGGCTGCCAGTCGGTGTGGTCGTTACGCCAACCCTCGAGATCGTGGAAGTACGGCGAGTCGTTGGCCATCGCGTGGCCGATCACGTTGCGATCCGTGATCCCAAAGCGGGCCTGCAGCCAGCGCACAAGCCGAAGCACGCTGCGGATCTGCGCTCGCCGCCGCAGGATCTGCTGGTCGGCCCAGCTCGCGGAGGGCCCCGTGGACTGCACCATCTCGATGCCGATGGCGTGATCATTGACGCCGATCGCGTGCCGGCAGATCAGCGTCACCGGCGCCTGCCGGTAGATGGTGCCATCCTGGTCGACCACGAAGTGGGCGCACACCCCGGGCAGCTCGCCACCATTCGGCGAGTCGGAGGCAAACAGGGCGTGGACGCCGGGCTCGGTGCCGGCGCCGGAAGCGGTGAAGTGCAACACGATCAGCTTGGGATGAAGCACGGTCGTCGAGACGCCGTAGTGGCGCAGCGCGTAGGCGGCGGTCTCGGCCAGCCGCGCGGGCGGGAGGGGAATCATCTGGCGGACGATGGCCGGCCGCGGCGGTGTGCTGGGCGGCGGCGCCGGTGGCTGGGTGGTGAGCGGTTGTGTCGTGCCGCTGCCCGATCCCGTGGTGGCGCTCGGTGACGTGGCCGGCGGGCTCGCCGGTTGGGTCTGCGAAGGTGTCGCCGGTGCCGCGACTCGGCCGGCATCATGCGCCAGCGCCCAGCCGCCGATCGCGCCGGCAGATGCCGCCGCGACGGCAAACAGGGCCAACGCCCACGTCCGCCCGCGACGCCTCCGCGGCCTGGCCCTGGGCTTGCGGTGATGGCTACTCACCGGCACATCATCGCCCGTCCTCACCTCGTCTGCCGATCAGTTCTCGGGTATACGAGGGTCAGCAGGACAGAACCGATCGACACGACGAGAGGATGACTCGATGACGCTCTTGACACCATGCCTGTGGTTTGACACCCAAGGGGAGGAGGCCGCGACGTTCTACACCTCGGTCTTTCCCAACTCCGCCATCCTCGGCGTCAGCCGCTACGGCGAGGCCGGTCCCGGGGAGCCGGGCACGGCGATGACCGTCAGCTTCGAACTGGATGGACTCAGGTTCGTGGCCCTGAACGGCGGCCCCCGGTACACCTTCAGCGAGGCGACCTCGTTCCAGGTGGCCTGCGAGAACCAGGAGCAGGTCGACCACTACTGGGGCGCGCTCTCGGAGGGCGGCGAGGAGGGGCCGTGCGGCTGGCTCAAGGACCGGTTCGGCTTCTCGTGGCAGATTGTGCCGACCGCGCTGCCCCGGCTGCTGGGTGATTCCGACCGCGAACGGGCGAAGCGCGCCATGCAGGCCATGCTGGGCATGAGGAAGATCTTGATCGCCGAGCTGGAGCACGCCGCCGACGGGAAGTAGGACTGGTTTCCCACCGCCCTGCGCCGGGTACGCAACCTCTCATACCATCGAGAAAGGCGGAATATGGCAACCGTATCCGAAACCGTCGACGTCAACGTTCCCGTTCATGTCGCCTACAACCAGTGGACGCAGTTCGAGCAGTTCCCCTCCTTCATGGAGGGCATCGAGCAGGTCGATCAGATCGACGATACCCATCTGCATTGGGTGGCCGAGGTCGGCGGCAAGCGGCACGAGTGGGACGCCGAGATCATCGACCAGCAGCCCGACCATCGCATCGCGTGGCGGTCGACCGGCGGCCTGCGCAATGACGGCATCGTGCTGTTCGAGCAGGTCGAGCCGGGCGTGACCCGGGTCAAGGTCGACCTCGAGCACGACACCGAGGGCTTGGTGGAGAAGATCGGTGCCGCGATCGGTGCCGACGATCGTCAGGTGCAGGAGGACCTGCTGCGCTTCAAGCAGCTGGTCGAGGAGCGCCCCGCCCCGGTCGCCGGCTGGCAGGGCGAGGTACACGACGGCCAGGCGCAGAACTCCGGGACGTCGGACACGACCCAGGGTCTCTAAAAGCACACGCCGCGCAACGGTCGGGGTCTCGCCGTCCAAGGCGTGATCCCGACCGCGTCCTCATAGAATGCTCAGGATCCGGCGGTAGGGTGAGACCGTCTCACCGGAGGGAGCAGGGAAATGAGTTTGCGGAAGCGGTCATCGATGCGCGTGTTTGGATGGGTCGGCCTGGCGGTCGTGATGCTGGGCGCGCTCACCGTGACCGCCTTCGCGCTCTCGCGCGGCGCCAAGCTGCCGCCAAAGCAACCGCTTGCCGTGGCGCTCCACGAAGCCCTTTCCGCCCGGCCTGTGGCCGGCGTCAGCGCGCGCTTCACGGTCACCCAGCACCTGCTCCCCGGCAGCTCGGCCGCGCTCTCGGCCAGCCCGCTGGCCGGCGCGACCGGCAGCGTGTGGGCGTCCGGTGGCCGCGTCCGGGTGACGATCCGCTCGCAGCTCGGCAGCGAGCAGCTGTCCTACGACGGCCGCACCCTCACCCTCTATGACGCGAAGCGGCACGTCGCATACCAGCT
Organism: Gaiellales bacterium; assembly: GCA_038212095.1. Taxonomy (GTDB): domain Bacteria; phylum Actinomycetota; class Thermoleophilia; order Gaiellales; family JAICJC01; genus JAICYJ01. Next base: position 37,948 of record JBBQUW010000008.1, on the reverse strand, counting down.
TCCCATCTCGCACGCACACGCCAACGTCGCCTCCGCGTCGCGGCGGACGCCGTCGGTGGCAGACATCAGCCACGTGCTGGCGCAGCTTGGCCGCGGGGCGCTCGTCTCGGCCGTCATCCCCGGCAACATCGCCGGCCAGCCCGCCTACACCGTGCGGCTGAAGGCTCGCCACGATTCCGGGCTGATCGGCCCGCTGGCGATCGCCTGGGACGCCACCCACGGCGTACCGCTGCGATTCGCGCTGTACCCGCGCGGCTCGAGCACGCCGGCACTGGAAGTGGCCGTGACCCACATCAGCTTCGGCAAGCTCTCCACGGCCGACACCACGCTGCGCCTGCCCACGGGCACCCACGTGGTGCGGCTGCACAGCGAGCTGAACTCGGCCGGCCGCCACGTCACGACTGCCAGCGGCGCCGCGGCAGTCGCGCGCGCCGTCGGCTTCCGTCCGCTGGCACCCGCCATGCTGGCGGGGATGCCGCTGGGGTCGGTGCGGTCGATCAATACCGGCAAGGGCAGTGCGGCTGTGCTCGTCTACGGGCGCGGACTGGGCTCGGTGTTCGTGATCGAGCAGCGCGCGTCCGCCTCGAACGGCGTGCTCGCATCGCTGCCGGGCGTGAGCGTCGCCGGCCTGCACGGCCGCGAGCTCGAGACGACGCTGGGGACGTTGATCCAGTTCAGCCGGGCGGGCATCACCTACACGGTGGTGGGATCGCAGACGGCGACCACCATCCTCGACGCCGCCCACTCGCTGCACTGATGTTGATCCCCGAGCGACGCCTGAGATGACCAGTGCGGGCGCCGGCGACTCGCTGGTCGAGATCGACGGGGTCGTCAAGCGCTACGGCGCGGTAACAGCGCTGGATGGCATCACCGCCACCGTCAGCGAGCAGGCGGTGGGGCTGCTGGGTGCCAACGGCGCCGGCAAGTCGACGCTGATGCGGACGATCCTGGGCCTGATCCGGCCCGACCAGGGCTCGGTCAGCGTGATGGGCATGGGCCTCGATCGCTCGTGGGACATCCGTCGCCGGCTGGGCTACATGCCCGAGCACAGCTCGCTGCCGATGGGCATGACCGCCCGCGACCTGGTCGTCCACATGGGCGAGCTGCGTGGCCTTCCGCGGCGAGTGGCGGTGCTGCGCGCCTCCGAGGTGCTGTTCCAGGTCGGACTCGAGGAGGAGCGGTCGCGGCTGATCCGGACGTTCTCGGTCGGCATGAAGCAGCGCACCAACCTCGCCCAGGCGATCGTGCACTCGCCCAGCCTGGTGATCCTGGACGAACCCACCAACGGCCTCGACCCGGCCGGCCGCGAGGAGATGCTGCTGCTGGTGCGGCGGCTCTCGGCTGAGCTGGGGATCGCGGTGATCATGTCCTCCCACGTGCTGGAGGACGTGGTTCGAACCTGCGACTCGGTGATCGTTCTGCGCGAGGGCCGTATCGTCGCGCGCCAGGCGTTGACCGCGGCCGACCGCGCGCCGCGCGGGGACGTGCAGGTGCAGCTGGTGGGTGAGCCCGAGCCCTTCGTCGCGGCGGCCGCGGGGCTGGGGCTGACGGTGCGGGCGGACGGCGAGTGGCTGCTCGTCCAAGGCAGCGACACAGACAGCGTGCTGCGCGGCGTCCGCGACGCGGCGGCCACCTCCGGCGTCGGGCTGGCGGAGCTGCGCCCGGCCGGCCCGACGCTTGAAGAGTCGCTGATCGGGGCGATCGGATGAGCAGCGAGGCGCGGCTGGTCGATACCTCGTTCAGCCGCTACGACGGGCCGCGCGCCGGTCGCTGGGCGGCGATCTGGTCGCTGGCGCGATGGAGCGCCCTGCGCGCGCTGGGCGCCCGGCGGGGCTGGAAGGTGAAGGTGATCCCGATCGCGCTGACGCTGATGGCGTTCGCTCCGGCGCTGGTAATCCTCGGCCTGCGGGCGCTGTTTGGCACGTCCAGCCTCACCAAGACGATCGTCGACGCGCTGCCCTACTCGAGCTACGTCAGCACCGTCTCGATCGTGGTGCTGGTGTTCAGCGTCGTGATCACGCCCGAGCTGGTCTGTCCCGATCGTCGCGACCGCACGCTCTCGCTCTACTTCTCGACCGCGATCGGGCGGTTCGACTACGTGCTGGGCAAGATCCTCGCAGCGCTGATGCCGCTGCTGCTGGTCACGCTGGCGCCGGTGCTGCTGCTGTACGTCGGCACGGTGCTGTTCGCGGTGCACCCGCTGGGCTACGTGATCGGTCACGGTGGCGACCTGCTGCGGATCGCCGGATCGGGCTTGATCGTGGCCACCTTCTACGCGCTGGTGGGCCTGGCGATCTCGTCGCTGACCAGCCGCAGGGCGTTCGCCGTCGGCGGTTACCTGGCGTTCCTGGCGATCCCGACCGTGATCGGAGGCGTGCTCGGCCACGCCCTCAACGAGCGCTACCTGCGGCTGTTGGCCTTCGCGGCCTCGCCGATCCGGGCCGGTCAGGGGCTGTTTCCCGGCTATAGCGACCGCGGCGGTGTGAGCGCGGCGGTATGGGGCTCGACGGCCGTCGAGGTGTCCGTGGTGGCGATCGCTGTCCTTGCCTACCGGTACGGGCGGGAGCAGGGGTGACGGCGCCCGCGATCGAGTTCACCGGCGTCTCGCGCTGGTACGGCGACACCGTCTCGCTGGCGGACGTCTCGTTCACGGCCGGCGCCGGCGTGGTCGGGTTGCTCGGCCACAACGGCGCCGGCAAGTCGACGACGCTCAAGCTGTGCGCGGGCTTCTCGTCGCCAAGCACGGGCAGCGTGCGCATCTTCGGCGTCAATCCGCGCCGCAACCCGGACGTCTACCGGCGGCTGGGGATCGTGCCCGACCACAGCCCGCCCTGGCCGTTTCTGAACGCGCGCGAGGTGGTCGAGCTGTCGGCCCGCCTGCACCGGATCGCCGATCACCGTGGCGCCGCCGAGGCCGCGCTCGAGACGGTCGGCCTGACCGACGCCGCCGATCGCTCGGTGGGCGGCTTCTCACACGGCATGCGCCAGCGCGTCAAGCTCGCCCAGGCGCTGGTGCACGAGCCCGAGCTGCTGCTGCTGGACGAGCCGCTGAACGGCCTCGACCCGACCCAGCGCGGCCACGTGATCGAGCTCCTCACCCGGCTGGGCACCGAGGGCCGCACCGTGATCGTCTCGTCCCACGTGCTGCACGAGGTGGAGCGGATGGCGCCGCGGGTGCTGGTGCTGGTGAACGGCCACCTGGTGGCGGAGGGCTCGACCGCCGGCATCCGGCGGCTTATCAGCGAGCGGCCGCGGCGGGTGCTGATCTCGGTCGACGGCCACGCCCGCGCGCTGGCGCGGGAGCTGCTCGCCATCGACGCGGTCGACGCGGTGCGCGTGAACGGCGGCAGGATCGAGATCGAGACCAGCGATCCGGCCGCGCTGGGCCGTGAGCTCCCCGGCGCCGCGGTGCGCGCCGATGCGCTGCTGCACGAGATCCGACCGGTGGGCGACGACCTCGAGAGCGTCTACGCCTACCTGCACCAGCGCGCACGCGGGCAGGCGCGATGATCCTGCCCATCTTCCGCCTGACGCTGCGAGCGATGCTGCTGCAGCGGCGATCGATCATGCTGGCGCTGGTGGCGGCTGCGCCGGTGCTGACGGCGCTGGCGTACGCGCTTGCCCGGCCGGCCGGCAGCCACGTCGTCGACTTCTATTCGAGCATGGTTCAGCAGCTGTTCGTACCCACGGTGGCGGCGCTGATCGCGCTCGTGTTCGGCGTCAGCGCGTTCGGCGATGAGCGCGAGGACGGCACCATCCTGTACCTGGTGGCGACGCCGCAGCCGCGGTTGGAGCTGGTGCTTGCCAAGGTGGCAGCGGCCTGGGTGGCCTCGCTGGTGCTGCTGGCACCCAGCCTGGTGCTGACCGGTCTGCTGGCGCTTGGTGGACAGGCATCGCTGCGGCTGATCGGCTGGCCGCTGGTGGGCGTGATGCTGGCAAGCCTGGCGTACTGCGCGGCCGCGGCGTGGCTCTCGCTGTGCACCCGCCGGCCGGTCGTGATCGGCATCATCTACATCCTGCTGTGGGAGGGGTCGATCGCGACCTTCGCCGTCTCGGCGGCCAAACTCTCGATCTCGGCCTACGGCCGCGCCTTCGTCGCGCACGCGCTGCCGCAGGCCGCCAAGCCGGTGGCCGGGATCGTGGCATCGGCGATCGTGCTGGGCGTGCTGGTGGCGGCGTCGGTGTGGGGCGCGACCCGCCGCCTGGCCACCGCCGAGCTGCCGTAGAGGCCAGGCTGGCCCTAAAGCCGTGACTTCAGCGTCAGGATGCGCGAGTAAGAGGCCTTCAGGCTGGCCAGCGGGATGGCTCCCGATCGAGCCTGGTCGAGTACCGCCAGGAAGGCCGCCTGCGACGTGGACTGGGCGCCGGTCACCAGCAGCAGGTCGACGCCGACGGTGGCGCTGCGAACGGCCAGCGCCATCGGCGTGGTGCCGCGCACGGCCGCGGCACTGGTCAGCGAGTCGGTGACGGTGACGCCGTGGAACGCCAGGTCGGTGCGAAGCAGCGTCACTGCGATCGCGTGCGACCAGGCGGCGGGGTGCTGCGCCAGGGCCGGGTAGAGCGCGGTCGAGAGCATGATCACTGGCCGCACCGAGTGGGTCAGCGCCACCCGATAGGGCAGCAGGTCGTAGCCGATCTGGGCGCTGGTCGCGGCGATCCGTACCAACCCGTCGTCAGTGGAGGTGGCGCCCGCTCGCCCCAGCCCAGGGAAGTGCTTCAGGGCGGGCAGCACGCCGGCCGACTCGAGGCCGAGCGCGAACGCGGTGTCGTCGTTGGCGACGGTGTAGCGGTTGTCGGCGAAGGCGCGCTGCTGCGAGGCGATGAAGTTGTCGGGCGTCCGCGGCACGTCCGCGACCGGCGCCAGGTCGAGGTTGACGCCGGCGGCGGCCAGCGCGAGACCGGCGTTTCGGCCCACGTTGCGGACGTTGGCGGTGCTGGTGGTACCGAGCGTCTCAGCCGACGCCTTCGGCGGCGCCCACGTCAGCCGCCGTACCAGCCCGCCCTCCTGGTCGGTCGCGATCAGCAACGGCGGTCGCCCCCCGGCCCGGGCTGCGGCCTGTAGCTGTGCGCTCAGCTGGGCGAGCTGCGTAGGGCCGGTGATGTTGGGGCCAAACAGGATCACGCCGCCGATCTGCCCGTTGCGGATCCGGCTGAGCAGCGCCGTGTTGGCGGTCGTGCCCTGGAACGAGACCAGCATCCGCTGGCCGACCAGCTGGACCAGCGTCGGTGCCGGCGTGGTGGCCGGACGCGGCGATCCGGCCGCGGCGCCGGCGCCGGTCGTCAGCAGACCGATCGCGATCACGGCCGCCGTCCTCGCCAGCCAGCCGAGCGTGTGATGCATGGTGATGTCCATGGATGCACCGTAGGCGCGGCTCGCCGTCGAGGCAAGCGTCGATCGTGTAACGGGCCGGCTGGTCTAGACTCGGCGTCGATGCCGAGGGTGCGAACGACGAGCGGATGTGGGGGGCCATTCCGAGCACCCGTCCTCCGATCGGCCAGGACTCGGGTCTAGAGAGAGATGCCGATCTGGGCCGTCGTTGTCGCGATCTGCCTGTGGCTACTGCTCTCGGCCTGGGGCTACCGGACGACGATGGGCACCGCCAAGATGACGCTCATCGTCCTGACGGGGTTTCTCGCCTTGACGATCCTCGGGCTTTGGTCGTTCGGATCCAGCGGAGGGTGACCTCTGAGAGATCATCGATCGTGTAACGGCCGCGGCCGGCTGGCTCAGTCTGGTTCTCCGTCGGAGTAGTCCAGCGACTCGATGCGGCCGATCACACCCAGGCCGCGCCAGAAGATCTTGTTCGATCGCGGGAACCACGCCATGTCGTTGGGCTTGCGGGTGCCGTAGATCAGCATCGTGATGCCGTCCGGCCCGGCCTGGAAGGCGTGTGCCACCCGCGACCCAGGCGGCCGCGCGATCACGTGCCCAGCTGCGATCGGCACGTCCTCTCGCTGCGCGCCCCGCGCGGCCGCAACCGGAGACGGCCACAGCTCGAGCGTGCCGCCGCCCTCGAGGATCACGAACACCTCCTCCTCCTCGGAGTGGCAGTGCGGCGGCGAGCCGCCCCTGACGCCGGGCGCGATCCGCTCCCAGTGCAACCCCGCCTGGGTCGAGCGCTGGGAGGTGGCGAGCGGGGCGGTGACGCCGCCCGCAAACGGCTCGTGCTCCACCTCGTCGACGTTGACGATGTTCGCCGGCCGTGGTGCCGGCTCACCGACCGCGAGCGGCGCCGCCTGCGCTTCCACGTCCCAAGGATCGTCGTCGCGTCCCTCCACCCACGGCCAGCCCAGCCGCACCGCCCGCGAGCGGGGAAGCCAGCCGAACTCGGTCGCGTGGCGGGTGCCGAACACGAGGTAGTCGAGCCCTTCGGCACCGGCCACGAACGTGTGCTCCATCTCGTCGGCGCGGTGCGCCACGCAGTCGCCGGGCCGCAGCTCGTGCACGGCCTCGTCCTGCCAGGCCAGGCCACCGCCGCCCAGCACGTAGTACAGCTCCTCGGAGGCGCCGTGGGAGTGGGGCGGCGTCGGCAGCTTCCCGACCGCGACGCGTACCCTGCACACACCCACGCCGACCGTGCCGGCGGCGTCGCCCAGCGGCTGCCACTCGGCGTCCATCTCGCCCTTCGACCGGCGCGTCCGCTCGACCTCGTCCCAGTGCGCGACTCCCATTCCGGCACTCTAGTGCGCCCTCCGTCGGCGATACTCCCGCCCGTGCGGGTGCTGCTGACCGGAGCGACGGGATACATCGGCGGCCGCGTGGCCGCAGAGCTGTTCGCGGCGGGGCATGAGGTGGTCGCGGCGGCCCGCTCCGACAGCAGCGAGCGGCAGCTGCGGGCTTTGAGCCACTCGACAGTCCGCGGCGATCTCGGCCGGCCGTCGTCGCTGGTGGCGGCCGCCGCCGGCTGCGACGGCGTCGTCCACCTGGCGGCCACCCAGGACGACGGCATGGAGTCGGCGGAGCTGGCATCCGTACGGGCGTTCCTGGCTGGACTGGCGACCGGCACGGCCTTCGTCTACACCAGCGGCGTGTGGGTGTATCCCAGCGCCCCGCCGGGCGAGCTGCTGGACGAGGACTCGGCCACCGACCCCGTGGCGCTGTACGCATGGCGGCCATCGCTCGAGGCCGAGGTGGTGGCGGCCGCTCGTCTGCGTACGGTCGTGATCCGCCCGGCGATGGTGTACGGCCACGGCGGCGGCCCGCTGACGCAGTTTGTCGAGATGGCCGATGACGAGGGCGTGGCGCGGTACGTCGGCGACGGCGCCAACCACTGGACGCTGGTGCACGTCGACGACCTGGCGCAGCTGTATCGGCTGGCGCTGGAGCGGGCGGTGGCTGGAACGCTGGTCAACGGCGCCGCGGGCGAGCCGGTCGCGGTGCGTGATCTGGCCGCTGCGGACAGCGCCGGCCGTGGACTGGCCGCACCTCGGTCGTGGTCGGCAGACGAGGCGGCGGCGGTGATCGGCGCCGCCGCCGTGGACGGCGTCACCCGCGACCATCGCGTCAGCGGAGAGCGTGCTCGCGCCATGCTCGGCTGGAGACCTCCGGGGCGGGCGCCGCTGGACGAGCTACGCGGCGTCAGGAGTTGCTGATCGCCAGAATCACCAGCACCAGCGCGGCGGTGCCGACACCGATCCACCCCAGCACGATGGCCGCGATCGCCAGTCCGCCGCCGGCCTCGGTGCCGTGGGAGCGATCGATCTGCCCCTTGGCGATGTAGCCGAATATCAACGCCAGCACCGATCCGATCCAGTAGATCCAGATGATGCCCAGCACCAGACCGGCCACCGCGAAGCCGTTCGTGCCGCGATGCGCGACCGGGGGGCCATAGCCGTGACCGACCGGAAGATGAGGATACGGGGCGGGCGGAGGTACGTAGCCGGGCGGGGGTGGCGGCGGTGGCGGCTCGCCGGTCGCAGGTGGCGGGCCAGCCACCGCAGGCTGGACGAACGCGGAGATTGCGCCGGTCGAGAACTGCCATCCACAGTTGGGGCAGAACTGCGCGTGTGCCGGCCGTGCCGTGCCGCAGCGCGTGCAGTAGACGGCCGGCGTCGTCGCCGGTGGCGAGCCGGCTGGTGGGCGGTCGCCGGTCATGTGGGCGCCACCGGAGACGCGGCCGGCGCGGCGGCGTGGGCAGTGGCGGGATGCGTGTGCGGCGTCCACTCGCGGCCGTTCCAGTAGCGAAGCTGGGAGGTGTCCCACGGGTCCGTCAGCCAGCCGCCCGGCTGCATCGCCGGCGGAGATGAGCCGGGTTCGGAGCTCGCGTAGCTGGCGCCGACCAGCAGCAGCACGCCCGCCGCGCCGATCAGACCGCCGCCCAGCAGGCCCAGCCACGCCCCTGCCTTGACGTGCGGGTCGAACTGCGGCCCGCCAAAGCTGGTCTGGGCGTAGAAGCCGATGAAGCCGATGAACAGCAGCACCGTCTGACCGCCGATGCCGGCCAGCGCGCCGTCGGCAAACCGCAGCGGCCGCATGAGAAGAACGATGCCCAGTGCTACCGCGGCCAGGATCACCCCGGCCGGTTCGATCGCGAAGTACAGCAGGTCGTGCGGGGGGTTCGTCTCGAAGATGCGGTACTTCACACCGTCGCTGGTTTCGGCGTAGGGGATGCTGCACCCGATGCCGACGATGACTGCGCCGACGATCGCCAGCGCGCCGGCGGTGACTCGCGTGTTCACAAGCTCCACCTCCCTGAGGCGTGCAGCGTACGCCACCGGCAGGACGCCCGACGCGCGGGGCGGGACGGGTGCCGTACGACGCGTACGGTACGCTGGTCGGGTGGCAGCAGGCGAAACGGATCGGCGCGAGGAATGGCTTTGACGGCAGCCTGTGCCTCGTGTGACTGTCCGGAGTTGATCGGCGAGCCCGGCGCGCGGTTCTGCGCGCGCTGCGGCCATCCGGTGGGGCTGCATCACGCCCCGACCGGTGCGGGCGCAGCGCACTCCCGGGTCGAGTACGGGTTGGCCGTCTCAGAGTTGGAGAAGCAGGCCGCCGCGGCGTCTGCGCCGGTGGCTGAGTACGGGCTGCGCGTTCCGCCTCCGGGCCAGATCGTCGCCGAGCCGGTGTCCCCGGCAGGCCCTCCGCCAGTCGCGGCCATCCAGCAGGCGCCGCCGGCGGCGCGGCCGCCGCGGCGATCGCATCGATCCCGCCGGCGCGGGCCGGTGGTTGCCTCCGCGGCGCTGATCGTGGTCGCGATCGCGGTAACAGCGGTCTACCTGGCCACCAGGGCCACCCACCCGCGTGCCGCGTCGCGGGCGGCTGCAGCGGCACACACCAGCCACCGCCCGCCCGGCTTTGCGCCGGTCGTCTCAGTGATGGCACATGCTCCCTCCCGGCCGGGCCTCGTCGCCACGCCGGCCCACGACGGCGGCCTCTGGTACCAGTCCCCGACCGGCAACCTGACGCGGCTGGCAGCGGCTGACGGCGGCATCGCCTACGCGTTCGCGACGCATCAGCCAGCGCGCGGTCTGGTGATCAGCTCTCACACCCTGATCGTGCTGACGGCGAACGCCGTGATCGAGCGCGACCGCGGCAACGGTCGGCTGCGCCAGACGCTGGCGCTGCCGGCGTCGCCCGGCTGCTGCCCTCCAGTCGAGTCCGGCACGTCGATCTGGATCACGCTGCGATCAGGGCTCGCGCGGCTCGACGTCGCCAACGGCCGGATCACCGAGCAGCCGACCGCCGGCACGCCGACGGGGCTGGCGGCCGCCGCCGGCCGCGTCTGGCTGATGGCCGCGAATCACCTGTCCGCGGTTGATCCCGTTACCGGACGGCCGGGGACTCCGCGTGACCTGCGCGGATTCAAGGCCGACGCGATCGCGGCCGGCGCCGGTGCCGTATGGGCGATCGGCAGCCGCGCCGGCCGGCCGCAGCTGCTGCGGCTGGATGCGCACTCCGGGCGCCCACAGCTCTCGTTGCCGCTTCCCGCCGCGGCAACCTCGGTCGCCGTCGAGGATGGCGCCGTCTGGCTCGCCATGGCGGGCGTGGGCGTGCAGGAGTTCGACCCCTCGACCAACCACCTGGTGGGAGCGGCGATCGCGATCCGACACGCGACGGCGCTGCTGGCGTCAGGTAACGATCAGCTATGGGTGATGGGAACGCACGCCGCCCGGGCGACCTTCACGCGGCTCGAGTTGCATCCCAGCTTGGGGTGACTCAGGCACGACCGCCGATTCTTGCCCAGAGCCGTCGCCCGCCGCCTCGGGAGCTCCCCGATCTCCAAACAGCCACGTCACAGAACCCGTACATCCGTCCCCGATGCTGAGACAACGAACGGCGAAGGAGGGTGTGATGACACAGGTTGAGGTTCACGAGGGGTCGGTGGTCGATCTGGTCGCTCGTATCGCACGCGAACGGGGACTGGTCGAGCGGGACGGCGATCGCGATCAGCATCTCGCCGAGCAGCCGGCACCTGCTCCCGCGCGCAGGGGGGCGACGCCGTGCCTGCTGTTCCCGGGAGCGCCGCGCCGCGCCTGGCGCGCCCGTTAGCAGACGCGAGGTCAGCCGGCGGCGTCACGATCGATATGGACGCGCCGGTCAGCCTCGTCGATGGGGTAGTCGTTGATGCTGGCATCACGGCGCCGCATGTAGCCCAGCTCGTCGAACTCCCAGTGCTCGTTGCCGTGGCTGCGCCACCACCGACCGGCGCGGTCGCGGCTCTCGTACTCGAACCGCACCGAGATGCGGTCGTCGCTGTAGCACCACAGCTCCTTCTGCAGCCGGTAGTCGAGCTCGCCCGCCCACTTGCGGCGTAGGAACGCCACGATCGCGTCGCGTCCTTGGAAGAACTCGGCGCGGTTGCGCCACTGCGAGTCTGCCGTGTAGGCCTGCGCCACCCGCTCGGGATCACAGCTGTTCCAGGCGTCCTCCGCGGCCCGCACCTTCTGACGTGCCGTTTCCCGCGTGAAGGGCGGCAGCGGCGGGCGGGGTGGAGGGCTGTCCATGGCGCGAGCATACGACTTCGCCGAGGGTTGAGCAGCGCCTTCGCGGGGTACGAGGTGTGGAGAGGCCGGCGCGTTGGGCGTGGTCGAATCGGAACGAGGAAGCGATCTCATGTCAGAAATGACCTACATCTACGCGATGATCGGCGGTCACGACCGCGCCGAGGTGCTGCGGTTGATGGTCGACGGTCGGCCGCTCCCCGGTGCCGACTGCCCGACGACATCGTCGGTCGGCACGCTGGTCGTCGCCAGTTCGCAGATCGACGACGCCGGCCACACCGTCCTGATTGCGCTTGACTCGGCTCCCACGGTCGGTGACGTCTCGGACGCGCTGAGCGAGGGCTGGGAGCGGCCGCCGGTCGGCGACCCCTGGACATCGATGGCGAACGACCTGAACGGGGGCGACGCCGCGTCGGAATTCCCGACGAACTCGAACGAAGGAGAGCGAGTATGACAACTGCAATCATCGCAATCGTCGTGATCGCCGTGGTGATCGTCGTGATCGCTGCAGTGATGGCCAACTCGCGGCGCCGCGAGCGTGAGACGCAGATCCGCCGTGATGCCGCGGCCGCGCACCGCGACGAGGCTGTCGAGCGCAACCGCACCGCTCAGCAGGCCGAACTGGCTGCCCAGGAGCAGTCCGCCCGCGCCGAGCGCGAGCGGTTGGAGGCCGAAGTCAAGGCCGAGCGTGCCGCCAAGGAGCGCGCGGCCGCCGACGAGCACGCCATGCAGGCGCGCGACATCGACCCCGACTCGCCCGACACGACCGAAACGGACGTCCCCGCCGTCGCGCCGGGGCGGATGGACGGCTGACCTTCCCAGCGATTCGGTGGCGTGATCGCGTCGCGCGTACACGCGTCGATGCACTGGACACGCCGCCGTTGGGCTGATCCCGGGGGACGTCGGGCGGCTGTGGGCTGCGCTCGATGACGGGGTCAGCCCAGATATCTCCACTATTCCGCTACACGCCCAGGCCGCGTAGCAGCTCGCGGTTGTGGGCGGCGTCGTCGGACAGCGTCTCGAGCGTCTGTCCGGGCTGGATGAAGCGGTCCTGCTCGATCACCAGCCAGGAGTCGTAGCCGGCTCCGCGCAGGCGCTGCAGCACCGCCGCCATCTCGACGCTGCCTTCGCCGAAGCGGCAGAACACGCCTCGTCGCCAGGCCTCGCGCAGACCCAGCCCGCCGCGCCGGATCTCATCCATCACCGCGCCGTCGACGTCCTTCAGGTGGACGTGGGTGACCAACTCGCCGTAGGTGTCGAGGAACGCGACCGGATCGCCGCCGCCGAACATGGAGTGACCGCTGTCGAAGCAGAAGCCGAGCAGCGAGCCGTCCATCCGCTCGGCGAAGCGATCGATCTCACGCGGCGTCTCAATGTAGGTGCCGCCGTGGTGGTGGAAGGCCGCCCGGTACCCGCGCTCGTGGCAGCGCTCGGCGGCGCGGTGGGCATTCGCCGCCAGCAGGTCGAACCGCGCGTCGGACAACCAGGTGTCGCGCAGTTGGTCGATGCGGCCTGCGCCGGCCACCCGGTCAGGCTCCGAGAACGAGTCCGAGATCAGCACCACCGGCCGCTCGCCACCACCGGGAGTCGCCTCGTCGAGGATGCCCAGCGTGCGCTCCAGGTGGGCAAAGTCTTCGTCCATATGCTCACGGCGCGAGAGCCGCATCGGCAGGAACGACCCGACCAGGCTGAGATCGCGCTCCGACAGGGCGGCGGCCGTCCCGGCGGCATCGCCAAAGTAGCCGGGCGGACCCAGCTCGGTACCCTCGTATCCGCCGTCCACCATCGCGTCCAGCACCGCGACTGGATCGGGCAGCCCCTCGTCGTCCGCCGTCAGCTCGAATACGCCGAACGAGACCGGTGCCGATGCGACTCTCATGCGGATTCCTCTCCGGTCATCGGCACGCGTGGATCGCGTGCACTCGTGGGCCAGGCGCGGATGGCGGGGCCGCAGGTGCGACCCCGCCACCGCTGGTTCAGACGGCCGGCGCGACGCCGCCGAGTGACGCGTCCTCGTAGGCGCTCTCTCCGTGCATCGCCTCGTCAAGCCCGCGCTCGGCGTCCTCGCCCACGCGCACCGGGGTGATCATGTTGATCGCCTTCAGCATCGCGTAGGTGAAGACGAACGCGTACAGCGAGCAGCCGGCGCCCGCGATCAGCTGCTTTGCGAAGAACGAGCCGCTGCCGTGGATCAGGCCGACGCCGCCGGCCGGATTGATGCTGGTGCTGGCGAACACGCCCAACAGGAGGATGCCGATCGTGCCGCCGACCCCATGCACGCCCCAGACGTCCAACGCGTCATCCCAGTGCAGGCGGTTCTTCAGTGCCACCGCGCCATAGCAGACGAGGCCGGCGACGATGCCGATGATCACCGACGCGTAGATCGGGACGTAACCCGCTGCCGGGGTGATCGCGGCCAGGCCGGCCACGGCCCCCGTCAGCAGGCCGACGAAGTGGGGTTTGCGAGCCCGCCACCACTCGAAGAACAGCCACGTGGTGGCGGCGAACGACGCGGCGATGTCGGTGTTCAGGAAGGCGATGGCGGTGATGCCGTCCACCTTCAGCTCGCTGCCGGCGTTGAAGCCGTACCAGCCGAACCACAGCAGCCCGGTGCCAAGCGCGATGAAGGGGATGTTGTGCGGCGTGTCGACGAACTTTCGCCGGCCCACGTACAGCACCGATGCAAGCGCCGCCCAACCGGCCGAGGCGTGCACCACGATGCCGCCCGCGAAGTCGCGGACGCCCCACTGCGCCAGCAGGCCGTTGCCCCAGATCATGGGGACGAACGGGTAGTAGACGAACAGCTGCCACACGACGAGGAAGATCAGGTACGCCTTGAACGAGACGCGGTTGGTGAACGCGCCGGTGATCAGTGCCGGGGTGATGATGGCGAACATCATCTGGTAGGCGATCAGCACCACCAGCGGAATCCCTGACGGCGAGTAGATCGAGGATGGCGTCACGCCGCGAAGAAACGCGAGGTCGAAGTTGCCATAGATACCGTCGGCGCCGCCGCTGAAGCAGAGCGAGTAGCCGACCAGCCACCACAGCACGGTCGTGATGCCCATCGAGGCGAAGCTCTGGATCATGATCGTGAGCGTGTTCGACCGGCCGACCAGACCGCCGTAGAAGAACGCCAGCCCGGGAGTCATCAACATCACCAGGCTGGCGGCCAGCAACATGAAGCCTGTGTTGGCACCGTTGATCATCGCGGGGCGTCCTTTCGACCGGGTTTCGAGACGCCTTGCCAGTTCGACATCGGGCGACGCTGCCCTGCCGGGTCGGCGCCACCGCCGCCGGTGCGCGGGCCTAGAGGCCCTCGGCCTTCTCGCCCAGCTCGACGATGTCGCCGTCGTGGAACAGCACCGCCTGCAGCGCCGCCTTCCAGCGGGGCGTGCGTCGGATCAGGAACTCGAGGTCCATCGCGAAGTGCTTGAACTCCTCGGCCTGCGCGTTCTCCATGATTGCGCGCGCATCGGCGTCGGGCTCGAGCGCGCGCCGCTGCTCGTACCAGCCGATCGCCTCCGCCTCCTCGGTCAGCGATGCGATCATGCGGGCGAAGGTTCGCGCCTCGGCGCTGAGCTCTGATGGCGGCTCGTGGTACTGATCGAATCCCATCGTGGTCGTCTCCTCGGTCGGGTCGCTGTCCCTCCCATCCATACCCCAAAGCTGGGCACGCCTGACGCACCGGCGGGCTCGCCCGCCGGTGCGTGCGGCGTGACCTATGCCTTGGACGGCTCCATCCGGTCGCTCTCGATGCTGATCCGCGGTAGCCAGCCGAGGAACGACGGCAGGTACCAGTTCCAGCGGCCCAGCAGCGTCATCGTCGCCGGAACCAGCACGGTGCGCACGAGCGTCGCGTCGATCAGGATCGCCACCGCCACTCCGAAGCCCATCTGCTGGAACATCACCAGCTGGCCGGAGGCGAAGCCGGCGAACACGGCCACCATGATCAGCGCCGCGCCGGTGATCAGTCGAGCACTCGAGGTGATGCCGTCGCTGACCGCCACCCTCGTCTCACCGGTTGCCAGGTGTCGCTCCCGGATCCGTGAGGTGAGGAAGACGTGGTAGTCCATCGAGAGCCCGAACAGCACTGCGAACAGGAACAGCGGAATCCAGGCCTCGATCACCGGCTCGCGCTGGAATCCCAGCAGGCCGGCACCGTGGCCGTCCTGGGAGACCAGCGTCAGCAGGCCGTACGCGGCGCCCACCGAGAGCAGGTTCATCGCGATCGCGATCACCGGGATCACCAGCGATCGGAACGCGATCAGCAGCACCACGAAGCTGAGCGAGAGCACCAGTGCGAACACGACCGGCTGATAGTCGGAAGCGATCGTGAAGTAGTCCAGATTCTGGGCCGCGTCGCCTCCCACCGGCAGTGTGGTGAGCGAACGCAGCCGCGTGACTGCGTCCGTCGCCGTCGTGCTGGTCGGCTCGGCGTTGATCGGCACGTCGAGCACCGCCCCGCGCGCGCCGGCGCCGGGCTCGAGCACCGGAGCGCCAAAGCGCGGATCTCCGGCGATGCCGCTGGTGATGGCGGCGACCTCGGCGCGGTTGCCGACGGAGCGGGGGTTCCCGACTAGCGGGATCCGCGCCGGCGCCAGTGCGCCGACCGCGAACTGCTGCTGCAGCGTCTGGTAGGCCTGACGCGACTCGGCGCTCGCCGGCAGCGACGTGACGCCGCTGGCCCCGGTCTTGATGCCGAGGTAGGGCACCGCCGCCGCCAGCAGCAGACCGGTCACGATCAGCAGACTGGCAACTGGCCGTCGCATCACGCCGCCAACCGCCCGCGGCCAGAAGCCGGATCCGCCCTCGCGCCGGCGAATCCGCGACGGCATCAGGCGGCCGACCGGGCCTGACTCGAGCCGGTCTCCCAGCAGCATGAGGACCGCCGGCAGCAGGGTCAGCGCCGCCGCGACGGCCGTGGTGACGACCAGGATCGCCCCCACCGCAAGGCTGAGGAAGATCGTGGTCGGCACGATCAGTAGCCCGACCAGGGCGACCACCACCGTGATCCCCGAGAACAGCACGGCCCGACTGGCCGTGCGAGCGGCGACTGCGATCGCGGCCTCACCGGCCGTTCCCAGCTCCCGCTCCTCGCGGTAGCGCGAGACGATGAACAGCACGTAGTCGATGCCGACCGCGAGCCCCATCATCGTGATCATGTTGGTGACGAAGAACGAGAGCGGGTAGACCTGCCCGATCAGCGCGGTAACGGCCATCGCGACGACGATCGCGATCACGGCCAGGCCGATCGGCAGCAGCGCCGAGATGAGCGTGCCGAATACCACCAGCAGCACCACCAGGGCCACCGGGATTCCGATCGATTCCCCAGTTGAGAGGTCGCTCTGCGCGGTCGTGTTTGAGTCGTGCGACGCGGCCGCCTGGCCGGCAACCTGCACGGCCATGCCGTTGCCGGACGCGGCGCCGGTGGCGTCGAGCAGCGATCCGACGTGGTCGACGGCGTTGGTGGCGTCACCCGCCATCGTTACCGGGATCAGCGCCGTGCTGCCGTCCTTGCTGATCAGGCCGGTTGCGCCCGACGCGAACGGATCCGACACTCGCTGGACGATGTCGGGCGCCAGCCTCGAGAGCCGTCCGGCCAGCGACTCGATTCGCGCCCGATTGGCTGGGTCGCTGACCGAGCCGCTCGCGACGGTGATCACCACCATCTCGGTGTCGGCGCTCTTGACCCCGATCCGGTGGGTGATCAGCTCGTTCGCGGTGGCTGACTCAGGACTCGAGACGAAGCCCACCTTGGTGGTGGTGGCGCTGGGGAGCAGCGTCGCCACGGCGGCCATCGAGGCCACCACCAGCACGGCCCAGATCGCGACCGTGCGGCGGGGATGAGCGGCCGAGGCTCGTGCGAGCGAGGGCGGAGAGAATAGCGAGAGCATGGGAGATCCTCCTTAGATCAAAGTACCAACTGGTCGGTAGGTTTTTAGGATAGTGAGATGGGTGAAAGCGCGATCTTGATGGGTCAGGTGAGGGACGGGTGGTCGAGGCCGACCGCGCGCGAGACGAACTGCAGGTACTCATCGACGTCCATACCCAGCCGTTCTGTCACGGCGGGATCGCCCAGGGAGAGCGACTCAAGGCCCATGAACGCCGCGACGGCGAAGCGGGCGGCCTCACCCGGATCGACGTCCGCGCGCATGTCTCCCTCGGCCTGGGCGCGGGCGAACAGTCCGGCGGTGGTCGAAACCCAGGCGTCGTGAGGGCGGATGATCTCGGGATCGGTGACGCCGTCCTCGCGCAGCTCGGCGCACAGCTGTTCGAGTCCCGACATGCCCTTCGCCGTCTCGATGGCGGGAATCAGCGTGCGCACCATCGCCACCACCTGATCCGCGGCGCGATCGTACTCGGCCACGACGGCGAGCACGTCCGACTGGAGGCGGGCCTGGACGGCGCGCACGACCTCGACAGCGACGTCCCGCTTGGAGGCGAAGTGGAAGTAGAAGCCGCCCTTGGTGACGCCGGCGGCGGCGATCAGGTCGTTCATCGACGTGGCGCCGTAGCCGCGCTCGCCGAAGGCCATCCTTGCCGCCTCGATGATGCGCCGGCGGGTTTCGCCGCCCTTCTCCGTGGTTGCTTCGCGGGACATGAAGGAAAGGTTACCGACCGGTCGGTCTGTTGTCAAACAGCGGCGTGAAGCGGCCTCACCGGGCGGTGGCTCACACGCGCACCTCGGCACCCTCCGCGAGCCGCTCGGCGCGACGCTGGTCGAGCCGGCCGGGCCCCGGCAGCTCGGCGTTGGCCGCTCCCGCGGCGAGCGCGAGCGCGAGCGCCCGCGGCCCGCTCTGGCCGCGTTCCAGCGCGACCACCAGGCCGGCCAGGAAGGCATCACCGCTGCCGACCGAGTAGGCGCCGCCGCCATCGCTTCGCCCGCGCCAGGCCGTACCGTCTCGATCGAGCGCCACCGCTCCTTCCGCCCCGAGCGTCACGACCACCAGGCTCGGCGGGGTGGGGCAGGCGGATGCGAGCGCCGCGGCTGCCGCCGGCGCGTCGTTGGGCTCGACCGCGTGGCCGAGCGTCTCGGCCGCCTCGGCCAAGTTGACCTTGATCACGTCCGGCGCGGTCGCCAGGGCCGCGGCCATCGCCTCGCCGCGCGAGTCGAGCGCGACCGGAACCCCGGCCGCGTGCGATCGCCGGATCAGCCGCGCGTAGCCGTCCGCCGGCGCGGCCGGCGGCAGCGACCCCGACAGCGTCAGCCACGCGGCAGACGGCAACGCCGACTCGACCACGTCCTCGAACGCGCCCCAGGCCGTGGAGGGGATCGCCGCGCGCTGCTCGTAGAACTCGGTCAGCCGGCCACTCGACCGGTCGAGCACGGTCAGCGACGATCGCGTCTCCCCGTCACACCACGCGAACGAGGCCGCGATCCCCTCCGACCGCAGGCCCTCCGCGACGAAGTGGCCGGCGTGGCCGCCAACCAGCGCGACCGCCCGCACCGGCTGCCCGAGGCAGGTGACGGCACGGGCCACGTTCAGCCCCTTGCCTCCGGCCAGCTGCAGGAAGGCGGCGGGGCGATGGATCTCGCCATCGCTCAGCCGCTCCACCTCGAACAGGCGGTCGACCGAGGGATTGGCAGCCGCGCACACGATCACGAGGCATCGGCCTCCGCCAGGTCGGGCTGCGCATCCGTGCCGCCGGCTGCGCGGGTGCTGAGCGCGCCACACGCGCAGCCCAGGCGCAGGCACTCCTGTGGCGACCGGCCGTGGAGCAGGCCGGCGATGAACCCGGCGTTGAAGCTGTCACCGGCGCCCGTGGTGTCGACCACCGCCACCGGGGGCGCCGCCGCCTCGAGCCGCTGCCGGCCGTCTGTCAGCGTGGCGCCCTTCGGGCCGCGCTTCATCACCACGGTGACGCCGTGCTGGGCCAGCCTGTCGGCGCCTCCCAGCGCCGCCACCTCCTGCTCGTTGCAGAACAGGTGGCCGATCAGCGGCAGGAGCGAGGAGAGACCGGCGTCCCAGCGGCCGTCCGGGTCCCAGTTGGTGTCCAGCGACGTGGTGGCGCCGGCGGTACGGGCGGCCGTCAGCAGGCCGGCCAGCCCCGGCCGCAGCGCCGTCTGGAGGAAGTAGGAGCTGATGTGCAGGTGGCGGCAGTCTCGCACCCGGTCGATGCCGACGTCCGTCGCTGCCAGCGCCGCGATCGTGCCCGGCGCGGTCAGGATGGCGCGGTCATCGCCGCGCGAGAGCACCACCGTGATGCCGGTCGGCCGCACACGGTCGGTGGCGCAGGCCGAGACGTCAACACCCCGCTCGGCCAGCGCATCGAGCATGAAACGACCGAAGTGATCGTCGCCCACCAGGGCGGCCAGCGCCGTCGCGACTCCAAGACGGGCGGCGCCGCAGGCGGTGATCGCCGCCGACCCGCCGATCACCAGGCGCGCCTCGTCCACCAATCGCTCGACCTGGCCAAAGGCCGGCTCGACGTCCCCGCCGCTCAGCACCAGGTCGGGGTTGCAGTCCCCCAGCACCAGCAGATCGGCCACGGTCAGGCGGGAGGGCGAGTCGGGGCGGTGCGCGGCACGGCCAACATTCGTACCACAGCGGCACGTACGCCCGTCTGCGAGGCCGCACGACCAGCCGGCCACGGTAGGCTGGCGCGTGATGCAGCGCCACCCCCGGTACACGCGCGATCGCATCGCCCAGGTGGGCGATCGCATCCGTGCGCTGATCCATGCAGACGTGCGTGATCCCGACCTGCTCGAGGTGGCCGGCCCCGTCGGGCGCATCGGCGAACCGGCCGCGCGCGAGCTCGAGTACCGAGGCTGCGAGCTGGGCGAGCAGTTCGGGCCGCTGTGGGCGACCTACTGGTTTCGAACCCTGGCGACCGTGCCGGCGGAGTGGTCGGGTGAGCGCGTCGACCTGCTGTGGGACAGCCACTCCGAAGCGACCCTGTGGCGCGACGGGCGATCGCTCCAGGGCCTCAACAGCAGCCCGGAGGGAGCACGCCTGGATGCCCTGCTGCTGGATCCAGCGGCCGGCGGCGAGCGGCTCGAACTGCGGGTCGAGCTGGCCTGCAACGGTCTGTTCGGCCGGCTGCCGCAGGCGTACTCCAGCCTGCAACCGGTGGTGCTCGATCGCTGCCAGATCGCCCGCTTCGATCGCCGAGCCTGGGCGTTGCATCACGACTTCGACGTGCTGCGGGCGCTGGAGGCTGAGTGGCAGCACGGGCTCGATCCGACCTGGGCCGGACTGCTGCTCGCAGAGCTGAACCGCTTCTGCAACGTCTGGCTGGAGGACGACTTCTCGACCTGGGACGAAGCAGAGGCGATCCTGGCCGGACTGATGACGCGCCGCAACGCCAGCAGCGTGCACGAGCTCTCGGCGATCGGACATGCGCACCTCGACACGGCCTGGCTGTGGCCGATCGAGGAGACCTACCGCAAGGCGGTGCGCTCGTTCAGCTCGCAGACCACCAACATGGAACGCTACCCCGAGTTCCGTTTCGCCTGCTCACAGGCGCAGCAGTACGACTGGATCCGCCGCCGCAACCCCGACCTCTACGACCGCATCCGCGATCGCGTCGAGACGGGCCAGTGGATCCCGGTGGGCGGAACGTGGATCGAGCCGGACTGCAACCTGCCGTCCGGCGAGTCGCTGGTGCGGCAGTTCCTGTACGGGCAACGCTTCTTCGAGCGCGAGTTCGGCCGCCGCTGCCGCGAGTTCTGGAACCCGGACGTGTTTGGCTACAACGGCCAGCTGCCGCAGATCATGCGGGGTGCGGGCATCGATCGGTTCCTGACCCAGAAGCTGTCCTGGAACCGGTTCACCACGCCGCAGCACCACACCTTCACCTGGCAGGGAATCGACGGCTCGCAGGTGCTCCCCGCAGACACCTACAACAGCTCGGCCGACGTGTCCGAGCTGCGCCGCACCGCGCGCGAGTACAAGGATCACGATCGTTCCCGCCACAGCCTGCTCGTGTACGGCTGGGGCGACGGCGGCGGCGGGCCCACGCCCGAGATGCTGGAGCGGCTGCGACGGGCGGCTGATCTCCAGGGCCTGCCGCGCACGCGGCCGTCCACCAGCGACGAGTTCTTCGATGCGCTGGAGGCGGATGCCGGGCCGCTGCCGACCATCGTCGGCGAGCTCTACTTCGAGTACCACCGCGGCACCTACACCACCCAGGCCGCTGTCAAGAAGGGCAACGCGAACGGCGAGCGGGCGCTGCACGACGCCGAGCTGCTGTCGGCGATCGCGTTGCGTGAGGGCCGCGGCGAGTACCCGGCCGAGCGGCTGGGGGAGCTGTGGCAGCTGCTGCTGGTGAACCAGTTCCACGACATCCTGCCCGGCTCGAGCATCGGGTTGGTCTACCAGGACGCCGCCCGCGACCATGCCGCCGTGCTGGCCGGTGCGGGCGAGGTGATCCAGCAGGCGCTGGATGCGCTGGCCGGCCACGGTGAGGGCTGGACGCCGCTGAACACGGTCGCGGTCGGGCGGGCGCAGGTGTGTGAGCATCCCGATCACGGCCTGGTGTGGGTCGACGCTCCTGCGCTTGGATTTGGCGCAGTCGGCTCGCCGCCGGCGGCGGTGATCGTCGAGGAGAGCGGTGAGCGGATCGTGCTGCGAAACGGGCTGCTGCGGGCCGAGTTTGACCGTGGCGGCCGGCTCCGCTCACTCGTCCTCGCAGAGAGCGGCCGCGAGGCGCTGGACGGCATCGGCAACCTGCTGCAGATCTACGACGATCGGCCAACCAACTACGACGCGTGGGACGTCGACCCGTTCCATCTCGAGACGGTCAGTGATTGCCCGCCGGCCAGCTCGGCCACCGTGATCGCGGCCGGCGGCCTGCGCGGTGAGGTGGTGTTCGAGCACCGCGTCGGGCGGGCGAGCACGCTGCGGCAGGTGGTGCGGCTGGATGCGGGGTCGGCGCGGCTGGAGTTTCACTGCCAGGCCGATTGGCGCGAGCGCCACACCATGCTGAAGGTGCTGTTCCCGGTCGCCGTGCACGCTGCGAACGCGACCTACCAGATGCAGTTCGGCTACACCGAGCGGCCGACCCACTTCTCGACCAGCCACGACCTGGCCCGCTTCGAGGTGCCGGGCCACCGCTTCGCCGACCTGTCGGAGCACGGTTTCGGCGTGGCGCTGCTGACCGACTGCAAGTACGGCTACTCGACCTACGGTGGTGAGATGCGGATCAGCCTGCTGCGCTCACCCGCGGTGCCCGACCCGCAGGCGGACATCGGCAGCCACTCGTTCACCTACGCCGTGATGCCCCACGCCGGCGGCTGGCGTGAGGCGGGCGTGGTGGCCGAGGCCGCCCGCTTCGAGGCGCCGCTTCGCTGGGCGCGTGGCGTCCAGGTGCCGCGCTCGCTGGCCTCGGTCGACGACCCCAACCTGATGCTCGACACGGTCAAGCGAGCAGAGGACTCGGACGCGCTGCTGCTGCGGCTGTACGAGGCACACGGTGCCCGCGGCGTGGCACGGCTACGGCTGGAGCTGCCGTTCGGCGACGTGGTGCGGTGCAGCCTGCTGGAGGATGCCGGGCGCCCGGTCGAGGTCGAGGACGGCGCGGTCGTGGTCGAGTACGGGCCGCACGAGATCATCAGCCTGCTGGTGCGCTGAGCCAGCGCCAGGGCGCATGCCGGTGCGTGGTCGATCGTCGGCTGCCGCTCGATGGTGCCAGGCACCGCGTTCCGCGTTGCCAGGCACCGAAGCGCACGGGCGCCGCGGTCGGCGCCTTACGACCGAGCAAGCGGCAAACGCCCCCCGCGCCAGGACAGACCTGCCCGTGTTTGGGCGATCGTCGGCTGCCGCTCGATGGTGCCAGGCACCGCGTTCCGCGTTGCCAGGCACCGAAGCACAGGAGCGCCGCACATGGGCGGTATACGCCTTACCACCGTGCCTGGCAACGGCCGAAAGGCCGGAGCGCCGCACATGGGCGGTCTTCGCCTTACGACCGAGCAAGCGGCAAACGCCCGCCCGCGCCAGGACAGACCTGCCCGTGTTTGGGCGATCGTAGGCTGCCGCTCGATGGTGCCAGGCACCGCGTTCCGCGTTGCCAGGCACCGAAGCACACGAGCGCCGCACTTGGGCAACGGCCGAAAGGCCGGTGCCTGGCACGATCGAGCAAGCGGGAAACGCCCGCCCGTGCCGATGGTGCCAGGCACCGAAGCACACGAGCACCGCACTCAGATCGCCGCGCCGCCGTCCGGGTCGAAGAAGTAGAGCCGGTTGAGATCGACCGCGAGCTGAGCCGGTTGGCCCGTCTCCAGCGTCAGCCGCCGTTCCAGCCGCGCCGTCAACGGCGCGCCGGTACCGGCGTCGAGGTAGGCCACCAGCTCGGAGCCAAGCGACTCGACCCGGTCGACGGTGACCTCGATCAGGCCATCGCCGCGCTCGGGCGGGGTGAAGTCCTCGGGGCGGATGCCGAGCGTGATCGGCTTGCCGGCGAACTCGGCCAACCGCGGTAGCCGCTCACGTACGCGCCCGGGCACGGAGAGTGTGCTGCTGCCAAACAGCACCATCAGATCGCCGGCGGTGGACTCCAGCCGCGCCGGCACCAGGTTCATCGCCGGGGAGCCGATGAAGCCGGCCACGAACGCGTTCACCGGGTGGTCGTAGACCTCGTCCGGCGTGCCCAGCTGCTGCAGAACGCCGTCGCGCAGAATCGCGACCCGGTCGCCCATCGTCATCGCCTCGGTCTGATCGTGGGTGACGTACAGCGTGGGCGCCGCGATCCGCCGCTGCACGCGGATGATCTCGCCCCGCATCTCCACTCGCAGCTTGGCGTCGAGGTTTGAGAGCGGCTCGTCCATCAGGAAGGCCGCCGGCTCGCGCACGATCGCGCGGCCCATCGCCACCCGCTGTCGCTGCCCGCCGGACAGCTGGCGCGGCTTGCGGTCGAGCAGGTCGGTGAGGCCGAGCATGGCGGCCGCCTCGTCCACCCGGGATTGGATCTCCTTCTTCGGGACACGCGACATCTTCAGCCCGAAGCCCATGTTGGCGCGCACGGACATGTGCGCGTAGAGCGCGTAGTTCTGGAACACCATCGCGATGTCGCGATCGCGGGGCGGCAGGCGGGTGACGATGCGGTCATTGATCCGGATCTGGCCGCCGCTGACAGGCTCCAGCCCGGCCACCATCCGCAGTGCCGTCGTCTTGCCGCAGCCGGACGGGCCGACCAGAACCAGGAACTCGCCCGGCTCGACCTCGAGGCTGAGGTTGTCCACCGCCAGCACGCCGCCGGGAAACTGCTTCGAGACAGACTCGAGGCTGATGGTACCGCTCATGTCGACCCCGCCAGCATGCCGGTGATGCGCTTGTTCAGGGCCAGCGCGAGCAGGGCGGGCGGGATCAGCGCCAGCACGCCGGCCGCGGCCAGGATCGGATAGTTGGTGGTGTACTTGCCAACGTACTCGGTGATCTGCACCGTTACCGGCTTCGCGTTCATGGTCGACGTGAGCAGCAGCGGGATCAGGAACTCGCCCCACACCGAGAGCACCAGGATCGCAGCCACGGCGGCGATACCCGAGCTCATCTGGGGCACCACAACCCGCACGAACGCCTGCCAGCGGCGGCAGCCGTCGATCAGCGCGGCCTCCTCGGGCTCGGTCGGCATCTCGCGCACCTGCGTGTAGAGCAGCCAGGTGGCGAGCGGTGTCAGGGTCGAGACGAACACCGCCACCAGGCCGCGCTTGGTGTCAATCAGGTGCGTCTCGGCCATCAGCTTGAACAGCGCGATCACGACCACGAAGATGGGCACGATCAGCGTTCCCACCAGCACCGCGAACAGCGCGCCGCCGAAGCGGAACCGCAGCCGCCCGAACGCGTAGGCCGCCATCGTGGCGAAGACGAGGATGACGGCGGTCGAGACCAGCGCCAGCACGGTGCTGTTCTCCATCGATCGCAGGAACGTGCCCTTCTCCGAGACGGTGCCGCCGGCACGCTGGTTGCTGGTTCCCTCCAGCAGCCCACGGTAGGCGGTCAGCGTCGGGTCGTGCGGCACGATCCGCGCCGGCGCGGCGTTCACCTCCCGCTGGGTCGAGATGCTGGTCGAGATGCCGAGCACGATCGGTGCCACCGACCATGCCACGATCACGAGGATCGCGAGCAGCTTGGCAACGCGCCAGCCGAGCGAGCTCATACCGTTGACCTACGCAGCGCCAGCGCGTACAGCACGCCGAACAGCGCCGTCACGCCGGCCAGCAGGAATGCGAGCGCGGTGCCGTGTGCGAAGTCAGCCTGCACGAAGGTGGTGTTGTAGACCTGGATCAGGATCGAGCGCGTGTTCAGCGCGGTGCCGTTCAGCACGTAGATCTCGTCGAAGATGCTGATCGCCAGCAGCGTGCCCACCGTCAGCGCGATCGCCATCGAGGGGCGAAGCAGCGGCAGCGTGATGTGGCGGAACTGGCGCAGCGGCCCGGCGCCGTCCACCGCGGAGGCGCTGTAGACCTCGTCGGGGATGCTCTGCAGCCCCGCCAGAAAGACCAGGCTGATCAGCGGCAGCACGCCCCACACATGCACCAGCGTGATGTACACGATCGCTCCCCGGCCGGAAGCGACCCACAGATGGGGATGGGAGATCACGTGCAGCCGCAACAGGACGCTGTTCAGCAGTCCAGTATCCGGGTCGAAGACGCGCTTCCAGAGCACGCCGGACACCACCGAGGGAAGCGCCCAGGGCAGGATCAGCAGGGCAAGCACGATGCCGCGGCCCCGGAACACGCGGTGCAGGGTGACGGCCACGAACAGCCCCAGCACCAGCTCCAGCGAGACGGCCAGCAGCACGTACTCGACTGTGTGGCGCATCGCATCGCGGGCAACCGGGTCGTTGATCACGTCGTGGTAGTTGCGCCAGCCGACCCCGCCCGGCTTCTCGCCGAACAAGAAACCGCCCGACTGGCGGCTCTGCTGGAAACCGCTCCACATCGGGTACAGCACCAGCGCTATCACCGACGCCATCGCCGGCAGCACCAGGATCCACCCCAGGATCTGGGTCTCGCGGGCGGCTCGGTCGCCGTCCGTGCGGTTCCACCTCGTCCTCACCCGATCGATCAACCGGTCACACCGTTACTGCGTTCGCGCTGACGCCTTAGCGGCAAGCTGGTTGAGCGCGTCGGCCACGCTCATATCGCCCTTGACGGCGGCGTTCAGCAGGCCCTGTGCGTCGGAGCTGAACTGTGAATACCAGATCGGTGCTCCGGCGGGAAAGAGCGGCCCGACGTGCGGCAGCTCTTGGTTGACGATGTCGCCGCCCTGGAGTGCGCCGCTGGCCGCCATCTGCTTCAGCGTCGACGAGCCGCAGGGCAGGCTGCCCTGCGGCTTGTAGATCGCGATCGCGTTGGCCGGCTTCTCCCACCAGGCGATGAACGCCGCGGCGGCCGCCTTGTGCTTGGCGGTGACCGGGATCGAGAGCCCCTCCGGAAGGCCGAACGAGCCGCCCGGTCCGGTGGTGCCCGGCACCAGGCCGATCGCGGCGTCGCCGGCGATGCTCGACTGGCTGGGATCGTTGGCCGTGGGCATGTTGCCCGGTCCGGTCGCCAGCACCATCGCCGTCTTGCCGGCGGTGAAGTCGTTGAACGCGACGTCGTCGTTGAGCGAGACGGATCCGGGCGAGACCCAGCCCTTCTTGATCGCGTCCACCTCCCACTGCAGCGCCTTGTAGCCGGCCGAGCTGGCGTCCTGGAACACCGGCTTCTGGTTGGTGTCAAA
Organism: Gaiellales bacterium; assembly: GCA_038212095.1. Classification (GTDB taxonomy): domain Bacteria; phylum Actinomycetota; class Thermoleophilia; order Gaiellales; family JAICJC01; genus JAICYJ01. Next base: position 11,342 of record JBBQUW010000008.1, on the reverse strand, counting down.
CAGCTGCCCGCCCATCGCCAGCGTCAGCAGGTACCAGGGCGTCACGCCGCCCTCGGTGGCAGCCATCGGGATCGAGAGCGGGTACTGGACGCCCGAGTCCTTCAGCTTCTGGGCGTCCACCCCCAGCTCGGCCAGCGTCTGGGGGAACTGCGTGATGCCCGCCTTGGCGAACATCTTGGTGTTGTACATCGAGACGCGGAAGTCGTTGGAGTAGCAGGCGGCGTACGTCTTTCCGCCGGACATGAACGCGGCGTCGGTGCTCTTGAGGTCGGCCAGCGTCGCGGCGGGCAGCAGGTTGTCGAGTGGCTCGACCCAGCCGGCGCCGGCGAACTGGCCGGTGAAGGACCAGTCGAACTCGGCCACGTCGGCGACGTACTCCTGGGCCTGGTTTGCCACCAGCAGCTTCGTGTGAGTGGCATCCCAGCCCGTGACCACGTAGTTGACCTTGACGCCCGTCTGCGCGGTGAACTGGTCGAGCAAGCTCTGCGGCGTCTTGTAGGGGACGAGCACCGTGATCGTCTGGCCGCGAATCGATTCGCTGGAGCCGCCGCCACCAGAACCGCTGCTGTCGCTGCCACTGGAGCCGCCGCACGATGCGGCAACAGCCGAAAGCCCGAGTGCAGCCACCGCAAGCAGTACCGCACGCTTCGATCCATTCACCACGATCGTCCTCCTGCAGTTGCCGCTCGCGTCGGCGAACGGTTCGCCATACTACGAGACGTATGAGGGAAACACAAGCGCGCGCGACCGCCGCTCATCCGCTCGATCCGCTGTCGCCGGGCGAGGTGGCCGATTGCACCAGGATCATCCGCGATCAGTCCCGGTTCGAGGCGCTCAGCGGGGACGTACGTTTCATCACGATCAGCCTGGCCGAGCCCGACAAGCACGCGCTCCAGGCGTGGGTTGACGGCGCGCCGGCGCCCGAACGCCGCGCCGAGCTGGTGATCCTCGACCGTGCGGCGCAGCGCACCGTGGAGGCGCTGGTCTCGCTCGACGGGCAGTCTGTGGAGCGGTGGCAGGTGCGTGACGACATCCAGCCGATGGCGGTGGTGTCCGAGCTGATGGAGGCCGAGGAGCTGGTGCGGCTGCATCCCGAGTTCCAGGCTGCGCTCGGCCGACGCGGCGTGACCGACTTCGACACCGTGCAGGTGGACGCGTGGCCAGCCGGGCACTTCGGACCGCAGGACGAGACTGGCCAACGGCTGTGCCGGGCGGTGGCGTTCATCAGGCCGCATCCTGGCGACAGCGAGTGGGCGCACCCCGTGGACGGCCTGATTGCACTGGTCGACCTGAACACGCTCGAAGTGCTGCGGGTCGACGACCACGGCGTGGTGCCGATCCCGGCCGAGAGCGGCAACTTCGATGTGGCTGCGGCCGGCCCACTGCGCGACGACATCGCCGCGCTCGAGATCACGCAGCCCGACGGTGCCGGGTTCACGCTCGAGGGCCGGGTGCTGAGCTGGCAGCGCTGGCAGGTGCACGTCGGCTTCACCCCCCGTGAGGGTCTGGTGCTGCATCGTCTGGGCTATCACGACGGCGGTCGGCTGCGCTCGATCCTGCACCGCGCCTCGCTCTCCGAGATGGTGGTGCCCTACGGCGACCCCAGCCCCACCCACTACTTCAAGAACGCCTTCGACGGCGGCGAGAACGGCGTTGGCATCGCCGCCTCGTCGCTCACGCGAGGATGCGACTGCCTGGGCGAGATCGCATACCTGGACGCCGTCGTCTCGGACGCAGCCGGCGACCCGGTGCCGATCCCAAACGCGATCTGCATCCACGAGGAGGACGTTGGCGTGCTGTGGCGCCACATCGAGTGGCGGGACGGATCGGGAGAGGTGCGCCGCTCGCGTCGGCTCGTGATCTCGTCGTTCTCGGCCATCGGCAATTACGACTACGGCTTCTTCTGGTACCTCTATCAGGACGGCACGATCGCGTTCGAGGTGAAGCTAACGGGCGTGCTCTCGACCGGCGCTGTGGCGCCCGGCGAGCGGCCCGCCCACGGCACGCTGGTGGCGCCGGGGCTGAACGCGATGGTGCATCAGCACTTCTTCAACATGCGGCTGGACTTCGATGTTGACGGGTCGGACAACTCGGTCGACGAGGTGTGGACGGAGTCGCTTCCGCCGGGCGATGGCAATCCCTACGGCAACGCCTTTCGCCCCCGCCGCATGCGGCTGCTGACCGAGCAGGCGGCAAAGCGACGGGTCGACTCGGCCTCGGCGCGCTGGTGGGAAGTGGTCAACCCCGGCGTGCGACACCGCTTGGGCGAACCGGTCGGCTACCGGCTGTTGCCGGGCGAGACGACTTTCCCGTTTGCGCAGCCGGACGCGCCGGTCAGCAAGCGGGCGGGGTTCATCCGCGAGCATCTGTGGGTGACGCCCTACCGGCCGGACGAGCGCTACGCGGCCGGCGAGTACCCCAACCTGCATCCGGGCGGAGCCGGGCTGCCGGAGTGGACGAGCGCCGACAGGCCGATCGATGACCGCGACATCGTCGTCTGGTATACGTTCGGCCATCATCACGTGCCGCGGCCCGAGGACTGGCCGGTCATGCCGGTGGCCACGGCCGGGTTCACGCTCAAGCCCGTCGGGTTCTTCGAGCGGAATCCCGCGCTGGACGTGCCGCCACCGCGACCACATCCTGACCACTGTCGATAAAGGGGCGCCTGTGAGCACTGTCGAGGGAAGAGTCGCGCTGGTGACCGGAGCGAGTAGCGGTATCGGCGCCGCCACCGCCAGGCTGCTGGCAGCGGCCGGGGCGCGGGTCGTCCTGCTGTCTCGGCGTGGCGACGATCTGGGCATCGCCGACTCGCTGGCGTTCGCCTGCGACGTGCGCGACCCCGCGCAGCTCGAGCGCGTGGTCGGCGACAGCGTCGAGCTGCTGGGCGGACTCGACATCCTTGTCGCCAACGCAGGCGTCGGCGCCTATGGCGACTTCCTCGACCTCGCCCCCGAGCATCTCGAGGAGATGGTCGACACCAACGTCAAGGGACTGCTCTACACGGTCCGAGCCGGGCTGCCGCACCTGCTCAAGAGCAGCGCTGCCGACCTGGTGGTCGTGGCCTCGGTGGCGGGGCAGCGCGGCCCCGAGGGCGAGGCGGTCTACGCCGCATCCAAGTTCGCCCAGGTCGGCTTCATGCGCTCGCTCGACCATGAGCTGTACCGCCGCGGCGTGCGCTGTTCGACGATCGCCCCCGGCGGAGTCGAGACCGAGTTCGCGATGGGCCGTGGCCGTAACCCGGGCGATGCGGACCTGGCCGAGATGATGCGCCCGGAGGAGATCGCCGAGGCCGTGGTGCACGCGGTCACGCGGCCGCGTACGCACCGAGTGCTCGAGACGACGATCCTGCCCATGTCCGACGATTCCATGAACTGACCACCCGCAGTCCGAGGAGATTTCATGCCACTTAAGGTCACCATCATCGGCGGCGGCAGCAGCAGCTTCGTGCCGCTGCTGATCCGCAGGCTGATGCAGTCGACAGCGCTGGGAGGCGCTGCGGTCACCCTGATGGACGTCGACGAGGGCCGGCTGGGCGTGATGCGGTCGCTGGCCGACAAGCTGATTGTCAGTGAGAACAGCGCGCTGACGGTGGACAGCACGACCGATCAGCGAGCGTCGCTCGTGGGCGCGGACTTCGTGATCGCGGCCATCTCGGTCGGCGGCATGGACGCGTGGGCGAACGACCTCGAGATTCCCGGCCGCTACGGCGTGGTGATGCACGTCGGCGACTCGATCGGACCCGGCGGCATCATGCGCGCATTCCGTAACGCGCCGGTGCTGGCCGAGGTCGCCCGCAACGCGGCCGAGGTCGCGCCGGACGCCTGGATCTTCAACTACACCAACCCGGCGCCGATCGAGGCGCTGGCGATGCGGGCGGCGGCGCCGGACGTCAGGTCCTACGCGCTGTGCTCGTGCACGGGCCATCCCAGCAGCCGCGAGTGGCTGGCCGAGATGGCGGGTGTCGAGCCTGAGATGATCGCGATGCCGCCTGTGGTGGCCGGCATCAACCACTGCGCCTCGATCCAGCAGCTGCGGCTGACCGACGGCACCGATGCGATGCCGCTGGTGCGGCAGCGTGCCACCGAGCCGATCGTTCGCTGGGCGCTCGAGACGTACGGTGTGCTGCCCTACTGCTGGTCGCACTGGACCGAGTTCTTCCCCCAGATGCAGCGGCTGGAGGCGCCCTACGCGGGCACCGCCCAGGGCGTCGCCATGCGCTACGGCATCACCACCCACGACATGGCCTACGAGAAGGCGCGTGTGCAGGGGCTGGAGCAGTTGGCCGCGACCTGGACGGCGCCCGACGCCGGCCCGGTCACCCTGGCTGACCTGCCCAAGGGCGACGAGGACGAGGGCATCGAGGTAATCGAGATCATCGAGGCGATCGTCGACAACGGCAACATCACGCGGGTGGTGAACGCGCTCAACAAGGGCACCATCCCCAACCTGCCGGATGACGCGATCGTCGAGGTCAACGCCCAGATCAACGCATACGGCATCCGCCCGATCCAGACCGGGCCGCTGCCCGAGGCGCTGGCAGCGCACCTGAACCACTACTTCAACTTCCAGCGGCACGTGGTCAAAGCCGCGCTCAGCGGCGACCGTCAGGCGGCGCTGCACGCCTTCCTGCTCGACCCGACCCTGCAGGCGAACCTCGACCTCGACCAGACGCAGGCGCTGCTGGACGAGATGCTCGAGGCCAACCGCCGCTGGCTGCCGCTGTTTGAGGCCGCCGCCGTGTGACCTTTCAGGCCAGCGCAGCGGCCAGCGCGGCGGCTGCGAACACGACCGCGAGGTACAGCAACGAGAAGCGGAACAGCCGGCTGGCGCCGGCCACGGTCGGCGTGCGGCGTACCGCCACCGCCAGCACCAGGAACGCCGCCCCCGCGATCCCGGCCGGCGCCTGGTAGGCCCAGCCCAGGTCGGCAGCCGGACCCAGCGCGACGGCGACCGCGATCAGCGCCACCGTGTAGAGCACGATGCCGTTGGTGGTGCGCCGGGTGCCCTGGGTGACCGGCAGCATCGGCACGGCCGCGCGCGCGTAGTCGCGGCGGATCATCAGCGCCAGCGCCCAGAAGTGCGGAGGCGTCCATAGGAACACGATCAGGAATAGCAGCACCGCTGCCAGGCTGAGGCTGTTGGTGGCGGCCGCCCATCCCACCAGCGGCGGGATGGCCCCGGCGGCCCCGCCGATGACGATGTTCTGCTCTGTGCGGCGCTTGAGCCAGAAGGTGTAGATCAGCACGTAGAACAGGTTGCCCGACAGGCACAGCACCGCCGTCAGCAGGTTGACGGCCGAGGCCAGCAGCACGAACGAGGCCGCCGAGAGGGCGAGGCCGAACTCGGCCGCACGGGCGGGCGAGATCCGCCCGGCCGCGACCGGCCGCTGGGCGGTGCGCTTCATCCGCCGGTCGAGGTCGCGGTCGAGCACGTGGTTGAGTGCGCTGGCACCACCGGCCGAGAGCGCAAGGCCGGCCATCGTGGCCAGGAACAGGCCGGCGGCGGGCATGCCGCGGTCGGCCGTGATCATGGCGCACGCTGCGGTCACCAGCAGCAGCGACATGATACGCGGCTTGGTCAGCGTGATGTGGTCGCGCAGGCTTCCCTCGGGCCTGGCGGGCAGGCCGGCCCGCACTGCGGTCAGGGAGGCCGATGCGAAGGCCAGCGCCGCCAGCGTGACGTGTGTCCCGTGAAGAGCCGCGGAGCTACCGATCTGGGACGTCAGCGCTCCCGAGCCGGCTGCCGCCAGCAGCAGTCCCAGCGTCGCGCTGGACGCCCCCCGCAGCGCCGGTCGCCACCACCACGCCACCGCGGCCACCGCCACCGCCGGAGCGACGCTCAGCCCAGCCAGCACGCGATGCGCCACGCCTAGACCCTCGACTGCTGATACGACGACCAGCAGCGCGCCCAGCGCTGTCGCAAAGGTGGTCAGTTGAAGCCACGTGCTCGGTCGCTCAGGCACCGCCGGCCGCCTCCGCCTGGAGTAACCGAAGGTCGCGCAGCAGATCGGGCATTGCCAGCGGCTGCAGGAAGCCCGCCCGCTCATTTCCGTTCGCGTCGATAAGGTAGACGGCCAGCGAGTGGGTGATGTCCTTGGCCGTCGGTCGCACGCTGATGCCGTACGCCCGCCACACCGGGCTGAGCTGGGCGTGGGTGCCCATCAGCCACGTCCAGTCACCGCTCCAACGCCACTCGCGGGTCGCCGTCCGCACGCTGGCGGGACTGTCGCCGGTGTCCACGCTGATCGTCACCAGGCGCACCGGGTGGCTGAGCCGCCGCTCGGCGGCGCCCAACTGGCGCCCGACCACCGGACAGATGGTGCGGCACTTGGAGTCCAGGAACACCACCATCAGCGGCGTGCCGCGCAGCGAGTCCAGCGAGACCGGGCGACCGCGCTGGTCGGTCAGGTCGAAGCCGGGCGCAGCCCGCGTGCCCGGCGCCCACACCGCGTCGCCGCGCAGCGGCGGCGCGGCTGCAGCAGCGCCGCCGCCGCGGGTCGACGCCACAGCGGCGGTCGCCCCGCACACGGCGAGCAGGACGCCGATCGCGATCAGCGCGCGGCGCGCTGTCACGGAATGCGGCCCCGTAGCGACCACGCCCACAGCATCACGAACAGCAACATCCCCAGCGGCACGACCAGCGTCAGCACACCTCCGGTCGTGACGTCGGCAGGAACATCAAAGATCACCATTCAGGCTCCCTTCTCTCGTAACGAGACCGATCGCACCAGCAGACCGCGCCGCCGGGGGCGATCGTCGGACAGCCAGACGTATATCAGCCAGAATACTGCCACCGAGTACGCCAGCGATCCCGGCCCCCACATGATGCCGGCCGCCAGCTGCTGGTCGGCCAGCGCCGAGACGCTGCCCGGCCGGTGGCTGGACGCGACGTAGGCGGCATACAGCGGCGTCGGCCAGTAGGCGAGCAGTGCGGCCAGCAGCCAGCCCGACACTGTCGCAGCCGAGACGTACAGCGCGCGCTCGATCGCGTCCAGCCGAGGCCTCAGCGGCGCCGTGTCGATCACCTGTTCCCACAGCAGCACCGCGCCGGCCAGCATCGTCAGGTGCTCCAGGTCGTGCACGGCCCGATTTCGCAGCGCAAGGTCGTATGCGGCGGGCAGATGCCACAGCCAGAGGGTCGCGATCGAGACCCCCAGCGCAGGCCCCGGCCGGCCCAGCAGCCGGCCCAGTGCACGCAGCCCGGCCGCACGCCGGTCGCGCGCCACCCACCCAGCCACCGCGCGACGGCCGGCCAGCGGCAGGGGCCGCCACATCATGCTCCAGGGCTCCGCCAGCACCAGCAGCGGAGCGACCACCGTGATCAGCAGCACGTGCTGCACCATGTGCGGCCAGAAGCCATGGTCGGCGGGCGAGTCGAGCCCCACCAGCGCCACCAGCGTCACCGTCAGCGCAGTCACGAACGCGGCCGCGCGCAGCCGGCGCGACCGCAGGTCGCGGCCGCTGGTCGGCCGCACTCGCCGACGCCATCCCGCCCAGTACAGCCCCCCCGCGACGAGAACAGCGACGATCGGGATCGCGCTCTGCGCGCCTATCGCCACGGTCACACCAGGTAGATCAGGATGTAGGCGATGACCGCGACGCCGGTGAGGAACGAGACGAACACGGTCGCCGCGCGCGTCTCATTGACCAGCTGGTCGCTGCTGGCTGACGAGTCGACCGCGATCGTCTCCAGCCAGTACGCCGCGCCCAGCATGTGGGCCAGCATGGCGGCCGAGAAGCCGACGAACACCGCGCCGTAGCCGCCGCCATGGCTGGGAGAGAATCCGGGGTTGAACAGCTGGATGCCCCAGCAGACGGTCGCCACCAGCACCAGCGCCAGCGAGATGCCCGCGGCCTGCCGCTGGCTGCGCCCACCCAGCAGCTGCATCGTCACCCCGGCCGCCACCACCGCGACCACCGCCACCGTGCCCAGCGCGATCGAGGGGTCGGTGTGGGCGGGATGCCATCTGCCATTGCTGTTCAGCGCGCGCAGGTAGAGGTAGGCGAAGAGGAAGCCGAGGAAGAAGAATGCGTCGCCTGCCACCAGCAGCCGGGCGGCGACGAAGCGCGCCCGTGCCGTCGTGGCGTCGGTGGTGATCTCGGTCGTGACGGCCATCATCAATCTCCTGCGGTCGCGGGGATCACGCCGCCGGACAGCCGCGCCACCGGCAGCGCCTGGGCGTCGCCGTACTCGTAGGGACCGGCCAGGATGGTCGGCACCTCATCGAAGTTCTCCAGCGGCACCGGCGTCGGCACCTGCCACTCCAGCCCGCGCGAGTGCCACGGATTGGACGCGGCCGGGCGGCGGGCGAAGCCGAGCGACCAGACCAGGTTGGCCAGGAACACCAGCATCGAGCAGCCCAGCACGAACGCCGACACCGAGACCCAGTCGTTCAGGAACTGGAATCGCGGCTCGTAGGTCGAGACGCGGCGGGGCATGCCCATGATGCCCAGCGCGAACAGCGGCAGGAAGGTCGAGTTGAACGAGATGAACATCGTCCAGAAGTGGATCTTGGCCAGCCGCTCGTCCAGCTGCAGCCCGTTCATCTTGGGCAGCCAGTAGTAGAGCCCGGCGAAGAAGGCGAAGATCAGGCCGCCCATGATCGTGTAGTGGAAGTGCGCCATCACGAAGTAGCTGCCGTGCAGCGAGACGTCGCTGGGCACGTCGGAGAGGAACACGCCCGAGAGTCCGCCGATCAGGAAGTTGAAGAAGAAGGCCAGCGAGAACAGCATCGGTACCGAGTAGCGGATCCGCGCCCGCCACAGCGTCCCCATGCCGGCCAGGAAGACGAACCCGGTCGGCACCGAGATCAGCTCGGTGGTCAGCATGTAGAACGGCCGCAGGTTCGAGTTGATGCCGCTGACGAACAGGTGGTGCTGCCAGACCATGAATGAGAGCAGCGCGACGCCCAGCAGTCCGCTGACCGCGATCCGGTAGCCCCACAGCGGCTTGCGGGCGAACACCGGCAGGATCTCGAGCACGATGCCGAACCCGGGCAGGGCCAGGATGTAGACCTCGGGATGTCCGAAGAACCAGAACAGGTTCTCGAACAGGAACGGGCTGCCGCCGTTCGCCGCGATGAAGAAGTTCGTGCTGGCGGTGCGGTCGAGCGCCTCCATCAGCAGCCCGGCCACCAGCACCGGCGCTCCCAGCAGCATCAGCACGGTGGTGGCCAGCATGCTCCAGACGAAGATCGGCAAGCGGTTCCAGCTCAGTCCAGGGGCGCGCATCGTGATGATCGTGACCATCAGGTTGATCGCGTTCAGCACCATCGCCACCGCAATCAGGAAGAACGAGAAGATGTACGCGTCCATGCCGGCATTTGCCTGCAGCGCCAGCGGTGGGTATCCGGTCCATCCAGTTGGGAAGCCGCCGTAGCTGATGGCGGACATCAGGATCACTCCCGAGAGCGGCGTCAGCCAGAACGTCAGCGCCTCGACACGAGGGAATGCCATCCGGCGGGCGCCGATCATCAGCGGCACCATGTAGTGACCGAACGGGCCGAGGATGATGCTGGACACCATCATCACCATCATCGAGCCGTGCAGGCCGACGATCGTCAGGTACTGGCCGGGAGAGAACACCGGCGGCGACGGCCGCAGCAGGTTGGTGCGGATCAGCATCGCGTTCAGCCCGGCGATGAAGAAGAAGACGCCGATGCCCCACAGGTACTGAAGCCCGATCACCTTATGGTCGGTGTTGGCCGTCAGGTAGCGCCAGATGCCGGCCGGCGTCTTGACCACGTTCGGCGGCCGGCGGCCGATCATGCGCTGGAAGGGATAGCCGAGCAGGCCCAGGCCGGCCAGGAAGCCGATCGTCGCGAACGAGTAGCCGGAGAACACCGAGACGTCGTTCTGATCGATCGCGGCCACCCAGTCGAGGTGCGTACCGACCCTGTTGCCGATCCAGACACCGATGATGAAGCCGATCGCGGCGCCGATCACGCCGGTGAAGACGTTGGCGCCATACAGCGGCGAGCGGGGTTTGCTCAGTGGCACGGTCTGCTCCTTGGAGCTGGTCACCCCGCCCGCGCGATCGGGTCGGGGAAGTAGATGCTGTGGTAGGGCGGCAGCTTGGCCGTGCCCGGCGCGTTGGCGGTCTGCTGCTGCGCGATCCAGGTGGCGAAGTCGGGCTGCGACAGCACCTTGCCGGTGCCCGACATCGCCCCGTGCCAGACGCCGCACAGCTCCGCGCAGCGCACGGTGAACGTGCCGACCTGGTGAGGCGTGACGTCTGCAAGGTTCTCGGTGCCCGGCACGGCGTCCACCTTGACGCCGAGCTGGTAGGCCCAGAACGAGTGGATCACGTCCAGCGAGGTGACGTGGAACACGACGGTGCGCCCGACCGGCAGCGCGAGCTGGGTCGTCTCGACGCCGCCGTACTGCGGATAGCGGAACGTGAACTCCCACTGCTGCGACACGACCTGCACCTGGAGCGCGTCGGACGGCGCGGCTGAGATCAGCGTCGCCCCCTGGCCGCCGCCCGAGCCAGCCGCGCTCGACTCGGTGGCGTACAGCGCGTAGGTGCCGTAGGCGGCCAAAAACAGCACCACGATCACGGTGCCGGCCACCCAGAATCCCTGGATGCGGGCGTCGCCGTGTAGGGGCGGGCCGTCCTCGAGCAGCTCGCCGCGTTGGCGGAAGTTGGTCAGGGCGTACGCGAAGAAGACCAGCAGCCCGAGCGTGATCGGGGTCAGGATGATCGCGATGATCGTGTTCGCCTCGCGCTGCTCGTGCGCCTGCGCGGTGGCTGCGCCTGGGGGCATGTGCGGCTCGAGTCCGAACCACACGGCCAGCATGCCCACCACCGACAGCACCGCCCAGATCACGGCGATCCGGCGCAGGTGCACGTCGCCGGAGGGCTCGGCGCTACGTGACATTCAAGTACCCGTCCATCCAGCCGACCGTCTGCATCGGCCCGCCGAAGCCATTCTGGAAACCGGCCGCGCAGGGCACGAAGCACTGCCAGCGGTAATGCCCCGGCTTGCCCGTTCGGATCGTGAACGTGATCGTGCGGTGCGCCATCGAGGTCTGGCACGGCGTCACCGAGCACTGGTTGGGAGCGTTGTCGGCGACTCCGGGCACCTCGACGCTGACGCCCATGTCGGGGATCGCGAAGGTGTGCGAGGCGTCGTCGGGGTTTGCGACGGCGAGCGACTTTCCATCCACGATCTCGACTCCGCCGACCACGCCCCGCGGCTGCGACCAGAGCGGGTTTCGCAGTCCGCTGGCGCCGTCGTAGTTCTCGATCGTGAACTTGACCAGGCTATTGGCCGGCACCTCGACGATCGTGCTGTGCACCCAGTGCTTCTGGCTGTCGAGGGTCAGGTACGAGACCCAGTC
>JBBQUW010000007.1:0-135057 GCA_038212095.1 Gaiellales bacterium | reverse complement strand
AACAACCGGCGACTGGCCGGGCACGTCCGAGCGTTACGGTGCAATCTCATCTGGGGCCTCCTTGGAAGTCAGGGTCTTGGACAACCCAACTCTCCAGGAGGCCCCGGATGAACAACGCTCCTAGGAACTACAACTAGCCGGCCAGGAGCACGTACCCGCGGTCAGATCCGGCGACCAGAGTGGCCACGGTCGGGCCGCCCGGCAGCCGGTACCTACCGCCGAGGTCGATCGCGACCGGCACCGCGGTCGGGTTAACGACCACCATTGCGTGCTCGAAGCGGCGCCGGTACACGCCGTCGACCACACGCCGCGGCTCGACCGGCGCACCGATCGCCAGCGCGCCCTCCCCCCACGACGCAAGCGGCGAGGCATCGCGACTGCCGTAGAAGCGGAAGTAGGCATGATCGGCGGTGGCCAGCAGGAATCCGGCCAGGGCGAAGTCGTGCCAGCGCTGCCGCTGCGCGGCGGTTGCCGGCTGCCACAGCTTGACGCGGCAGAGCGCCCACTCACCAGCCGCTTGGGCCTGGTCGAGCCCCGACAGTTGGAGGTCGAAGGTGGCCGGATCGGGAAAGGCGGTGACGGGGTCGAGCGCGCGCCGGAAACACCACTCGAACTCGCCGCCCTGCGCGGCGCCGATCAGCACCCGCGTGCCGGCGAAGGTGCTGCCGAAATCGGTCAGCCCGGCAAAGTAGCGACCGTTGCGATAGCCGTTGGTGACCACCGGTATGGCGACCGCCGCATCGACCGCGGCGGCCAGTTTGCGCGTCGCGCCCACCCATGCGTCGTACGTGTACGGCCGCCCGGTGGCGCGATCCATCGGCACGCCCGAGAAACCCTCAACGCCGAACACCCCCAACGCATCCAGGTAGACGCCGTCCCAGCCCAGGGCCACCTGTGCCTGCGCCCAGCTCACCTGCCACTGCACCACCGCGGACAGCGAGACGTCCAGCAGGGCGTTGCCGAAGCTGTTGTAGAGCGGAGCGCCGTCGGCGCCGTGGGCCAGCCAGTCGGGATGGTGTGCCATGACCCACTGCAGCTGGCTGCCCTTCTTCGCCGCGATGCCCGACCTGTAGCGCAGCACGAGCAGCCCGGGATGGGCGGCGTGCATGGCGGCCAGGAACGGTCGGTACGGCGCCCCGGCCACGATCAGGTCATGCTGGCGCGCGACCGCCGCGGCCTCGGCGGTCGTGTCGATCACCGTCGAGTTGCCGGGATCGAACAGCCACAGGTGCACGCCATCGCCGGTCGAGATCACGGCGCGTGCAGGCGCTGCCGCCGACACGAGCAGCGCGACCACCGCCAGCGCCGCTGCCACGGCCGCCGGACGAGAGATGCCAAAGCCCACGGCGCGAGCCTACATCCAACCTCGCTGCCGGTAAAGCGGGCGCCCCGGCCGGGCCGCGCGACGGGATGCGGCCACGCGCCGAAATTCCCCCAAAAGGGTCAATTCGGCGCGGTTCTGCCGATCACACTGGCTGATGTACCCCCTGTTCCTGACATCGGCTGCGCTGACCGTGCTGACGGCGGCGTTCTCAGCCATCCTGTTCGCACGCAGGCTGCGAGCCGGGCGCCGCCACCAGGCGAGGGAGAGCGCCAGGCGAACGGTCGAGCCGGCCGCGATGGAACTGCTCGACGGCGGGCTGTTCAGTCAGGTGGATCCGAAGCACGAGGCGGCGCTGGCCGAGTCCCTGTCGCAGCTTGCCCCGATGGTGACGGGAGAGACGCGCGAGGCGATCGGCCGCTACTTCGAGAGCAGCGGCGCGGTGACGCGAGCCTGTGCACGGCTGGCCGACCCGCGCAGCTACGTGCGCGCGGTCACCGCGGCACAGCTCGGCGACATGTGCTGCGACCAGGCCGAGCTGCCGCTTCTGCAGGCGCTGAACGACGGAGACCGAGACGTCCGGCTGGCCGCCGCGCGCAGCCTCGGGCGGCTGCGGCTCCGATCAGCGGCAGCGCCGCTACTGCACGCGCTCGTGCGGCGCTCCGTGCCAAGCGCGGTCGCGACCGGAGCGCTGCTGGTGATCGGCGCCGCCGCGCTGCCGGGAATCCGTGCGCTGCTCGACGACGACCGGTCGCAGGCGCGGGCGGACGCTGTCGAGCTGCTCGGGCTGCTCGGCAACCCCGCCGACAGCGTGCTGCTGCAAGCGCGGCTGGTGGATGTGGCGCCGGCCGTGCGCTCGAATGCCTGCCAGGCACTGAGCAGGCTGGGGGCAAGCGACGCCAAGAGCGCGGTCGAGCAGGCGATGGCCGACCCCGAGCCGCGGGTGCGACAGTCGGCGGCCGAGGCGCTGGGGCAGCTGGGCGATCGAGACAGCTCGTCCGTGCTGATCCACGCGGCCCAGACCGACGGGCCGGATGTGGCGCGGACGGCCGCCGAGGCGCTGACGGTGATCGCGCCGGATCTGGCGACCCGCGTCGCCGCGAGCAGCAACGCCAGCGACCACCTGCGGCGGGCCGCCGTGACGGCGGGCAATAGATGAGGACGATGATCGAGGTGGTGGGGCTGCTGTCGACGCTGTATGCAGCCGGGCTCAACCTCTCGTACCTGGCGATGTGGCCGCTGGCCAGGCGAGGGCTGGAACGCGAGGTGCGCCGGCGCGGATGGACATGGTATGAGGAGGCCTTCGCATCACCGCTGACGCCGCCGATCTCGATCCTGGTCGCGGCCTACAACGAACAGGAGACGGTGGTGGACGCGTCCGGCTCGCTGCTCGCCCAGCGCTATCCACATTTTGAGCTGGTGATCGTGGACGATGGCTCCACCGACGCCACCGCCGAACGAGTGATAGAGGCGTACGGACTGCGCCGGGTGCCGATCGCGGCGCGCGGTCAGCTGGATCATCTCCCGGCCACCAAAGTCTGGCACTGCTCCGCGCCCCATTCGATAACGCTGGTGCGAAAGCCAAACGGCGGTCGCGCCGATGCCCTCAACTGCGCGCTGGACGTGGCCCAGCACGACTACGTCGTCGTCACCGACGCCGACTCGGCTCGACCCAAACGCGCTGTCGGTGATCGTCCGCCCCGTCCTCGAGGACCCCGAGCGCGTGGTCGCCGTGGGCGGCACGATCCGGATCGCCAACTCGTGCCGATTCGAGGCGGGTCGCATGGTCGAGACACGAGTCCCCCAAAACCGGCTGGCCGCGTTCCAGGCCGTCGAGTACCTGCGCGCGTTCCTGTTCGGCCGGCTGGGATGGGACGCGATCAACTCGCTCATGATCGTGTCCGGAGCATTCGGGCTGTTCCGCCGCGACGTGCTGGTCGAGGCCGGGGGCTACTGGGCGGAGACGGTCGGCGAGGACCTGGAGTTGACCATCCGTCTGCACCGTCACATGCGCGATCGCGGCGTCGACTACCGGGTCGCCTACGCCCCAGACCCGGTCTGCTGGACGGAGGTACCCGAAGATGCGGCCACGCTCGGTCGCCAACGCCGGCGCTGGCACCGCGGCCTGTGGGAGTCGCTGTGGAGCCACCGGGGCATGTTCTGCCGGCCGCGCTACGGCGCGCCGGGGATGGTCGCGCTCCCCTACCTGCTCGTGTTCGAGTTTGGCGGTCCGCTGATCGAGGCGCTGGCCTGGATCATGTTCCCGATCGGCCTGGCGTTCCGGATGGTCGATCCCCGGCTGGTGGCGGCATTCGTGATCTGCGCCTGGCTGCTGGGGACGCTGGCCACGGTCGCCGCCTGCTCGCTGGAGGAGACCGGGTACCGCATGTACCGGCGGCCACGCGAGCTGGCCCATCTGCTCGTGCTCGCCCTGTGTGAAAACTTCGGGTACCGGCAGCTGATGGACGGCTTCCGGCTGGCCGCGATCGGCAGCCTGGTGATGCGGCGGCGGCGATCGTGGGGCGCGATGCCGCGGCGTGGCTTCGGCGCCGTATAGCCTCGCTGTTTGATGGCACGCGGCCGGCGCCCGGTCGGGTACGCTGCATAGGTGGACGTCACAGAGCTCACCCGCGACGAGATGGCGCGGCTGCAATCGGAGCTTGACCACCTGCGCGGTCCGCGGCGGGCCGAGATCGTCGAGGCTATCGCCGTAGCTCGTGGCCACGGCGACCTGTCCGAGAACTTCGAGTACCACGCCGCCAAGAACGAGCAGGGACTGCTCGAGCGCCAGATCACCATCCTCGAGCACAAGCTGGCGCACGCGGTCGTGATCGACGGCGCCACGGTTGCAAACGGCGGCCTGGCCGGCACCGGGTCGCGGGTCGAGATCCGCGACGATCAGGGCGACCTGACCACCGTGACGATCTCGAACGCCGGCGGCCCGGGCGCGGTCTCGCCGCACTCGCCGCTCGGCAAGGCTTTGATCGGTGCCGGCGTCGGCGACAGCATCACGGTGCAGGCGCCCAGCTCGACCTGGTCGGCCCAGGTCGTCTCGATCGCCTGACCGCGGTCGTGGTCAGCAGCGCTGCGCGAACGCGGAGACGTCCAGCACCAGCGGCTCGCGCGGCATGTCCTCCAGCCGGAACCCGGCCACCAGCTGGTCGGGCGTCGCCGGCGCGCCGTCCCCCACGCTGAGCTGCGCAAGCAGACCGACCAGCCGCTCGGGCCGCACGCCGCTCGCGCGCATCGCTGCCAGCGACACCGCGCCGTGGCGCTTGGCCAGCCGTTCGCCGTCCGGCCCCACCACCAGCGGCACGTGGGCGTAGCGCGGCGTCGGCAGCCCGAGCATCAACTGGAGCGCAGCCTGCCACGGCGTGGACTGGCGCAGGTCGTCGCCGCGAACGACGTCGGTCACGCCGTCTCGCGCGTCGTCGACCACAACCGCCAGCTGGTAGGCATGCAGCCCGTCCGATCGCCGCACGACCACGTCACCGCCGTTGCCGGGGCGCGGCCGTCCAGCGTCGACCAGCCGCTCGTCGACGGCCGGCAGCCGGTCGGGCATCACCACCCGCAGGGCACCCCGCCGGCCGTCGAACGAGAGTCGCTCCCGCTGGGCGTCGGTCAGCCTGCGACACGTGCCGGGATACGCGCGCTCGCCGCCGTGCGGGGCGGAGGCCGCGGTCAGCTCGCGGCGGCTGCAGAAGCACGGATAGGTCACTCCTTGGGCATCCAACCGCGCCACGGCCGCGCGGTGGTCGGACTCGCGGCGGGACTGGGGCGGCGTCTCGCGATCCCAGTCGAGGCCCAGCCATGCCAGGTCCTGCCGCACGAGTTCGGCATACTCGGGCCGGCAGCGATCGCGGTCGAGGTCCTCGATCCGCAGCACCATGCTGCCGCCACGGGCACGCGCATCAAGCCAGGCCAGCAGCGCCGTACAGGCGTTCCCGAGGTGCATCGGGCCGCTGGGACTGGGAGCGAAACGGCCCACCACCGGCACAGCCGTCGCGTGGTCGATGGCGGTCATGCGACTCTAGTCTAGATCGCGCCAGGCGCCGGATCGCGCCGACCTGCCATGCTGCGTGGTACCGATGACGACGCTCTCGATCTTCGACCACCCGCCCACGCTCGAGGGCTCGCGTACGCGGCTGGAGCCGCTGGCCGAGCGGCACCGTGAGCCGCTGCGGCAGGCGCTGACCGATGCGTCGGTGTGGCGATGGGTGAAGATCGATGCCTCGTCCAGCAGCGCGCTGTTCGACGGCTGGTTCGACGAGGCGCTCACCAACGTCGCCGAGCGCAGCGAGTTCGCCTTCGCCACCACGCTGCGCGCCGGCGGCACGGTCGTCGGTAGCAGCCGATTCGTCAGCTTCCGGCCCGCCGACCGTGGCCTGGAGATCGGGTGGACGCTGGTCTCGCCGGCCGTATGGGGCGGCGGCGTCAACAGCGAGGCCAAGCTGTTGATGCTCGAGCACGCCTTCGGGCCGCTTGCGTGCGTCCGCGTCGAGTTCAAGACCGACGCCCTCAATCTGCGCGCGCGGGCGGCGCTGGCGGCGCTGCCCTCCACGTTCGAGGGCGTCTCTCGCAAGCACATGCTGATGTACGGCGATCGCTGGAGGGACTCGGCCTGGTACTCGATCACAGACCGGGAGTGGCCCGCCGCGCGGCGGGCGCTGAGGGAGCGGCTGGCCGGTCAGCTGCCGCGGCACGGCACCCGGTAGGTGCCAAGCGGCAGGTGCTTGCGCAGGGAGTTGAAGTTCTGCCGGTTGGAGCGAGCGCAGAAGGCCGACGTCGACAGCTGGTACTCGACCTGGAACACCGGCTTGCCGCCCTTCACGAACTGGTTGTAGCCGTAGCTGCCGTTCTGCGCGGTGGTGCACTCGCTGTACTGCCAGCACTGCTCGTTCAACGCCATCTCGTAGTAGGGCAGCAGTCTGGGGATCTGCGGCATGTCGTTCTTCAGCACGGCGGACAGCCCTCGTGCATGAGCCTGATTTGCGAGCCACGTGTTGTAGATGAGCTGGTCGCCGGCGGTGAGCGGAAAGCCGGCAGCGTTCAGATAGGCTTCGACGTTGTCGAACTCGACCGCGTCGAAGCCCTTTGCCGCGCACATCTCGATCCGCGCCTGCATCAGCGTTCCCAGCGCGCCCTGGTACTGGCGGATGTCGAGCCAGCGCTCGCCCGGCCAGCCGTCCAGACCCTTGCCGCGGATTGCGGAGGGAAACTGTGAGGCGTCCGGGCGCCAGCTCTCCCACGATCCCGCGCTGATGTAACAGACGACGTGGCGGCCGGGCAGCTGGTGCAGCGCTGCGACCAGACCCGAGCCGGCCTCGAAGCCGTCGATGTCGTACATCTGCACCGGGAGGAACGGCTGCTTCGGCGGGCCGGCGAGCTGCCACTGCCAGCTGACGCGTAGCGGCGGGTGCCAGCATCCCGGACACGGGGTCACGGGCGGCAGGCTGACCGTGGCCGGTGTCGGCGCCAGCGACCTGGCCGAGGCCGGGGTCGCGACGGCCAGCAGCGCCGCCGCGAGCAGCGCGAGCACGCCGAGTGGGGAGAACGGGCGACCCATATGCTCCATCATGGGTCGCGGCGGCCGCCGTCGCCACGCCCGTTCGGGTGACCCGCGACGATCGGAGGCAGGCATGGAACGGCAGAGGTACTCGACCGATACCGAGTGGGAGCAGCGGATCGGCTACTCGCGCGCCGTCCGCTGCGGGCCGCACGTGCAGGTGTCGGGCACGCTGGGCGTGGGCCTCGATGGCCGGCCGCCGGCGGGAGCCTACGCGCAGTCGGTGGCAGCACTCGAGCGGATAGCCGGTGCGCTGGAGGCTGTGGGTGCCTCGATCTCGGACGTGGTGCGGACGCGGATGTACGTCGTGGACGTGGAGGTCAACCAGGTCGACGTCGGCCGAGCGCACCACGAGTGGTTCGCCGACGTGCGCCCCGCCTCGTCGATGCTTGGCGTCGTCGGCTTCGCCGCCCCCGGGTTTCTGGTCGAGATCGAGGTGGATGCGATCGTGGCCGACGGCTGAGCCGCGGCTGCTCGTTGGCCACCGCCGCCTTGCTAGAATCCCGCGGCCTCCGGCGACTCGTGCCGCATTCGTCTAGGGGCCTAGGACGCCGCCCTCTCACGGCGGTAACACCGGTTCGAATCCGGTATGCGGTACCTCTCCGGGAACCCCTGCGCGAGCGGGGGTTTTCCGCGTTGCAGCGCGCGGTCGTCACTGCCTCCCGGGTATATCGCTCAACGGGCGCGCACCATAACCTGTATTGCGGGTTCGGCAAGATTATCTCCCAACCACCAGAACTGTGTTAGGCAAACGCCAAATGACTTTCATCGCGGTGCACTTACACCCAGCACAGTGATCACGGCTCTCAATCCGATCAGCGACGCGGCCACCGCCCGGGCGTTGACTCCAGCTTCGCTGCCGGGGCCGACTCGCTCAACCATGCCGAGCAGTTACGCCGACTCGAGGTCATGCTCGTAACGCCACCACGACAGAGCTTTGACTCCAATAGTTGTGGCTGCGGATGGCGTGATTTGGGAGCGAGTTGGTGGATAGGTGGGAACCCGTCAACTCTTTTCGATAGGATGGACACGCGCGGCGGGGTCTGCGAGCCGCGCTGGGACCCAAACCATGATGTATCTCGCTGTGCGTGACTCACGCCGTTTGACCATCCGCCTTGCCGCGGTGTCGTTGTTGGCGTCCCTCGCTCTCGCACTGCCCGCGACCGCGCGCGGCGCCGACGGCCCGCGGTTTCTGCTCGTCACGACCCCGCACGGCGCGATCGTCCACGCCCGCCCGAACGGCCGCGTGATCGCGCAGCTACCCGGATCGACGCCGCTGGGAACACCGACCTGGCTGTGGATCACCGCCACCACCCCCGGCGGTCGTTGGGGCCACGTCATCCTGCCGATCCGCCCAAACGGCCTGACCGGATGGATCGACCTGCGCGGCCTGGCGGTGCGCCACACCGCCACCTGGATCCGTGCCAGTCTCGGCGAGCGCAGGATCTGGCTGATGCATGGCCGCATGCCGATCGCCTCCTACCCCGTCGCCATCGGCGCGCCCGACACCTCTACCCCCATCGGCCGGTTCAGCGTCACCGACCGCGTGCCGACGGGCGACCCCTCCGGCCCGTTTGGCTGGTACGCCTTCGGCCTCTCCGGCCACCAGCCCAACCTGCCACCCAGCTGGGCCGGCGGCGACCAGCTCGCGATCCACGGCACCAATGATCCCGCCTCGATCGGCCGGCCGGCCTCGCACGGCTGCCTGCGTGTGAGCGCCGCGGCGCTCGCACGCCTGCGCGAAGCGCTGGCGCTGGGCACCCCGGTTGTGATCATGCAAACGCGCGCGGCGGCCACGCGCTCCGCCATCGCCGCCTCGCTGCCGCGGCTCCAGCCGCCTCGCCGGCCCAGCGCCGGCCACCGCCATCCGCCGGTGGCCACCGCTCCCCCGATCGCACGCGCCTCGCGAGCCGAGGTACTCCCGCGCGCCGTCCGCAGGTGGATGGGCTGGATGCTCGCCTCGCCAGTGGCGGTCGCTCCGGCCTGGATGCCGCTGGCAGTGCTGCCGCGCGCGAGCGGCCGGCCGGCCAGAGCGACCGGCGCCCACGATCGCACAGTCCCAGTCGTCGGCCCCAGGATCAGCAGCCACCCGGCGATCCGCCGGCCGGTGCCGGGCAGCGGTCGGGCACCCCCTCGAGCGCCGCCTCATTACCCGGGGTCGGGCAGGTCGGCGTAGTAGCCGGCCAGCCCGTCCCACGCGGACTGCTCGCTCCAGCCCAGCGCCGCGCCGTCCACCTGATCGGCGTTGATCCGCACCGCCGGCTCCAGCCACTCGGTCTGAGCGCACAGCGTGAGAGGCGTCTCGATCCCCAGCCGGGAGCCGATCTCGTTACCAAACCGCCGCGCGAAGTCACCCTGCGCCTCGCGGTAGCCGCTGACTCCCAGCGATCCGTTCCAACCGCCCTCGGGCAGCCGCCGCGCGAAGTCGGCATACGCCAGCGCCAGGAGCGAGACGTGCACGTTGTCGCGGACGTACTCGGCGGTTCGCACGGCCGGCGCCTCACCGCGCCGCCACGCCCGCACCAGCCCGGTGGTGAACCGCTCCTCCTCAAACGGGCCGAACGGATTGGCAATCACGAACTTTCCGAACGACGAACCGGTCACCGCGCAGTGATACCGGAGGGTCTCGGCGGTGAACGCCTTCGACAGCCCGTACGGTGAGAGGGCGCGTAGCTGCTCGTCACCCTCCCCTTCCCCCGGCTCGAACACGCTGCCGGTCACCAAAAGCCGCGGAAAGCAGCCGACGACCTCACCGGCCGCGCGCGTATTGGCGGCCAGAGCGGCGGCCACATCGAACTGCGGGGAGCGGTAGCCATCCACCTGCGCCCCGTGCGCGCACAGCATGTCCCACTCCCCCGTCCGCGCCAGCTCCAGGAACCGCCGGTCGCCGAACGAGACGCCGACCACGCGGTCGCAGCCGTCGAGCAGAGCGACCCGGCGGGCGCGCAGTCCCACGTAGGCCTGCGACCGCAGCGTGACCGTGACATGGTGCCCGTCCGACGCCAGCTGCCGGGCGAACCAGCAGCCGGTGAACGAGCTGGCCCCTGTGAAGAGGATCCTCACGCAGCCAGGGGAGGCGACAGCAGGTGCATGCGCGTCGACAGCGTCCGCAGCCGGACGAACCGGGCACCCTGGAAGTCGGCGGCCGAGAAGCCGTGCCGACGGTAGCGCTCGTGCAGCTCGCGCATGCCGCTCTCCAGCGTGTACTCCAACCGGAACGAGGGCAGCACGCGGCCCAGCAGATCGAAGTTGACCCGGTAGTCACGTGGATCCGCACCGACCTCACCGGTGTAGGCGATGCTCGCCGTCGGCACCAGTCTCCTGACCTGGTCGGCGACGTCGCGCACCTGGTAGTTCTCGGCGTTGCCGCCGATGTTGACGGCCAGGTTGTGCAGCGACTCGCGCGGAGCCTCCAGGCATGCCCCGAAGGCCGCCGCGATGTCGCGGCAGTGGGTGAGCGGCCGCCACGGCGAGCCATCGCTCATGATCCGGATCTCTCCCAGCGCATGAGCGCATGCCAGCAGGTTGTTCACGACCAGGTCGATGCGAAGTGCAGGCGAGTGCCCATACGCAGTGGCATTTCGCAGGTATGTGGGCGAGAAGTCGCGACCGGCCAGCGGCCGCACCGCCGCCTCGGTCTCGATCTTCGAGCGGGCGTACGCGGTCAGCGGGTTGAGCGCGGCGCCCTCGTCCAGGTCGAGCGTCTCGCCCTGTCCATACACCGAGCAGCTGCCCGAGAACAGGAAGCGCGGCACGCCGACCTGCTTGCACAGCGTTGCCAGCCTGATCGAAGCGTCACGGTTGACCGAGAGCGTCAGCGCCTCGTCCATATCGCCCATCGGGTCATTCGAGATCGCCGCCAGGTGACACACGGCGTCGTGCCCATCCACCACCCGCGCATCGATGCTGCGCACGTCGGCGATCAGCTCGACGTCGGGCGCCACCGGCGCCTCCCACTCGCAGCCGTGGAACAGGTCGAGGTCGATGCCGGTGACCGTGTGGCCGTGCTGCTTGAGCAGCTCGACCAGGTGGCTGCCGATGTAGCCCTTATGACCGGTGACGAGAACTCTCATGATCGCTCCTTGGGATTGACGGCAGGTGGACGCGCAAGATCGAAGTCGCGCTCCGCCTGGTCGGCGATGTGACGTGCGATGGCAAGCGATGAGGTGGCGGCAGGCGACGGCGCATTGCGCACGTGCAGCGCCCGCTCGCTGTGGGAGAAGACGAAGTCGTCCACCAGCCGGCCGTCGCGGCCGACAGCCTGCGCGCGCACGCCGGCGGGGCCGGGCAGCACGTCGCCAGAACGCAGCTCGGGCACGTAGCGCGCAGCGGCGGCGACGAAGGAGTCTCCGGGCAGCACGTGGCGCAGCTCATCGATGCCCGTGCGCCAGAACCGCCGCGCCATCCGGTAGGTGCCCGGCCAGGTCAGCGTCGAGACGACGTCGCCGGGCGAGACTCTCCCCAGCCGGTACGCATCGCGGGCGCCGGCCAGCAGCGCGCTGGGGCCGACCAGCACATCGCCACCGACCTGCCGGGTCAGGTGCACGCCGAGGAAGGGCAGCTCGGGATCGGGCACCGGATAGATCAGCCCGCGTACCAGGTGGGCACGCTCGGGACGCAGGCGCAGGTAGGCGCCGCGGAACGGCACGATGCGTGGATCCGCGCTGCCGCCGGCCGCCACCGCCAGCCGGTCAGACCAGCCTCCGGCGCAGAACAGCGCGTGCCGGGCGCGCGTCTCCCCGCGCGAGTGCACCAGCCGCAGCCTGCCCGGCCCCGGCCAGACTCCGGTCACCTCGCAGCCGGTCGTGATCGTACCGCCCGCCGCCTCGACGTCGGCAGCGTAGGCCGCGGCCACCTGAGCGAAGTCGACTATCCCGGTCTGGGGGGAGTGCAGCGCCGCCACGCCCACGGCGTGCGGCTCGATCTCGGCCAACTCGTCGCGGTCGATGCGACGCAGCCCCGGCACGCCGTTCGCCCGCCCCCGCCGCTCCAGCTCCTCCAGCCGCGGCAACTCGCCGGCGGTGCTGGCCACGATCACCTTGCCGCAACGAAGCGCCGGGATGCCGCGCTGGTCGCAGTACTCAAACAGCTCGCGCGCGCCGGCCACGCACAGCTCCGCCTTGAGCGAGCCCGGCTGGTAGTAGACGCCCTGGTGGATCACCCCGGAGTTGTGGCCGGTCTGGTGGGTGGCGATCGCTCCTTCACGCTCCAGCACCTGCAGCTCGAGGTCGGGGAAGCGGGCCAGCAGCTCTCGGGCGGTGGCCAGTCCCAGGATGCCGGCACCGACGACGGCGAGGTCGCACTCGCCGCGGGGACCGCTCATCCGTGCCTCAGCGACCAGTCGTACAGGATCCGGTCGGAGAACGGATCGAGCCGCGAGATCTCGTCGGGGTCGTGCGGATGGCTGGCGCAGTTGGCGATCATCGCCGGCGATTGACCGATGCCCTTGACGCCGTTCCAGATCATCGGTGGAATCCGCACCATGGCGTAGTTGAGGTCGCCGACGAACAGCTCCTGCAGCTGCCCGCGGGTGACCGAGTGCTGGCGATCGTCGTAGAGCACCAGCTTCACCATACCGGCCACGCAAGCGTAGTTGAGCGTCATCTCGCGATGGATGTGCCATCCCTTGATCGCACCCGGGTTGACGGTCGAGAAGTAGATCTCACCGAAGCCCTGGAAGTGATCGGCGTCAGCCCGCAGCATGTGCATCACCGAGCCGCGCTCGTCCACGATCCGCCGCAGCGGATAGACCTCGACACCCGCGATCACGCCGCCCGCTCCTGCGTGGCGGCGCGGATCGCCGCCTCGGGGCTCAGTCCCAGATCGGCGGCGCGGCGGCCGTGGTTCGGGCCGGAGCTATCGAGCCGGGCGTCCCAGGTGCGCCACGGCGCCTGATCGGCGTCCCACAGCCCCCGCAGCAGCTCGACGTCGCGCAGCGTGTCGGCGCACTGCCAGTAGCCCTGGTGGTGGTACACGGCCAGCTCGCCATCGGCCGCCAGCCGCTCCAGTGGCTCGTGCTCGAGCACGCAGGTCGGATCGGGCGACAGCCGCTCGAAGACGCGACGGTCGAACACGAAGAAGCCGCCGTTGATCCAGCCGGTCTCGGTCGGCTTCTCGGCGAACTGGCGCACCCATCCTCCGTCTGCCACCAGCTGGCCGAAGCGGGCCGGTGCGTGGACGCCGGTGACAGTCGCCAGCCGGCCGTGGGAGCGGTGGAAGGCCACCAGATCGGCGATGTCGATGTCCGCCAGGCCATCACCGTAGGTGACCAGCACCAGCTGCGAGTCGGCAAGGTAGGGCTCGATCCGCTTGACGCGGGCACCGGTCATCGACAGCTCGCCGGTGTCCGCGCAGGTCACGCGCCACGCATCGCCGCCGGGGCCGCGGTACTCGGTCACGCCGCCGGCCAGGTCGAAGGTGACGTCCGAGTTGAGCAGCTGGTAGTCGAGGAAGTAGCGCTTGATCATGTGACCGCGATGGCCCAGGCAGAGGATGAAGTCGGAGAAGCCGTGGTGCGCGTACCCCTTCATGATGTGCCACAGCAGCGGCCGGCCGCCCACCTCGACCATCGGCTTGGGGCGAAACTCGGTCTCTTCGCGCATGCGGGTGCCCTGGCCCCCGCACAGCAGGACGACTTTGACGCTCATGCCGCGTCCATCGGCACCAGCCGTGTACCACTTTAGAGTGACCCTCAAGTCGCTCGAAAGTCGTGCCGATACGCGGCGCGATGACACCTGCGACCAGCGTCTGCATCGTGATCGGCGTACGGAATGGTGAGCGGTTCCTGGCCGAGGCGATCGAGAGCGTGCTCGACCAGAGCCATCGCGACCTCGAGCTTCGCATCTACGACAACCGCTCGAGTGACCGCTCGAGCGAGATCGCTCGCGGCTACCTCGATGATCCCCGCGTCAGGTTCACCATCAACGACCACGACCTCGGCTACTACGGCAGCCTCAACCGGGGAGTGTTCGAGTCGGGCTGCGATGCGCTCGTCCCGTTCGCGGCCGACGACGTGATGCACCCGCTCAACCTCGAGCGCAAGCTGGCCATGCTGGAGCGGACGGGGGCGGCGATGGTGTTCGGCCCGGCCCACATCATCGACGCCGCCGGCGAGCGGATCGGAATGCTGGGGTGGGGACTCGACGATCGCGTCTTCTACCGGCCTGACTTCTTTGGCCAGAACGCTCCCGTCAACTGCGTGCCCTGTCCGTCAACGCTGATCCGCCGCGGAGTGCTGGCCGGCCTGGGTGGATTCGACCCGCGTGTTCCCTACTCGGCCGACTGGCTGGCGTGGCTGCGGATCGCACTGCGCTCGACGGTCGCCCACCTCGGCGAGCCGCTGACCAGCTGGCGCAGCCACGCCGACAACGGCACCAGCGAGGGCGCGCGGTCGGCCAGCTTCGCCCGAGACGTTCCGGCGACACTCGAACACGCGATGGCCGACCCCGCCTTTCCCACCGCCTGGCAACCGCTGCGGGCGCCGTTCGTGGCGGCATGTCTGGCCAACTGCGCCCGCGTGCTCGAGGCCGCGGGCCACCGGCGGCTGGCTGGCGGCATGGCGGCGTACGAGCTCTCGGCGCGGGCGGCGCTGCTGCAGCCGGACGTGGACGAGTACCGCGGGCAGCTCGAGAAGCTCCTCCAGCGGGCAGAGCTCGCCGCTCCGCGCTGGCCGCTTGAGGCGGTGGCGATGGCCGGCGAGCCGTCACACGCGCTGGCCGCGCGCCTGAGCTCAGCCGGCCTGCTGGCGTCGTGCTGCGACGATCCCAGCGAGCTGCTGCCGGGTCGCGTCGCACTCTGCGCAGCCGGCAGCGAAGCGGTCGCCGAGGCTGAGGCAGTGGGCATTCCTGCGCTCATCCACAACCCGCCCGACCCATTTGGCGCACACACGAGTGCCACTTTCGGGTGATGCTCAAGTTCCCCCAAACGCGTGCCGATACCGCGGGACGATGAGCTCGAAGCCCACTGTCGATCAGATCCTCGCGCTCGTCGGCGAGTACGCCGCCGACGCCCATGCGCCACGGCCGTTTGATCCCGCCAACCCGCGCGTGTCCGCCTCCGGCCGGGTGTTCGGCCGCGAGGAGGTGGTCGAACTGGTACGCACCAGCCTCGACTTCTGGCTCACCGCCGGACCCGAGGCGCGCGTGTTCGAACGCGACCTCGCCCGCCGCACCGGCCAGCGCCACGCGCTGCTGGTCAACTCCGGATCGTCCGCCAACCTGCTGGCCCTGACCGCACTCACATCGCCCAAGCTGGGTGAGCGCCGGCTACGCCCCGGCGACGAGGTGATCACGGTCGCCGCCGGCTTCCCGACCACCGTCAACCCGATCATCCAGAACGGGCTGGTGCCGGTGTTCGTGGACGTCACCCTGCCGTCGTACAACATCGACGTTACCCAGCTCGAGGGCGCC
This sequence comes from Gaiellales bacterium, assembly GCA_038212095.1. Taxonomy (GTDB): domain Bacteria; phylum Actinomycetota; class Thermoleophilia; order Gaiellales; family JAICJC01; genus JAICYJ01. The sequence continues at coordinate 119,762 of JBBQUW010000007.1, read as the reverse complement.
CTCTCCGACCGCACGCGTGCCGTGATGGTCGCCCACACGCTCGGTAACCCGTTCGACCTGGACGCCGTCTCGGAGTTCTGCCACCGCCACGAGCTGTTCCTGATCGAAGATTGCTGCGACGCGCTGGGGTCGACCTGGAACGGCGCGCCGGTCGGAACGTTCGGCGACCTGGCCACGCTCTCGTTCTACCCCGCCCACCAGATCACGCTCGGCGAGGGCGGCGCCGTCCTCACCCAGCGGCCCAAGTTGAAGAAGATCGTCGAGTCCTACCGCGACTGGGGCCGCGACTGCTGGTGTGAGCCGGGCTGCGCGGACACCTGCGGCAAGCGATTCACGCAGCAGTTCGGCGACCTGCCCTACGGCTACGACCACAAGTTCGTCTACTCGCACCTGGGCTACAACCTCAAGGCCACCGATATGCAGGCCGCGATCGGCACCGTGCAGCTGGCACGGCTGGACGATTTCGTCGCCCGCCGGCGCGAGAACCACGCCTTCCTGCGCGAGGCACTCGCCGCCTGGAGCGAGCACCTGATCCTGCCTGAGCAGGACGAGCGCGCAGAAACGTCCTGGTTCGGATTTGCGGTCACCGTGCGGCCGGAAGCGCCCTACACCAAGCATGACCTCGTCACCCACCTGCATCAGCGCGGCATCGACTCGCGGCAGCTGATGGCGGGCAACCTGCTACGACAGCCGGCCTACGCCGAGGTCGAGCACCGCGTGGCCGCGCCGCTGGCGGTGACCGACCTGATCGCCGATGGCTCGTTCTGGATCGGCTGTTACCCCGGCATCGGAGCGGACGAGCGCGAGCACGTTGCCGCCAGCGTGGCGGAGTTCCATGCCGGCCGGCGACGCCGTGCCGCATGAGCATCGCGCCGGCACTCGAGCTGAGCTCCCCGCGGCCGCGCATCATCGCCATCCTGCCTGCCTACAACGAGGCCGACGTGATCGAGTCGGTGATCCGCCACTACATCGAGGACGGCGTCGAGGTGTACCTGATCGACAACTGCTCGACTGACGGCACCGCCGAGATCGCGTCGCAGCGGCTGGGCAACGGCGTGATCCGGGTGGAGCGGTTCCCCGACGATGTGGGCGGCAGCGAACGGGCCAAGAAGGAGTACATGTGGGGCGAGATCCTGCGCCGCAACGAACAGCTGGCGGGCGAGCTGGGGGCGGACTGGTACATCCGGGCGGACGCCGACGAGTTCCGGGTCGGACCGTGGCCGGGGATGTCACATGCCGACGCGATCGCGCTGGTCGACGCGCTGGGCTACAACGCCGTGCAGTCGCAGGTGCTCGAGTTTCGTCCCACCGACGAGAGCTTCGTTGCTGGGGGAGATCCACGCGACTCGCTGACGCACTACGAGCGGGCCGAGTTCGCCAACACGCTGTGGGTGAAGGCCTGGCGCCAGCCGGCGGCCGGCAGCGAGGTGCAGATCGCACGCACCGGCGGTCACGCCGCCGAGTTCGCCGGCCGCCGCGTCTGCCCGGTGCACTTCATCTCACTGCACTTTCCCATCCGCACACCGGAGCATGCGCGTCGCAAGATCTACAGCGAGCGGCTCGACCGCTACCCGGCCGAGGAACGCGAGATGGGCTGGCACAACCACTGGGACGATCTGGCCGCCTCAGCGACCGATTTCCTGTGGGATCCGACGGCACTGGTGCGCTACGACCAGGCGGCCGTCCAGGCGCGCGTGCTGGCCGAGGGCTCGGTCGACATGATGCTGGCGACGCGCCTGCACGGCCTCGACCTGACCGCGCCTCCCGACTTCAACCAGCGCTTCGCGGCCTGGTTCGGTCGTGCCTGCGGCGCCCCTGGACCGCTGACGGTGGACGGCATGGAGCTGGCCCACACGGCAATGAAGCAGCTCGTGCTGAAGGCGCTGGGCGATCGGCCGGAGGTTGCCGACGAGCCGCTGGTGACCCGTGCCGCGCTGACGCTGCTGGAGGCCTCGATCGCACACCTGCGCGGTCGCGGCGAGTTCCACGAGGCGACCAACCTGTGCCAGGCGCGTGACGCCATGCTGCCGCTGGCGGCAGCGCAGTTCGCGGCCGAGCAGGCCGCCGCGCCGGTCGCTCCACCGGCCGCGGCGGCCGGCTCAATCGATGCCCACGGGCACGCTCGCAACGCGCCCTGCCCATGCGGCAGCGGTCGCAAGTACAAGAAGTGCCACGCCCTGCGGGCAGCGTGACGATGCGCGTCTGCGTGGCGATCTCGGTGCGGAACGGTGAGCGGTTCATCGCCGAGGCGATCGAGAGCGTGCTCGGCCAGTGCCACGGTGACCTCGAGCTGCTGATCTACGACAACCTGTCAACTGACCGCAGCGCCGAGATCGCCCGCAGCTACCTGGACGACCGGCGCGTGAGCTATACCGCGAACGAGGTCGACCTCGGCTACTACGGCAGCCTCAACCGGGCGCTGTTCGAGACGTCGGCGCCGCTGTTCGTGCCGTTCGCGGCCGACGACGTGATGGAGAGCGATAACCTGGCTCGCAAGCTGGCCGCGATCGACGGCACCGGCGCCGGGTTCGCCCACAGCCCGGTGCTGCTGATAGATCCCGATGGCGCGGTGGTCGGCGAGCTGGGGCGCATCTCCCAGCCGAAGGTCCTGTTCGCGCCGCGAGAGTTCTTCCAGCTCTGCGCCCCCGTCAACTGCGTCACCTGCCCGGCCACCGTGATCCGAAGCGACGCCCTGCGCGAGCTGGGGGGGTTCGACGGGCGCGTGCCGTACTGCGCCGACTGGCTGGCCTGGATGCGGCTCAGCTTGCGCCACCCGGTGGCGATGGCGCACGAGCCGCTGGTGCGCTGGCGCCAGCACCCGGAGAGCGGTACCAGCGACTCGCTGAGATCGGCGTCCTACGCCCGCGACGACCCGGCCAGCCTGGCGCTCGCGCTATCGGACGAGGCCTTCCCGGACGAATGGGGCCCGCTGCGGGCGCCGATGATGGCCGCCTGCCTGGCACGCACTGCCATCCACCTCGATCGCGACGGCCACCGCCGGGTTGCCCACGGCCACGCCGGCTACGATCTCGCCCTGCGGGCGTTGACGCTGATGCCGGACGACCCGGCGTTGCGGTCGCTGGTCTCGCGGCTGGCGACGCAGGCCGGCTTGCTGGCACCGACCCTGCCGTTCCACGCCGTGGCCGCTCCCGCGCTCGAGCCGGCCGCGGTCGCAGCCGCGGTCGCCAGCGCCCGCGCGCTCGATCGAGCCCGCCTGCTGGAGACGTTCGCGGTCACCGTACCGCCCGGCCTGGTCGGCGATGCGGTGCCGCTGCTGGAGGCGGTGCTGGCGGACGGGCCGGATATCGGCGTCGATCTGGTGCCCGCCGACTCGGCCGAGGCGCTGCTCCTGCCGGGCGCCCTCGCGCTGGCACCGTTCGGCTCGCAGGAGGCGGCGCGTGCCGAGGCGGCAGGCGTTCCGGTGCTGGCCGGACTGCCACCCGACCCGTTCGCTCGCGACGCCGACCCGGCGCGGTGGGAGACGCTGCCGAACGGTCGCTGACCGCCGGCAATGGAGCCCGACTTGGACGCGCTGTACCATCCCCCACATGCCCGAACATCCGCCGGCTACGACGGCCGCGGCTCGCGGTGCACAGCACGAGCGGGAGCGCGGCCGCCAGGAGCAGTTGCTCGACCAGGAGCTGGACGAGAGCTTCCCGGCCAGCGACCCCACCAGCGCCGCATCGGTGTTACCGATGAGGGTGGACGCGGCTCCGCCGCACCCCTGAGTGACCGTTTCCAGCGCGCGCTGACGCGACGGTCGAGTGGCCTGTGAGCGCGCCCCGCGTCACGATCGCGCTGGCGACGTACAACCGTGCCCGGTACCTGCGCGACGCGATCGAGAGCTGCCTGGCGCAGACCTTCACCGACTTCGAACTGCTGGTCTGCGACAACGCCTCCGACGACGAGACCCGAGACACGGTGGCCGCGTTCACCGATCGCCGCATCCGCTATCTGCGCAATGAGACCAACGTGGGCATGGTCGGCAGCTGGAACCGCTGCCTGGCGGAGGCCCGCGGCGAGCTGATCGCCAACCTGCCCGATGACGACCTGATGCTGCCGGACCGGCTCGAGCGCCAGGTCGCGATCTTCAGCGCCCACCCCGACACCGGCATCGTGCACGGGGACGCCGAGATGATCGACGCCGCCGGCCGCACCACCAGCGCCTGGGCCAGCCGCGAGTTCGCACCCGACGAGCTGCTGCACGTGCTTGTCCGGATGCACAACTTCCTGGTCTACCCCTCCACCGTGATCCACCGCCGCGTGTTCGACCAGGTGGGTGGATACGCCGACGGATACCAGCTCGCCGCCGACCTCGACCTGTGGCTGCGGGCGGCGACCCGCTTCCGATTCCGCCACACGCCGGGGGGAGCAGTGGTGCGGTTCCGCCGCCACGAGGGCTCGGGCTCGCACGAGGATCGCCGGCCGATCGAGATCGCCGAGGTCGAGCGGGCGATCGAGGCGACCATCGAGCGGCTGGGCTGCGCCGCGCTCGTGCCCGAGGCCGAAGGCGACGAATCGCTGGCACAGGTGCGGCTGGCAGACTTGATGGAGGAGCGCGGCCTGCCGCTGCCGAGCGTGGCCGGCCGGCTGCGCGACCGCGGCCTGCGGGGGCGGCGACGGATCATGCTGACCTCGTTTGGCTACAACGACTCCGGCGGCGGCACGATCGTACCCCGCTATCTGTCCAGGGAGCTGGTGCGGCGCGGCTGGGACGTGACGGTGTTCCATGCCGCCGTCGGCCGCATCGAGGGTGCCCCAGCGTACGCGGTCAAGCGCTGGTACGAGGATGGCGTGCGGCTGATCGGCGTGTACAACCGGCCGCACGGCCTGCTGGATCTTGGCAACGCCCAGCGCGAGATCGACGATCCGCCGATCACGCGCGCGTTCGCCGAGGCGCTCGACCGCCACCGGCCCGAGGTGGTGCACGTCCACAACCTGCACAACCTCGGCGCCGGGCTGCTGGACGAGATCGCCGCCCGCGGCATCCGAGCGCACTTCTCGACGCATAACTACTGGCTGATCTGCCCTCGTAACTACCTGTACACCGAGCAGCTCGACCTCTGCCACGGCCCCGCCGACCGCGGCGCGGCCTGCGCCACCTGCGTCGGCAGCCCCGATCGGCGTGGCTATCAGGAGCGACTGTCCGAGGTGCGGACGCGGTTTCGGCGCAGCATCGACACGTGCCTCGCCGTGTCCGAGGCGATGAAACGGACGCTGGTCAGCAACGGCTACCCGGCCGAGATGATCGACGTGGTGTCTCAGGCGATGCCGCAGGAGGAGCGGATCTGGCAGCACCTGGGTGCCGAGCGACAGCCGGGGCGGGCGGGTACCACGCTGACCGTCGGATTCTTCGGCTCCGCCTATCCCCACAAGGGCCCGAGCCTGCTGATCGAGGCCGCCCAGCGCTGCCAGGCCGAGGTGCGGGTCGAGATCCACGGCGACGCCCAGCCGCAGTTCGCCGCCCACCTGCGCGCGCTCCGGCGGGGCGTCGTGACGGTGATGGGCGCGTTCGACCACGAGAGCCTCTCCGACCGGCTGGCGGGCGTGGACGTGGCGGTGATCCCCTCGCTGTGGTGGGACTGCGCGCCGCTGATGGTGGCCGAGTGCCTGGCCGGACGGGTGCCGGTGTTGGCGGCGCGGATGGGCGGCATCCCCGATTTCATCCGCGACGAGATCGACGGCATGCTGTTCGACGGCCGCGACGTGGACGACCTGGCGGCCAAGCTCGACCGGCTGGCCGGAGAAGCCGGCCTGCTGGAGCGGCTCCAGGAGAACATCGAGCCTCCGCGGCGGTTCGCCGCCTACGTCGACGAGCTGGAGCGCTACTACAACGGCGAGCGACCCTCGCGCGATCGGCCCGATCGCCAGCCGGTGACCGTGTCCTGGCACGGCGACCAGCTGCGGAAGACCAGCCTGGCTGGGATCAACCGCGAGGTGTGCCGTCGGCTGGCCGGTGAGCCGGGCATCGCGCTGCAGCGGGTCCTGCGCTCGGGCGACGGCCTCGATCGAGTGCCACAGCATCCCACCGAGATCGAGGTGCGCCACCAGTGGCCGTATGACTTCGGCCCCTCGACCGCCCGGCTGGCGGTGATCCAGCCGTGGGAGTTCGGTGCCGTGCCGGCGGAGTGGATCGACCCAATCCGCCGCAACGTCGACGAGCTATGGGTGCCGAGCGAGTACGTGAAGCGGATGTACGTCGCCGGCGGCATCGACCCGGACCGGGTGGCGGTGGTGCCCAACGGCGTCGACCTCGACCTGTTCCGGCCCGAAGGGGAGCGCTTCCCGCTGGACGCGCCGGAGGGCACGCGGTTCCTGTTCGTGGGCGGCCTGATCGAGCGCAAGGCGCCGGAGCTGCTGGTGGCCGCCTACCTGGACGCCTTCCAGGGCCGCGACGACGTCTGCCTCGTGATCAAGAGCTCGGGCGCCGGTGAGATCTACGCCGACGCCGACCTCGGCCGGCTGGAGCAGTACCAGCGCGACGGACTGCTGCCGCGGATCGTGCACATCGATCACGACCTGAGCGACGAGCAGATGGCCGCGCTGTACCGGGCATGCGACGTGATGGTGCTGCCGTATCGTGGCGAGGGCTTCTGCATGCCGGCACTGGAGGCGATGGCCAGTGGCCTGCCGGTGATCGCCACCGAGGGCGGACCGACCGATGAGTTTGTCCCCGCCGGCGCCGGCTGGCGAATCCCAAGCGCACTGCGTCCGATACCGGGGAACCAGGTCGACCAGTGGCAGACGGCCGGCGCTGCGTTCATGCTCGAGCCCGACCTGGCAGCCCTGCGCGATCTGATGCTGGAAGCCGACCGCGATCGCGTTGATCGCCGAAAGCGCGGCCAGGCTGGGCGGGCGGCGGCCGAGCTCCTTTCGTGGGATGCGGTGGCGGCCATGTACCGCGCGCGCATTGAGCTGCTCGCGGCGCGGCCGCCGCGAGCGTTGGACGCGCCGGCGGCCCCCTTTCCGCTGGAGGGTGATGCGGCCGCCAAGCTGCTGGCGATGCCGGCCTGGTCGGGTTCGGACCGCCTCGGCGATCTGCTGCTGGCCTGGTCGCAGACCACGATGCCCGGCGACAGCGCCTGCCTCTACCTGATCGCTGATCGCCGCCTGCACGGAGCCGGCGACCAGCTCACCGAGCGGGTTCTCGCAGCCGCGGCCACAAGCGGGGCAGATCTGGACGCCGGCGCCGACATCACGATCGTGGTGCAGCCGCTTCGAGCGGGCCTGGAGGCGGCCCTGCACGCGGCCGCCGGTGGGTTCGTGCGCCTGCACGGCGCCGATGCCGGAGCCGCGCGCGATGCGACCGCCGCGGGCAACGCGGTGCTGGAGCCGGCCCGAGAAGCGATCGCCGGCTGGCTGACGAGCCGCATCCGAGCCGCGGCGTAGATGGCGCGTCGAGCCGACGCGCGCGTCCGCTCAGTGCGTGGTCGTCTTGGTGGTGGTCGTCTTTGCGATCGGCTGCGCGGCCGCCTGGCCCGCGGCGTAGCCGGCCGAATACCCGGCCGTGCGACCTCTGCGAAGGCCGGTGGCGAGCCCCGCCTGGCGACCGGCCTTGAAACCATCGGCATGCCCGGCCCGATAGCCCGACGCGTGACCGCCGGCGCGGCCCTTGGTGAGCCCGTCCTGGTAGCCGGCATCGTGGCCGTTCGCGTACGCGGCCTGCTGGGCGGCCGCGACGTCCGATTGGGTGATGCCGGGGCCGGAGCGGATCGTCCACGCCGCGATGCCGACAACCGATGCCACCACGGCGGCGAACGCCAGTGCCAGCACGATCGCAGCCAGACTGATCTCTGGAAGCTGGATCGAGCGCGGTCGGTTGGTGGTGATCGAGGTCATGACGGGTCCATCTCCCGTTTTACCCCTCGAGCGTGAATCTCCTGCCCAACGTATCGATCCGGGCCATCGACTCGTCGCGCCCCAGCAGGGCCAGGCTCTCGAACAGGCCCGGCGCCACCGACCGACCGGAGATCGCCACCCGCACCGGGCCAAACAGGACGCGCGGCTTCAGCCCGGTCTCGTCGCAGGCCGCCCGCAGCGCCTCCTCGATCGAGGCCGCCGTCCACTCCACCAGACGCTCCAGCGCAGCTCGCGCAGACTCCAGCGCCCGCGGCGCGTCCGGGTCGTCCACCACGCGGCCCACCGCCTCGTCGTCATAGACCGCCGGCCCGAACAGGAACGCCCCGTAGCTCTCGAACTGGGACAGCTCGCGCAGCTTTTCCTGCACGATCGGGGCGACCTCGCGCACCCGCTCGGGCTGGGCGGCCAGGGGTGAGCCTGACCGTTCCAGATGCTCCAGCAGCTCATCGCAGAACCGCTCCGGCGCCAGCATCCGCAGATGCTCACCGTTGAGCCACTCCAGCTTGGCAAAATCGAACACGCCGGGGCTGGTGTTGACGCGCTCGAGCGTGAACCGCTCCACCAGTTCGGCGGTGGTCATCACCGTCGTCTTGTCGTCGAAGCTCCAGCCGATCAGCGCCAGGTAGTTGCGCATCGTCTCGGCCAGGTAGCCGCGATCGCGGAACTCCTCGACAGAGACGGCGCCGTGGCGCTTGGAGAGCCGCTTCTTGTCCGGGCCGAGGATCATGGGTAGGTGGGCGAAGCGCGGTTCGCCGGCCCCCATCGCCCGGTACACCGCCAGCTGCCTCGGCGTGGACGAGAGCAGATCCTCTCCCCGGATGACGTGGCTGATCTCGGCCTCGATGTCATCCAGTGGGTTGGCGAACTGATACGTGGGCGAGCCATCCGAGCGCAGCACGATGAAATCCCCCTGCAGCGCATTGTCCCAGGTGACGGTCCCACGCACGATGTCGTCGATCACCGTCTCGCCGGCCGGATCCATCACCAGCCGCACCACCGACGAGCGGCCCTCCGCCTCGTACGCGGCCCGCTGCTCGTCGCTCAGCCGGCGGCAGCGGCCGGAGTAGATCAGCGGCTGCTGGGAGCGCTGACGGGCCTCGCGCTCGGCGTCGAGCTCCTTGGCAGTGCAGTAACAGCGGTAGGCCCTGCCCGCGTCGATCAGGCCCGATGCGGCCGCGGCGTAGCGGGGGTAGCGCTCCGTCTGTCGCGAGGGGCCCTCGTCCCAGTCGATGCCGAGCCACTCCAGCACCCGCAACGCCTGCTCGACCGCGGCGTCAGTGGAGCGCGCGCGATCGGTGTCTTCGAACCGCAGCACCAGCTTTCCGCCGGCGTGCCGGGCGAAAAGCCAGTTGTACAGCGCGGTTCGGGCGCTGCCGACGTGCAGCAGCCCGGTGGGCGAGGGAGGGAAGCGGACGCGGACTGGCTGGTCGGGCATGGCCGACAGATCCTACCGGCCAGGCCTGACTACACTCATCCGATGCTGTTGGGAGCCCACGTCTCGTCCGCCGGAGGAATCCACACTGCCATCGACCGCGCCGAGGCACTTGGGGCGACGGCCGTGCAGGTGTTCACGCAGAGCCCGCGGATGTGGAAGCCGACCGCGCACAGCGATCAGGCGGTGGCGCAGTTTCACCAGCGCCGTGGCGAGGTCGGCGTGGGCGCGGTCGTCTGTCACGCCACCTTCCTGATCAACCTCGGCGCGACCGACGACGCCATCTACCACCGCTCGGTGCGTGCCCTCTCGACCACCGTCGACGTCGGCCACCGGATCGGTGCGGAGGGCGTCGTCTTCCACGTCGGCAGCCACCTCGGTCGGGGAGTGGACGCGGCGATGCACCAGATCGTGCCCGGGCTGCAGATCGTGATCGGCGAGCGAGCGGCCGATGGGCCATGGCTGCTGCTCGAAAATAGCGCCGGCCATCAGGGCACGATCGGCGTCACCATTGCCGAGCTGGCCCGCATCATCGACGAGCTCGGCCGCCCGCCGGGTGTCGGCATCTGCCTCGACACCTGCCACCTGTTCGCCAGCGGCATCGATATCACGACGCCGGAAGGAATGGACGGTCTGCTGGGCGAGGTGGACGAGCGGATCGGGCTTGACCGGCTGCGCTGCCTGCACGTCAACGACTCCAAGCTGCCGTTCGGCTCCAACCGCGACCGGCATGAGAACCTCGCGCAGGGCGAGATCGGCGAGGGTCTGGCGGTGATGCTGGGACACCCGGCCCTCCAGCACCTGCCGATGGTGATGGAGACGTCCGGCGCGGATGGCCGCGGTCCCGATCTGGCCGAGATGGCGGCCCTGCGCCGGCTCAACCGCAAGGGTGTGAAACGGTGGCAGACGGCGACCTCCTCGAGATAGGCGCGGCGTCCGGCCTGCCGATGGCCGAGCTCGAGTTCCGCTTCTCGCGCGCCGGCGGCCCGGGCGGCCAGCACGTCAACACGTCCAGCACCCGCGTCGAGCTGGTGTTCGACCTCGAACGGTCGCCCACCCTGACGGACGCCGAACGCTCGCGAGCGCGCCGGCGGCTGGGCGCCCGACTCGACGGCGAGGGCCGCCTGCGGCTGGTGGCACAGGACGAGCGCAGCCAGCTGCGAAACCGCCAGCTGGCGGTGCAGCGGTTCGTCGAGGCGATGCGCGAGGCACTGGCGCCGCCGCCGCCGCCCCGCCGCCCGACCCGGCCCAGCCGGGCCGCCAAGGCGCGTCGGGTCGAGGGCAAGAAGCGCACCGGCCAAGTCAAACGGCTGCGGCGGCGACCGGAGGGCGACGAGTAGCTACAGGCGCACGACGACCGGCGCGCCCAGCGGCACCACCCGCTTCAACACCCGCAGCGCGATCTCGCTGACACGGATGCAGCCCAGGCTGGCGAAGGTGCCGATCGACGCCGGGTTGTCGGTGCCGTGGATCGCGATCTGATCGCCGCCCGTCCAACCCGCCACGAGGTGGTGCTGGTGGGCGCTGAGGCCAAGCGCGAAGCTGCCGTAGCTGCCGGGCTGCGAGAACGCGACGCGATCGGTGACCGAGAACATCCCCGTCGGCGTGGGCGTGGCGGAGGTGCCGGCGGCGATCGGAAATCGACCCAGCAGCCGGCTTCCCCGCGTCACCGACAGACGAAGGTGGGAGATATCGACGACGATCCGTACTCGCGTCCAGCGCAGCTGGAGCGACGAGATGTCGATCCGGGCGAGGCGCGGCTGGCCGGCGGTTGGCACGAGCGCCGAACCGTAGCGGCCATGATGGCGCAGGATCAGCAGCCAGGTGTGGCCGCCAAGCGGCGTCACCGGCGAGACGGCGCCGGCGGAGGTGAGGAGGGGACGCGTCACCATGCCGATCAACTCACCTGGCCCGGTCGGCCGCGGCGGGATCGCCAGCGGCGCCGGGGGGATCGCGGCGGCCGCCGACAGCGTGACGGCCGCGCGGACACCGCCGCCACCGCCGGCCGGCGCCGCGCCCAATGCGATCATGCCGAAGCAGGCGACAACGACCACCAGCGAGATCCGAGCCAGCACGCGCGGCAACGTCACGCGCCGCCCGCGTACGGCCGTTCGACCACACGGAAGCCGTCGCGGTCAGGAAGCTCGTAGAACTCGGGATTGATACAGCCCATCGGCTCTTCGCGGTTCTCGTACGCCCGCTCGACCTCGGCCGGGCAGATCGCCAGCGGCTGGCGCACCGCGCGGATCGATCCGAAGCCGCCGCGGCGGCGCTTCCCCTGCTCCAGGTGCTCGGCGTCGATGGCCACGCCGAAGATGCCCTGCGTGCATCCCGTGTACGACCGGCCGAAGGCGTCGAACGAGTACAGGAAGGGACAGGCCTGTTCCACACAGCGCTGCGGGTGGATCACCTTCTGGCAGACGACGCCGCATCGCCGGCACTCGACCTCGGTGCGCTGCTCGGCAACCGGCAGGGATTGTCGGATGCTGCCCATGGCGACCAGTCTACCCGCGTATCCGATTCGAACCAGTGCGAGCCGGGGCCGCCGGCAGGCTCATCGGGTGATCAGCGCGAGCACGTCAAGCGGGTCGTGAATGCGATGGTCGGCCAGCGAGTGGTCACCCTCGTCCTCACGAAAGTACAACGCCAGGCACGTGCGCATTCCCAGCCGCCGCGGGCCGACCACATCCTCCAGCACGCGGTCGCCGACAAACAGCGCCCGCTCCGGCTCGACCGCCAACCGCTCCAGCACGCTGCGGTAGATGGCGGGGTGCGGCTTGCGCAGCCCGAGCTCGGACGAGAACACGGCGGCATCGATCCGCGCGGCGATGCCCGCCAGCTCGAGATCCTCATGCATGAAAGACGGCGGATCGAACGCGTTCGATACCAGACCGACGCGCAGCCCTCGCCGGCGCAGCTCATCGAGCAGGACGGTGGTGCTGGGATGGAGCTCACGGCTGGCATCCCACGCGCGGTGCTCGGCGTGCAGGCCGCGCATCAGCCGCTCGTCGTCCACCGACACCCCGAACGCCGCCAGCACCTCGCGCACCAGGCCGGCGTAGTCCATCTCGGCGTGCTCGCCGCGCTCCTCCAGCGCTCGCTCGAATCGCGCCATGAACTCGTCGAACAGAGCCCGCTGGTCGATCTCCACCAGCTCCATCACCTCGACCAGACGCTCCAGCGCGCGGCGGTGGGTGCGCTGCTCGTAACGGAAATGGAACAGCGTGTCGCCGTAGTCGAAGAGCACCGCCTCCACGGCGCCGCTACTGCTCGTCGAAATGGTGCCTCACGACCAGCCGCTTGGCGGCCGCCGCCTCGTCCAGCCGGGACACCGGCCGCGTATGCGGGGCCTGCTTGAGCAGCTCCGGCGTCTCGGCCGCCTCGCGCACGATCGCCAGCATCGCGTCACAGAACTCGTCCAGCGTCTCCTTGGCCTCGGTCTCGGTCGGCTCGATCATCAGCGCCTCAGGCACCACCAGCGGGAAGTACACGGTGGGTGGGTGGTAGCCGAAGTCCATCAGCCGCTTGACGACGTCCAGGGCTGTCACGCCGTACTCCTTCTTCAGCCCGCGCGCCGACAGCACGAACTCGTGCATGCAGTGGCGGTCGTAGTGCAGCTCGTAGTCATCGCGCAGCCGAGCCAGCATATAGTTGGCGTTCAGCACGGCCGTCTCGGACATCTCACGCAAGCCCGGTCCCCACATGCGGATGAAGGCATACGCCCGTACGAACACCCCGAACGGGCCGCCGAATCCGCGCACGCGACCGATGGAGCGCGGCCGGTCGTAGTCGAGGCGGTAGCTGTCGCCCTCCCGCACCACGGTGGGAGCGGGCAGGTACGGCTCGAGGATGTCTCTCACGGCAACCGAGCCGGCACCGGGCCCGCCGCCGCCGTGCGGCTGCGAGAACGTCTTGTGCAGGTTGAAGTGCAGGACGTCGAATCCCATGTCGCCAGGGCGGGAAACACCGCAGACCGCGTTCAGGTTCGCGCCGTCGTAGTAGAGCAGCGCACCGGCTTCGTGGAAGATCGCGGCCACCTCCTCGATCCGCTCCTCGAACAGTCCCAGCGTCGATGGGTTGGTCAGCATCAGCCCCGCGGTGGCCGGCCCCACCTTCCCGCGCAGGTCGTCCATGTCGATGTTGCCTCGCGCGTCAACGTTGACCTTGACAACGTTGTAGCCTGCCATAGTAACGCTGGCCGGGTTGGTACCGTGGGCGGTGTCGGGGATCACGATCTCGCGCCGCTGCTCGTGCTCGCCGCGGTCGCGGAAGTAGGCGCTGATCAGGGTCAACCCGGTCAGCTCGCCCTGCGAACCGGCGGCCGGCTGCAGCGTGACGGCGTCCAGCCCCACCACCTCGGCCAGGATCTCCTGCAGCCGCCACATCAACTCCAGCGCTCCCTGGGCGTCGGCGTCGTCCTGGTAGGGATGCAGGTCGCGGAAGCCGGGCAGCCCGACCAGCCGCTCGTTGACGCGCGGGTTGTACTTCATCGTGCACGAGCCCAGCGGATAGAAGCCGGTGTCGATGCCGAAGTTGCGAGTGGAGAGCTCCGTGAAGTGGCGCACCAGCTCCGGCTCGGCCAGCTCCGGCAGCCGGGCTGGGCGCGCGCGCCGCAGCCGCTGCGGAACGTCCGCCGGCGGCAGCCCGGGGTCGGGCACCGAGGATGCGCGGCGCCCCGCCTGCGATCGCTCGTAGATCAGCTTCATAGCTGCCCCAGCCGCACGCCGACCGACTCCAACGCATCCGCCAGGCGCTCGATCTCCTCCACCGTGCGCCGCTCCGTGAAGGCCATCATGAGCGCGTCGTCAAGTCCCTCGTAGTAGCGGCCGACCGCCAGTCCAGGGTGGACACCCAGCTTTTTGCAGCCATCGATCACGTCGCGCGCGGGCATGCCCGTGCGCACGACGAACTCGCGCAACGTCGGCCGGTCGAAGGCCGGCGGCAGCCCCAACCGGCGCTTGGCGTGCTCGGCCAGCGCGGCCGAGCGCTGCCCCACCTCGGAAATCCCGGACGGGCCCAGCCACGACAGATAGACCAGACCGCCCAGCGCGAGCAGCGTCTGGTTGGAGGTGATGTTGGACGTCGCCTTCTCGCGGCGGATGTGCTGCTCGCGCGTCTGCAGCGTCAGCACGTAGCCGCGACGGCCATCGCGGTCAGAGGTCTCGCCCACGATCCGGCCCGGCAGCTGTCGGGCGTATTCCATGCGTGCGGCCAGGAAGCCGTAGTGGGGGCCGCCGTAGGAGAGGTAGTTGCCCGCGGGCTGGCCCTCGCCGATCGCGAGCGCACAGCCATAGTTGCCCGGCGCCTCGAGCACGCCGAGCGACATCGGGTCGACGTGGGCGACCGGCAGCGCGCCGGCGGCGGTGGCCGCCTCGGCCAGCGCAGGCGCGTCCTCCAGCACGCCCAGGAAGTTCGGCTGCTGGAAGATCGCCAGCGCGGCCCCGGCCGCCGCATCTCGCCAGCGGTCGGGGTCGGTCGCTCCATCGGTATGGGGCACCTCCACCACCTCCATGCCGAACCCGGGTGCGAACGTGCGCACAACCTCGCGGGCCTGGGGGTTGAGCGCCTCAGCCACCACCACCTTGTTGCGGCCGGTGGCGAGCTTGGCCACATAGCACGCGTCCGCCGCGACCGTCATCCCGTCGTACCCTGAGGCGTTGCTGACATCCATTCCGGTCAGCTCGCAGATTGCGGTCTGATACTCGAAGATCGCTTGCAGGACGCCCTGGCTCATCTCGGGCTGGTAGGGCGTATAGGCCGTCAGGAACTCGCCCCGCTGCATCACCGTGTCGACGACGGCCGGCACGTAGTGGTCGTAGACGCCGGCACCCAGGAACGAGAGCTCGCGGCCGACGTGCACGTTGCGCTCGGCCAGCTCGGCCATGTGCGCCCACAGCTCCGCCTCCGACAGCGCCGGCTCGAGCGCCAGCGGCCGGTTCAGCCGCACGGCGGCCGGAATCTCGGCGAACAGCTGCTCGATCGAGTCGACGCCAATCGTGGCCAGCATCTGCCGGCGGTCGGAGTCGGTCAGCGAGGTGAAGGTCACAGCGTCTCGATGTACGCCTGGTAAGCGGCAGCGTCCATCAGCGAGTCGAGCTGTGACGGATCCGCCAGCCGCACTTTGATCAGCCAGCCGTCGCCGTAGGGATCGTCGTTCACGCTGGACTCGTTGCCCTCCAGCGCGTCGTTGACCTCGGTCACCTCGCCGGCCAGCGGCGAGATCAACGGCGAGACGGCCTTGGTCGACTCGAGCTCCCCGTACTCGCCGCCCTGGGTGACCGCGGTGCCGACGGCGGCGGGGCTGTAGTAGACGACCTCGCCCAGCGTGTCCTGCGCATACCAGGTGATGCCGAAGGTGGCGCTGTCACCCTCCACCCGTGCCCAGTCGTGCTGCTCGTTGTAGTAGAGCCCATCGGGGTAGCTCGCGTCGCTCATTCGGTCGTCTCCTTGACGTACAGTGGCTTCTTGGCGATCACGGCCGCGAGAGGGCGGCCGCGCACGTCGATCTGGATCGCGCCGCCGACCGCGGCGCCGTCGGCGGGGACGTAGCCCATGCCGATACCAAGGCCGAGTGACGGCGACATGGTGCCGCTGGTGACAACGCCGGCCGGTAGCACCGCCATGCCCGGACGGGGGATGCCACGCTCAGACATGGTGAAAGCCACCAGCCGGTCGTGCCCGCCGGCGGCCCGCTGCTCGCGAAGGGCACCGGCGCCGACGAACTCCTTGGCGTCGAGGGCGCACACCCACCCCAGTCCCGCCTCGAGCGCCGTTCGCTCCAGCGAGAGATCGTTGCCGTACAGGGGGTAGCAGACCTCGAGCCGCAACGTGTCCCGCGCCCCCAGCCCGCAGGGAGTCGCGCCGGCGGCGACGATCGCATCCCACAGCTCCGCCGCCCGCTCGCCGGCCACCATCAGCTCCACTCCCGGCTCGCCCGTGTAGCCGGTGCGGGCGACGATCGCGGGGACGCCGCAGACGTCGGCCTGGACGAAGGCGAACGGCTCGAGCTCGGGCAGCTCCACCAGGCCCAGCGATGTCGGCCCCTGCAGCGCGAGCATCGCCATCTCGGCCGACCGGTCGTCCAGCGCCACGCCGTCGGGCAGGTGATCTGCCAGCCAGCCGCGATCGTCGTCGACGCGCGAGGCATTGACCACCAGCAGCAGGTGGTCGTCGGCAAACCGGTAGACGATCAGGTCGTCGACCGGCCGGCCGGCCTCGTTCAGAAGCAGCGTGTACTGCGCATGGCCGGCCGCGATCCGACGGAGATCGTTGGACAGCATCTGCTGGCAGGACTCCAGCGCGCCCGGCCCGCGCAGCTCCAGCTGCCCCATGTGCGAGACGTCGAACAGTCCCGCCGCCGTACGTACGGCGAGGTGCTCGGGGATGATGCCCTGATACTGCACCGGCATCTCCCAGCCCGCGAACGGAACGATGCGCGCACCGGCCGCGACGTGGCGGTCGTAGAGCGGGGTCCGGCGTAGCGCGGTCTCCTCAGCCATCCGGAAGAGCAGTCTACACAGTGCCCGAGTCAACAGGTGCCTCGGCAGCCGGCCTGCCGCCAGGGAGCCGGCGACAAGGATCGAGTGGAGGCCGTTCGGCCACTCGGGCGTGCACTGATATTACCGAGAAACAGGCCGTCTCAGCGGGCCGTGCGCGGCTACTGCTCGCGCAGGAAGCTGGGGATCTCGAGCGCCTCCTTGGGCAGCTCGAACTCACCGGTGCTGGTGTCTTCGAGCTTCCGCGACGGAGTCTCCCGTGTGCCGGTCGCAAAGGCGGCCGCAGGCCGCGACTTGGACGAACGGTCGAACCCGGTCGCGATCACGGTCACACGCACCTGATCGGCCATCGCCTCGTCGATCACCGCGCCGAAGATGATGTTCGCATCCGAGTCGGAGGCGCTGCCGATGATCTCGGCCGCCTCGTTGACCTCGAACAGGCCAAGGTCGGCGCCGCCGGTGATGTTCAGCAGGATGCCGGTCGCACCCTCCACCGACGCCTCCAGCAACGGCGATGAGATGGCAGCCCGGGCGGCCTCGGCGGCGCGGTTCTCGCCGCTGGCGAGACCGATGCCCATCAGCGCCGAACCTGCCTCGCGCATAATGGTGCGCACGTCGGCAAAGTCGAGGTTGATCAGGCCCGGCACCGTGATCAGGTCGGTGATCCCCTGCACGCCCTGGCGCAGAACATCGTCGGCGATCCGGAACGCATCCACGATCGACGTGCGCTTCTCGACCACCTGCAGCAGGCGGTCGTTGGGAATGATGATCAGCGTGTCGACCTTCTCGCGCAGCGTGCGGATGCCCTGGTCGGCCTGATCGCCGCGCTTGCGTCCCTCGAATCCGAATGGACGCGTGACTACTCCGACCGTCAGCGAGCCCAGTTCTCGCGCGATCTCGGCGATCACCGGCGCGGCGCCTGTGCCGGTGCCGCCGCCCTTGCCCGCGGTCACGAATACCATGTCGGCGCCCTTGAGCGCCTCCTTCAGCTCGTCGCGGCTCTCCATCGCCGCCTCGCGGCCGATCGAGGGATCCGCGCCGGCGCCGAGGCCGCGCGTGATCTTGGATCCGATGTGGATCTTGACGTCGGCGTCGCACATCAGCAACGCCTGAGCGTCGGTGTTGACGGCGATGAACTCGACGCCGCGAAGGCCGGCATCGACCATCCGGTTGACGGCGTTGGTACCTCCACCGCCGACCCCGACGACCTTGATCACGGCCAGGTAGTTCCCACTCTGATCCCTCATGGTTGTGAAACCTCCGTCGCGGCACCGGCCACCGCCTCACTCTGACGGTCAGCCTGAGAGTACTCCCAAAAACACGTTGAGCCCGCACGGCGTACCGGATCCTGCCGGACGACGCGGGGCACCGTTGCCAGCGTACTCCGATCAACCCTGGGTGTCAAGCCGAACCTGATGGATGCAACTCTCACCCTGAAGTTGAGGGTAAGGACGACCGCATGCCGTATGCTGGGCGTGATGGTGCGCTGACATCGATGTAGGCCAGCTCCGAGCGCTGTGCACCCCGGATCCGCTGCATCACGCGCTGCACCACCTCGAGCTTGAGGGTCAGCTGGCTGGTGTCGCCCAGCCGCAGCTGGATGTGCTTTCCGATCACGGCCGTAATCGTTCCCGCCCCGGGGATCAACGCCGTGATCCGGCCCACGCCCTTGCGGAAGCCGGGCGGCGTCGCCGCCAGCACCTGCAGTGCCGCAGCGACGCTTCCGTCGCCGTTGTCGCGGCCAACCGTCAGCGCGGTGGTGCCGGCCGCGGTCACTCGTGGCAACGCCGCCGGCGCCTTCGCCGTCTGGGCCAGCACGCGGCCATCGGCGGAGACAAGGTAGCCGGTCTGGCCGGCCATCACGACCACGGTCGGATGCTCGACCACGACGTGCACTGCCAGCGTGTGAGGGAATGACCGGTCGATCGAGACCGACTGGACGTAGGGCATCGCCTCCAGCCTGCGGACGATCGCGCCGCGGTCGACCTGCAGCAGGCTGCGCCCGCCGGCCACCGACTCGACGGCGGCGTGGATCTCGCGCGCCAGCAAGGGCTTGGCCCCGCTCACCTGCACCTGGGTGACGGCAAAGGCCGACGACATCGCGAGCAGCTTGTAGCCGGCGACCGCCGCGACCGCCAGCACGATCGCCAGCACGATCGCCAGCCGGCGCCGCCCCTGCTCTCGCAGGAGCTCGCGGCGGCGAAGCATGAACGCTTCATCGATGCCCGAGACGAGCTGCACGACGGGAGAATTCAACGCCGGCGGGCAGATACCTGCCATGCGGCGGTCGCGTCAGGCGGCGTCGGACGGCAGCTCGATCGCGCCCAGCAGCTGAACCTCGTGCTCGAGCACGACCGAGAACTGGTCTCGCGCGCGCCGCCGGCACTCCACCATCAGGGCGATCACGTCGGCCGAGCTAGCGTCGCCTGTGTTCTCGATGAAGTTTGCATGCACGGGCGAGATGCGCGCGCCACCGATCGCCAGCCCCTTCAGCCCACACCGCTCCAGCAGCATGCCCGCCGTCATCTCCTGTGACGGATTCTTCCACACGCTTCCGAACGTCCTCACCCCGCCCGGCTGTGCCTGCTTGCGCCTGCGCTGCATCTCGTGCACCGTCTCCGAGATCGACTGCGGATCGCCGGCCGCCAGCGCGAGCCTGACCTCAGCCACCACCTCATCGCCCGTCACGTTGGAGCGGCGGTAGCTCATCGCCAGCTGCTGCGGGCCGCCGGAGCGTCCGCCACCGGCCGCCATCACCAGCGCCTCGGCGAGCACGTCGCACATCTCGCCGCCGTATGCGCCGGCGTTCATTCGCACGGCGCCGCCGACCGTTCCCGGGATGGCGCAGCCGAACTCGATGCCGGACAAGCCCCACTGCGAGGCCCGCTTGACCACCGCCGCCAGCGAGGCGCCGCCGCCGCACCGGATGTCCGTGCCATCCCGCTCGATCGCGGCCAGCCGGCCGGACAGCCGCACCACCAGGCCGTCGAACCCCGCATCGGCCGCGAGCAGGTTCGATCCCAGCCCGATCACCGCCATCGCCAGCCCCTGCTCGGCCCGCCACTCGAGCAACGCCGCGAGCTGCTCGAGATCCTCGGGCCGGCCGAAGTAGCGCGCCGGCCCGCCGGTGCCGAGCGTTGTCAGCCGCGAGATCGGCACGTCCTGCTCGATGAAGCCGGGCAGCGTGGTCACACCATCTCCAGCAGCAGGTCTCCCACCCGCCGCACGTCGCCCGCTCCCACCGTCAGCAGCATGTCGCCATCACGGATACGCGACGCCAGGAACCGGGCGCTGGCCTCGACGCCCGGCTGGTAGGCCAGCGGCATTCCCGGTCGCCGCTCGCTGACCGCGTCCACCACCAGCTTGGCGGTGACGCCCGCCAGCGGTTGCTCGCGTGCGGCGTAGATCTCTGTCACCACAACCTCGTCCGCAGCGGACAGCGCGGTGCCGAACTCCCGTGCCAGCGCCTCGGTGCGCGAGTAGAGGTGCGGTTGGAAGCAGACGACCACCCGGCCAGGCGTCCAGGCTCGGGCGGCGGCGATGGTGGCGGCGACCTCGGTGGGATGGTGGGCGTAGTCATCGACGATCCAGGCCCCCGCCCGCCGGCCGCGCAGCTCGAAACGGCGGCCGACCCCTGTAAAGCCAGCCAGCGCAGCGGCGGCGTCGGCCGCCTGCACGCCCGCAGCCGCGTGCAGGGCGGCGATCGCGGCCGCGGCGTTCAGCGCGTTGTGCGCGCCCGCGAGCTCGAGCGAGACGTGCACCGGCACGCCTTCCGGCGTGCGCAGCCAGCAGCCGGTGCGGCCACCCCCCTGCTCGACCGCGCTCACCTGCCACTCCACCTCGCCGTAGCCGTAGTGGACGACATTCGCCTGCGTTGGCAACGTGACCGATTCGTGCGCCACCAGCGTCCCGCGTTGCGGCAGCTCGGTCGCCCAATCGGCGAACAGCTGGCGCAGCTCGTCCAGCGAGGCGAAGCGGGCATGGTGGTCGAGCTCGATGTTGGTGACCACGGCGACCCGCGGTCGCAGCAGCGAGAGCGAGCCGTCCGACTCGTCCGCCTCGGCAACCAGCAGGGTGCCCGAGCCGGGGCCCGCGTTGCCGCCCAGCTGAGGCACCTCGCCGCCGATCAGGAACGTCGGATCGAGCCCCAGCCGCTGGGCCGCGAAGGCGATCATGGCCGAGGTGGTGGTCTTGCCGTGCGCACCGGCCACGCAGATCGAGCGCCGCGAAGCGACCATCTCGGCCAGCAGCTGCGCCCGATGCAGTCGCGGAAGTCCCAGCTCTCGCGCCGCCAGCAGCTCCGGCTCGTCGGCCGCGATCGCCGAGGAGACGACCACCTCGACTCCCGGCGAGAGGTGCGCCCGGTCATGGCCGATCGAGACCGGCACGCCGAACCTCTGCAGCCGTTGGGAGTAGATCGACGGCGCCTGGTCGCAGCCGGACACGTCCGCGCCCCAGGCGTAGGCAACCGTGGCCAGCGCCGAGACGCCGGCGCCCCCGATCCCGATCATGTGAAGGCGGCGGTCGGCGAAGCTCATCGTGCAAGTGTTAGCAGGTCGTCGGCGATCCTGACTGCGGCGTCCGGCCGCGCCCAGTCCCGGGCCGCAGCCGACATCTCGTCCAGCCGGGCGGAATCCGCCAACAGGCCCCGGACGGTGGCATCGAGCAGCCGCGGCGTCAGGTCGGCGTCAGCGATCACCTTCGCCGCACCGGCCCGCTCCAGGTAGCCGGCGTTGGCCGTCTGGTGGTCGGCGGTCACGTTGGGGGACGGGATCAGGATCGCCGGACAGCCCGCGGCAGCGATCTCGAACACGACGCCGCCGGCCCGCGACACGACCAGCTTGGGAGCGCTGCCTCGCATCGTCGCCAGCAGATCCGGGATGAAGCCGCGCACCTGGTACCAGTCGCTCGACAGGCTCTCGTACCGGCCGAGGTCGCGTTCGCCGGTGATGTGCGTCACCCGGAAACCGGGATCGGCGTCGGCCCACGCCGCGGCGGCCACCTGGTTGAGGTGGGTGGCGCCGAGGCTGCCGCCCACCACCAGCACATCCTCCTGCCACGCGGCCGTCGACCGGACGGTGAGGCTCCCGATCGGCCGCCCGGTGACCAGAAACTTGCCGTCGCTGCGGTGGATCGGAAACGCCAGGTAGATGCGCCGCACCAACGGCGCGGCCAGCCGGTTCGCGACGCCCATGTGGGCGTCGACCTCAAGCAGCGCACCGGGCAGCCGCGAGGTCGCGGCCGCCGCCAGCATCGGCCCCGAGACGTAGCCGCCGGCGCCGAACACGACGTCTGGACGCACCCGAGAGATGATCCGCCGGCAGGCGATCGGAGCAGCACCCGCCCGCAGCAGCGCGCGTGCGAGCTGCGGCGAGGCGCGGCGCGGGAAGCCGCCGATCGCGAACTGGTGGAACGGATAGCCGGCGGCGGGCACCATCTCAGCCTCGACGCGGTCTCCGCCCGCGAACTCGACGTGGGCGCCTCTAGCCCGCAGCTCGCCGGCCACCGCCAGCGCCGGTACGACGTGTCCCGCCGTTCCGCCTGCGGCGATCAGCACGCGTGGGCTCTGCACGCTTGGGGGGTTCGGTCGCCTTGCCATCCTTCGCCTCGCGCCGCGGTTTGGCGGCGGCGCCACGCGCGGTCGCGGTCGATTCGGCGACGTTCAGCATGACACCAACCACGCCGAGCATCACCACAAGGCTCGACCCGCCTGAGCTTATCAGCGGCAGCGGCACGCCGGTCAAGGGCAGGAAGCCGAGCACCGCGCCGAAGTTGACGATCGCCTGCCCCGCCACCAGCGAGGTGGCGCCGGCCGCCAGGTACTTGCCGAACGGATCGCGGCATCGCAGCGCGACCCGGTAGCCGAGGGCGGTGAACAGCGCGAATGCCATCACGGTCGCCATGATTCCCACCAACCCCAGTTCTTCGCCGATCACGGCCCCGATCATGTCGGTGGGCGCCTCCGGCAGGAAGCCGAGCTTCTGGGTACCGTTGCCCAGACCGACACCCCAGATGCCACCCGACCCCAATGCCAGCAGCGCCTGGATGCTCTGGTAGCCGGTGCCGGCCGGATCCTGCCACGGGTCGAGGACCGTGCGGATGCGATCCATCTGGTACGGCTGCCGCGCCACCGTATAGGCGACGCCGGACACGCCCACCAGTGCCACGCTGATGAACAGCCGATACGGCGTCCCGGCCACCAGCAGGATGCTGCACACCATCAGTGAGATCGCGATCGTGGTGCCCAGGTCGGGCTGGGAGTGGATCAGCACTAGCACCACCAGCACGACCGCACCGACGGGGTTGAACAGCTGCCTCAACGTGCGCGGGGGGCGCTTGCGCGACGCCAGCACGGCGGCCGCGAACACCAGCACCGCACCCTTTGCGATCTCGGACGGCTGGATCGAGATCGGCCCCAGATAGATCCATCGTTGGGCGCCGTTCAGCGTCACGCCGACGTGGGGAATCTTGACGGCAACCAGCAGCGCGATCGCTATCAGCAGGAACGGCGCCGCGAAGTAGCGCAGGCGGCGGTAGTTGAAACGGGCCAGCACCAGCATCAGGATCACGCCCACCACGGCGTACATGCCCTGCTTGGCCAGCACGCCGACTGGATCCTGCCCCTGCACGACCGCGGTGCCGCTGGACGCGCTGTAGACCATGATCAGGCCGAACGCGACCAGGCCGAGCGTCACCAGCAGCAGCAGGTGGTACTCGAGCATCGGGCTCGAGCGGGCCGCGCGGCGGCGCGCGCGCTGCACGTCACCGACCAACCGGCACCTCCCCCGCCAGCTCGGCGAAGACCTCACCGCGGTGAACGTAGTCGCGGAACTCGTCGAAGCTGGCACAGGCGGGCGACAGCAACACGGTGTCACCCGGCCGCGCATCAGCGGCGGCGGCGGTGACCGCCTCGGCCAGCCGGCGATGGCGACGGTAGCGCACGCCGGCCGCGTCCAGCGACGAAGCGATCGCCTGGGCGGCGTCGCCGGTCAGGTCGACCGTGGACACCGGGCCGGACGCGACCGCCCGCGCGAGCGGATCGAACGAGCCGCCCTTCGACGATCCGCCCAGGATCAGGTGCACCCCATGGTCAAATGCGGTCAGCGCCTTGATCGCCGCCTCCGGGTTCGTGGCCTTGGAGTCGTCGACGAAGCGCACGCCGGCCCGGTCGGCGACCTGCTGCAGCCGGTGCGGCGGAGAGACGAACGCACGCAGCGCGCGGTCGCGGTCGGCACGCGACACGCCGACAGCCTCCGCGGCGGCCGCCGCGGCGATCGAGTTCTCCAGATTATGGTCGCCACGTATCACGGCATGTTCCCAGTCGACCCGGTCGGACTGGGAGCGGTCGAACCACACCTGCCGCGCAGCGCCGGGCAGCGCGCCGCCCCGCAGCAGCGGGTCGTCGCCGTTCAACACCGCCGTGTCGTCGCCGGTCTGGTTCTCCATGATGCGCAGTTTGCTGGCGCGGTACTGCTCGATCGTGCCGTGCCGGTCCAGGTGATCGGGGGTGATGTTCAGCACCACCGCCACCCGGCAGCGCAGCTGCTCGATGTCCTCGAGCTGGAAGCTGGACAGCTCGCACACCACCCAGGCGTCCTCGGCCGCCCGGCCGGGCAGCTCCGACAGGGCGCGCCCGACGTTGCCGGCCACCTCGACGCCCAGCCCGCCCTCCCGCAGCATCGCGCCGATCAGCTCGGTGGTGGTGGTCTTGCCGTTGGTGCCGGTGACGCCGACGATCGGGTTGGGGAGCATCCGGGCCGCCAGCTCAACCTCGCTCCACACCGGCACGCCGGCCGCTCGCGCCCGCTCGAGCAGCGGCACGTCGCCCGGCACGCCGGGGCTCTTGATCACGGCTGTCAACGCCTGCATGGACACGTCCTTGCCTCCAACGCGATATTCGATCCCCAGCGCGGAAAGCCTCGCGACGTCGACGTCCGGCGCGTCGTCGACCGCGATCACCGTCGCGGACGGCCAGCAGCGGGAGATCGCCTCGCAGGCCGCCAGCCCGGAGCGGCGCAGCCCGAGCACCAGGTAGCGGCCCTCACTCACCGGTACTTCGAGTACGCCAGGTAGTAGAGGACAAAGCCGCTGGCACCGCAGATCGAGGCCAGGATCCAGAACCGCACGATGATCTTGTTCTCTGTCCACTCCAGCATCTCGAAGTGGTGATGGATCGGCGCCATCAGGAACACCCGCTTGCGCGTGGTCTTGAACCACAGCACCTGGATCGCCACCGACAGCGCCTCGACCACGAACACGCCGCCGATCAGCACGAGCAGGAACTCGGTCTTGGTAAACACCGACATCGCGGCCAGCGCACCGCCCAGCCCGAACGATCCCGTGTCACCCATGAAGACGTCGGCCGGGTACGCGTTGTACCAGAGGAAGCCGACGCAACCGCCGACCAGCGCCGCGCCCATGATCGCCAGGTCGATGCGGCTGGTGTCGCCCTCGGCGGTCAGGCCATGCCTGGACAGGAACGCCACCACCATCATCGCGGTATACGTGAGCATGGCGATCGTCATCGTGCCGGCCGCCAGGCCGTCCAGCCCATCGGTCAGGTTGACGGCGTTGGCGCCGCCGGCCACGACCAGGAACAGCAGGCCGTAGTACAGCGGCCCCAGCTCCAGTCGGACGTCGATCAGCGGCAGGTAGACATCGGTCGAGAGGTGCTGGCGGTGCGCGACGTAGCCCAACCCGGCGGTGACGCCGATCAGCAGCAGCATCTTCCAGCGTCCAGACAGGCCCAGCGAGCGCCGCCGGGCCAGCTTCAGCCAGTCATCGATGAAGCCGATCGCGGCGCAGGCCAGGGTGACCCCGGCCACCGTCAGCGCAGGCGTCGTGCGCTTGGTCAGCACCGCGAACGTCAGCAGCGCACAGGCCAGCAGGATCAGCCCGCCCATCGTCGGCGTGCCCTGCTTGGACATGTGCCCGGCGGGACCGTCCTCGCGAATATGTTGGCCAAGCGACCGGCGGTGGACGAAGGCTATGAACGCGGGTCCGGCGGCGATCGACATCAGCATCGCGATCACGCCCGCCAGCAGCACCAGCTTCACGGCGCGATCGCCTCCACCACGGCCTCGAGGCCCATCGACCGGCTGGCTTTGACCAGCACGGCGTCCTGCGGCTCGATCATCCCGGGCAGCTCGTCCAGCAGCTGCGGGACGGTCGCGAACCAGCGCCCGCCGTACCCACGGGCCAGCGGCCCGACCCCAACCACCAGCTCGATGCCCAGCTCGCGGGCAACGTCGCCGACCTGATGGTGGTAGCTGGCGGCGCCTGCGCCCAGCTCGGCCATGTCGCCAAGCACGGCCACGCGCCGGCGAGCGCCGCCGGCATCGCTGAGGTGGATCAGCGCCGCCCGCATCGAGGTCGGGTTGGCGTTGTAGCAATCCGCGATCAGCAGGCCGCCGCCCACCAGCGCGATCTCCTCGCCACGCCAGCGTGAGAACCGCACCTGGGCGGATCCCGCCGCGACCCGCTCGAGCGGGAGTCCGAGCGCGTCGTACACGGCCACCGCAGATGCCAGGTTGAGCGCGTTGTGCTGGGATGCGAACGTCACGGGCAGGGTAATGCTTCGACCGCCGACGGCGATCTCCGCCTCACCGCCCGGTGGCGCCCGCCGGAACCGGATCAGCTGCACATCGGCCTCAGACGCGGTTCCGAATGTCACCACCCGGCATCGCAGCTGATCCAGGAACGGGGCGAGCAGGGGCTCTCCGTGTGGCACCACCGCGACCCCGTCATGCGGGAGCGCGGCCAGCAGTTCGGCCTTCGCCTCGGCCACCCTGCCGACGCTGCCCAACAGCTCCAGATGAACAGGACCGATACCGGTGATCAGGCCGATATCGGGGGAGGCGATGGCCGCCAGGTATGCGATCTGCCCCAGTCCCCGCATCGCCATCTCGACCACCGCCACCTCGCTGTCGCGCTCGATCCGGGCCAGCGTCAGCGGTACCCCAAGCTCGTTGTTCTCGTTCTCCCGGCTGGCCACCACCGTCAGGTGGGGCTCGAGCAGCGCCGCCAGGATGTCCTTGGTCGACGTCTTGCCGGTCGAGCCGGTGATCCCCACCACCCGCGCCCGCGACCGCTGTCGCACCTCGCGCGCCACGACAGCGACCGCATCCAGCACGTCGTCGACCTCGATCCGACCGCGCCCGCCCGCGCCGCGCGGCACCAGCGCAGCGACCGCGCCCCGCTCCAGCGCCTCGTCGACATGCTGCACCCCATCGCTGCGGCGCCCGGGAAGGGCGACGAACAGGTCGCCCTCGGCGATCGCGCGAGAGTCGGTCGAGAGCCCGCGCACGCTCCCCTCGGCCGAGCCACTGCCGTGGGTCAATGCGATCACCTGAGTGATCTCGATCTCGATCATCGCTCGTCTCCAAGCCGGGTGAGCGCCTCGCGGGCGACCGCGCGATCGTCGAACGGCAGCGTGCGGTCGGCAAACTGCTGTCCCTGCTCGTGCCCCTTGCCGGCGATCACGACCACGTCCCCGTCGGCCGCCCCCTGTACCGCCAGCTCGATCGCACGCCGGCGATCGAGCTCCACCTCCATCGCGATGCCGGCCGTGATGGCGGCGACGATCGCCTCCGGCCGCTCGCTGCGCGGGTTGTCGTTGGTGACGATGACGCGATCAGCCAGCCGCCGTGCCACTGCTCCCATCAACGGGCGCTTGCCACGATCGCGGTCGCCGCCGCAGCCAAAGACGCAGATCACGCGGCCGTGGGCGATCGCGCGGGCCGCCCGCAGCACATTGTCGAGCGAGTCGGGGGTGTGCGCATAGTCCACCAGCACCGCGAACCGCTGTCCGGCCTCGACCGCCTCGAACCTCCCCGGCACGCCCGCCATCGAGGCGATGCCCGCCCTCACCGCCTCGTGCGGCACCTCGAGCAGCTCGCCGATCGCGACCACACACAGCACGTTCTCGACGTTGAACAGCCCACGCAGCCGCACGTCCAGCGGCAGCAGTCCGCGCGGCGTGCGCGCGATCATGGCGATCGCACCCCCGCCCCCGACCTCCAGCGCGTGTGGGCGGACGTCCGCGACGTCGCCGGCAGCGGCGTACGTCAGCACGCGGCCCGGCACCTCATCCACCAGCCGCCGTCCGTACGGATCGCCGATGTTGATCGCGCCCGGCCACTCGCCGCCCTCGAACAGCCGCCGCTTGGCGGCGTGGTAGTCCTCCATGGTGGGGTGGAAATCGAGATGATCCTGGGTCAGGTTGGTGAACGCGGCCGCCGCGAACCGCGTGCCCGCCACCCGGCCCAGCGAGAGCGCGTGCGACGACACCTCCATCGCACAGCTGCGGTCGCCCTCGTCCAGCATGCGGCGAAACAGCGCCTGCAGATCGATGCTCTCCGGCGTCGTGTGCTTGACCGCCGCCACCTCGCCGCCGATGCGAGCCTCGATCGTTCCCAGCAGCGCGGGCCGCAGCCCGGCGGCTTGCAGCACGGCGTGCGTGAGAAAGGCCGTCGTGGTCTTGCCATTGGTGCCGGTGATGCCGACCACGGCCAGGTCGTCGCTGGGGTTGCCGTAGAACGTGGCGGCGGCCGGGCCCATCGCGCCGCGCACGGACGCCACCCGGATCTGCGGCAACTCGACATCGACCGGTCGCTCGACGACCAGCGCCGTCGCACCGTTCCGCGCGGCCTGGGCAGCGAAGTCGTGCCCATCGGCGCGCAGCCCGGGGACGCAGAAGTGCAGCGCGCCCGGGACAACGGCCGAGGCGTCGTAGCTGAGTGCGGCGATCTCGCCCGAGGTGTCACCCCGCACCTCGAGCGGCCCGATCGCCGAGATCAGGGTCGCGAGTCGCATTGGCAGCGAAGCGTAACCGGCGCGCTGGTCAGGGCTTGGTGGGGGACCGGTCGGGCTTGATCGCGAGCAGCTGCGTCAGCGAGCTGGCGATCTGCTGAAAGGCCGGAGCCGCCACGATGCCGCCGAAGATGTTGCCACGCGGCGAGTCGACCACCACCAGCACCTCGACCTGGGGGTTGTCCGCCGGCAGGAAGCCGACGAACGAGGCCACGTAGTTGACCGTGGAGTAGCCGAGTCCGTGAGCGAGCGCCTTCTGCGCGGTGCCGGTCTTGCCGGCCACGGTGTAGCCGGACACGCGCGCCCGCACGCCGGTTCCGGTCGCGGTGTCGACCACGCCTTTCAGCATGTTCACCAGCTTGTGATCGGTGGCTGCGTCGACGATCCGGCGGCTTGGCACCACCGGTGCGCCCTCGCCCTCGACCCTCTTGACCACGTGCGGCTGCACCAGCACCCCGCCGTTGGCGATCGCCGAGTACATCGCCGCCATCTGCATCGGCGTGACCGCGATGCCCTGGCCGATCGGGATGTTCCCGATCGACGAGTCGTACCACTTGTCCGGGGGCAGCAGGATGCCCGGCGCCTCGCCCGGCAGGTTGACGCCGGTGGTGTGGCCGAACCCAAACCGGC
The DNA here is from genome assembly GCA_038212095.1 of Gaiellales bacterium. GTDB lineage: Bacteria > Actinomycetota > Thermoleophilia > Gaiellales > JAICJC01 > JAICYJ01. The sequence continues at coordinate 90,533 of JBBQUW010000007.1, read as the reverse complement.
TGATCCACTGCGACAGCAGCGTCCGCCCGACCATGCGGGCGATCGTGACGGTGCCGACGTTGGAGGACTCCTGGAGGATCGTCCGTACCGTGATGCGCTTGATGGGACCCCGCGGCACATCGTCGTGCACGATCTTGTCGCCGACCTTGATCGAGTAGGGAAGGTTATGGAAGACGGTGCCGGGCTCGACGATGTGGTTCGTCAGCGCGGCCGCCATCGTCACGACCTTGAACGTCGAGCCCGGCTCGTAGGAGTACTCCACCGCCATGTTCTGAGTCATGTCGTGGAATCGCTTGGCGGGCAGGTCGTGGACGAGGTTGTTGTCGTAGCCGGGCGAGGTCGCCATCGCCATGATCGCGCCTGTCTTGGGGTCGAGCACGATCGCCGTGGCGGCGTGCGCCTTGAAGCGGTGCACCGTGCCGTCCAGCACCGACTGCACCTTGGCCTGGATGGCGCGATCGATGGTCAACTGCACGTCGCGACCGGGTCGGGCGGCGCGCAGGGTGATCGTGTTCAAGGCGACGCCACCCGGGCCCCGCACCTGCAGCTGCTCACCGGCGCGGCCGGTGAGCACCTGGTTGTATTGCTGCTCGATGCCCGCGCCATTCTGGCCGCTGTTGGCGAAGTCGGTATAGCCCAGCAGCTGGGCCGCCTGCCGGCTGGTGGGATAGTCCCGCCGTACGCTGCTGGCGAGGAACAGCCCGGGCGGCTTGGCGTCCATGATCTTGGCGGCGATCAGCGGGTCGAGCTGCGCCAGCACACGACCCTCCGTAACGCCCTTTGCGGTCAGCCGCGGCAGCAGCACGTTCACCTCGTTCAACAGCGCCTTCTTGTGCTTGGGCGTGAAGCCCAGCGACTGGGCGATGAACGACGCCGTCTGCACCGGGTCTTGCACGTCGGCCGGATGCACCATGAGGTCGTTTGCGGCCACGTCCTGAGCCAGCGGCTGCCCCGCGCTGTCGAGGATCCGTCCCCGCGACGTGGGCACGATGATGCTGGCGTTCTGCTGTCCCCGCGCCTTGGCCGCGAGCGTCGAGGCCTGCACCACCTGGATGTACAGCGCGCGACCCACGACCAGCGCGAACGCGGATACGGACAGGATCAGGATCAGCCGCAGACGCTGGTCGGAGAGCTTGGTCATGGCCTGTGGCTCACCACGGACGGCCCGGTGAACAGCGTCGACGACTTGGTGGTCGCGCGGTGACCGGACGTGCCGGTCAGGCCGCCGGCCGCAGGCCGGCTCGACCGGGCCGGATGCAGGCGCAGGTAGTCGCGGGTGCTGGGCGTCGCGGGCACCATCCCCAGACCCTGGGCGAGCTGGCTGATACGGCCGTAGCCAGACCGGCCGGCGATCAGCGCCTCCAGATCGGCGTTCTGCGAGCGCAGCGCGGCCGCCTCTCCGTCAAGCTCGCTGGCCGCGATCGAGCTGCGCAGCGCTCCAACGTTCAGCGCCACGATGCCGCCGAACAGGGTCGCCAGCAGTAGCACCCAGATCACACCGGGCGTGACCGGCGAGCGGCCAGAGCGTGGGCGCGCGAGCGCCGTGCGGGCGGTGCGGGGCTTCGCGGGTCGCGGTGCGGCGGGTGCCGGCTTACTGCTCCTGCGGGGGCGGGAAGGAGCGGACGGTGCCGGAGCGACCAGGCTCACGGCGCCTCTGTCCTCTCGGCCGCCCGCAGCTTGGCCGAGGCCGAGCGGGGATTGGTGCATCGCTCATCGACTGTCGGAACCACGGCTCGCGGGGTGAGCGCCCGCAGCAGGGGCTCGTGCCCACAGACGCAGATAGGGAAGTCGGGCGGGCAGGTGCAGCCGCGGGCCTGGTCGCGGATGAAGCGCTTCACGATCCTGTCTTCCAGCGAGTGGAAGCTGATCACCGCCATCCGCCCGCCGGGTGCGAGGAGCGACAGGGCCTGATCGAGCCCATCCACCAGCGAGTCGAGCTCGTCGTTGACGGCGATCCTGAGCGCCTGGAACGAGCGCTTGGCGGGATGACCCTGGCCGAACCGGCTCGGTGTGGGGATCGCCGCCTTGATCACCTCGACCAGATCGCCGGTGCGCAGGAACGGCTGGCGGTCGCGGCGACGGATGATGGCGCGCGCGATCTGGCGGGAGAACCGCTCTTCGCCGTACTCGCGCAGGATCTGCGCGATCTCACGCTCGTCCCACTCGTTCACGATCTCGGTGGCGGTGAGATCCGCGGAGGGATCCATCCGCATGTCGAGCGGCGCGTCCGCGGCGTAGCTGAAGCCGCGCTCGGGCCGGTCGACCTGCATCGATGAGATGCCGAGGTCCATCAGCACGGCGTCGGCGCGCATGCCGGTGGCGACAAGGTTGCGTAGGACGAGCGCGAAATTGCCGTGCATGAACCGAGTCTCGACCGCGGCGGTGGCGGCAAAGTGGTCGAAGTGGACGCCGGCGTCCGGGTCGCGGTCGATCGCGATGTAGCTGCCGTGGCCTTCCAGCCGCGACTCGAGCAGCGCAGCGTGGCCACCGGCGCCGAAGGTGCAATCGACCACGCTGTCTCCCGGCTGCAGATCGAGCAGCTCGGCCACCTCGGGTGCGAGCACCGGTACATGGGTCATGGCGTTCCTACTGCTGTGAGAGACGTTCGGCAACATCCTCCACGCTCCCCTCGGATTCGGCTTGCTGGTGTCTCCAGGCCTCGACATCCCAGATCTCGAGGTAGTCACGCAGCCCGGCGACGACGATGTCCTTGCTCAGCCCGGCATGCTGGAGCAGCGGTTGGGCGAGCATCACGCGGCCCTGACCGTCCAGCTCGCACTCGCTCGCGCCGGCGAACATCCAACGGCTGATGGTACGGGACTGCTTGTTGAACGGGTCGAGCCGTTCCAGCTTCGACTCGACGAAAGAGTTCCAGCTGCCGCGGGTGAACACGAACAGACAGCCGTCGAAGCCCTTGGTGACCACCACGCCTTCAGCGAACTGCGCGCGAAACTTCGCGGGAAGGGTGAGGCGGTTCTTTGCATCAAGTCGTTGAGTGAATTCGCCGAGCAGCACAGGCTCTCTTTCCCATTTCGCCCCACTCTACCCCACTACTCCCCACTTTGCAATACTGACGTCTATCGCCGCTTTCGACCGCTGCCGGGCCCGCCTGCAACGCCCGCCAACCGCCGGCCCCAGCCACAAAAGCGGCCGAACGGCGAACAACCGCAACTGTTAGCTGCTGGTAAACATGTCCGGAAGCGTGTTGTTGCTGTCCGTCCAGGCTGGTAGAGTCCCGCCCCATGCCGATGAGGACCGGTCACCGGCGGCGGCCCAGCATACGTGCGTGGGCCCGTCGCACCGGCATCCTGGCGATGTTCGCGGCCTTTGCCGTGGCCGCGCTGGTGGGCCCCGCACAGGCAAGCAAGCTGAGCGACAAGCGCGCCCAGGCTGCCGTGATCGAGCGCCAGCTGAATGCGATGGACGTGCGGCTCGAGGCCTCGATCGAGGCCTACAACAGCGCCCACCAGCACCTGAGCGACGTGCGTGCCCAGATCCGGCAGAACACGATCCAGCTGGCGATCGCGCGCCATAGTCTGCACATCGCCCGCGTGCAGCTCGCCGCGTTCCTCGTCTCGTCCTACAAGCAGTCGGGCAACGGCAGCAACGACACCACCGCCTACGTGCTCGGCTCCGGCTCGTTCACCACGCTGGTTGATCGCGTCGAGTACGTCCAGCGCATCTCCAAGTCCGAGACCGAGCTGCTTGGCGCCGTCACCAGCGCCGAGCACGAGATCGCCCGACGCCAGAGCGCGCTGCGCAAGGAGGTCAGTTCGGCCAAGGCGCTCTTCGCCGAGGCGGCCTCGCACAAGGCGACGATCGAGGCCGGCCTGCGCGCGCGCCAGCAGTTGCTGGACAGCGTGCATGCCGACATTCGGCAGATGATCGATCAGCAGCGCGCGGCCCGCGACCGCGCGGCCAGGGCCGCCGCAGCGAAGCTCCAGCAGCAGGCCAATCAGCCTCCCGCGACCAGCGGCGGAGGTAGCGGCGGCGGCAGCTCGGGCGGTAGCGGCGGCGGCACGTACTCGCCGCCGCCTGCAGGCACGCTCGGCCAGCAGGCCGCCGCGATCGCGCAGCAGTACCTCGGCGTGCCCTACGTCTGGGGCGGCGCCAGCCCATCCGGCTTCGACTGCTCGGGCTTGGTCGTGTACGTCTACGGCCGGCTGGGCATCTCGCTGCCCCACTACACCGTGTCGATATGGAACATGGGCGCGCACGTCGGCAGCGGCCAGTTGGCCCCCGGAGACCTCGTCTTCTTCTACTCTGACCTGGGGCACATGGGCATCTATATCGGCGGGGGACTCTTCATCCACGCCCCGCACACCGGTGACGTCGTCAAGATCTCCTCGATGGCTGACTACGCCGGCGACTACATGGGCGCTGTGCGAATCTCAGGTTAAGACGAGGTAAGAAGTCCGTGGGTCAGGGCAGTACCCCCTGGTAAGTCCTCCGACACGGGGATAAACTGGGTATACGAACACCGCAAATCGGGGATGGTTCCCGACGCGGCCGGCCCGTATCGTTGGGCGGTCGTGGCACCGGGGTCTTTGCCGGGGCAGGTGGTCGGAGATGTGCTTCCAATCCGACCTCAACCGGCACGACGTAGAAGATGCGAGATCTGAGCGGGAATATCCTGCTCGGCGCGAACGTTACAGCGAACGCGGCCCCGTTTGGTCTGGGCCGCCTGATGACGAGACGTCTCGAGGAGTTGATATCTATGACTGACCAGCTGATCATCGAGCCGGAAGCCCGGCTCTTGGTCGAGCTTGGCCAGGAGCGCGGGGTGCTGTACGAGGACGAGCTTGCTGCGCTTGCGCAGGAGATCGACCTCGACGCTGATGACATCCAGGCACTGCGTGACGAGCTGACCGGACTTGGCGTCGACGTGGTCGACCCGCCCGCCCCCGAAGAGCGGGTCGAGGTGGTGGACGTCGAGATCACGACCACAAACAGCCTCGACCTGTTCCTGCGCCAGGCCGGCCGCTACCCGCTGCTGACCAAGGACGAAGAGGTCTCCCTGGCCAAGGCTATCGAGAGCGGCGACCTGATCGCGAAGCGGCGCATGATCGAGTCCAACCTGCGCCTAGTGGTCTCGATCGCCAAGCAGTACCGCGGGCAGGGCGTGCCGTTCCTCGACCTGATCCAGGAGGGCGTGCTGGGTCTGAACCGCGCCGTCGAGAAGTTCGACTGGCGCCGTGACCTCAAGTTCTCGACCTACGCCACCTGGTGGATCAGGCAGGCCGTGCAGCGCTCGATCGCAAACAGCGGCCGCACGATCCGGCTGCCAGTGCACGTCTCTGACCGCCTGCGCGCGATCGAGCGCTCGCGTCGCTCGCTCGAGGCGAGCCTGGGTCGCGAGCCGACCGACGACGAGATCGCGAAGGCGGCCGAGCTGACCGTCGACGCCGTCGCCGAGACGCTCAGCCTGGCACGAAAGACCGTCTCGATGCACGAGCCGGTCGGCGAGGATGGTGACTCGGAGCTGGGCGACATGATCGCCGATCCGGACGCCGGCAACCCCGAGGAGCTTGCCGAAGCGCAGCTGCGACACGAGAAGCTGCGCGAGGGCCTGAACCGGCTGGGCGAGCGCAAGCGCCTGATCCTGGAGCTGCGGTTTGGCCTGGATGGCAACGACCCCCGCAACCTCGAGGAGATCGGCCGCATCGTCGGACTGACCCGCGAGCGGGTGCGCCAGCTCGAGGCGGAGGCGCTGCGCGAACTGGCCGCCTCGGCCGACATGCAGCCCCTGCGCGCAGCCTAACCCGCGCAGCAGTGAAGAACCACCGGCGGCCCCCTTGCGAGGGGGCCGCCGCTGTTTGGTTGACGGCAAGCCGCTACAGGGTGTGCGGCACGTGATGCTTCCACAGCACCGCGGCGACGCGATCCGCCACCCGCGCGACCACGTCAAGAGCAACGCCGGTGCGCTCGTGGGTCTGCTCGGCCGTCAACCCCAGCTGCTCCATGCAGATCATGACCAGATCGGCCTCGCGGTAGCTGAAGCCGAGCTCATCCTCGTCGGTCTGTCCTCCCCACAGCCCCGCAGTGGGATGCTTGGAGATCACCGAGTCCGGCTGACCGAGTGCGCGTGCCGCTGCCCGCACCTCGGTCTTGTACAGATCCCAGATCGGCTCGATGTCGGAAGCTGCGTCGCCGAAGCGCGTGAAGTAGCCGAGGTGGTACTCGCTGCGGTTCTCCGTGCCGACCACCAGCCCGTCCAGTTGCTGCGCCAGATCGTAGATCGCGATCATGCGGCAGCGAGCGCTGGCGTTGCCGAAACGCAGCGGCTGCTCGTGCACCGTCGGCCGCACGGCGGCGACTCCCTGAAGCATCGGCTCGATCGATGCCGTCAGCAGGTTGGCGGCCGGTAGGCCGGCGGCCGCAGCGCTGGCGGCGGCGTCGTCCAGGTGCACCTGCTCAGTGTGCCGCGATGGCAGCCTGATCGCCGTCACCTGCTCGGGGCCCAGCGCGAGGGCCGCGATCGCCAGCGCGACGGCCGAGTCGATTCCGCCCGAGAGCCCGATCACGACACGGCTGCGGCCGGCCGCCGCAACGATCGAGCGTAGCGCGCCCGCCTTCTCCTCCAGCAGCGGCGCGAGCTGCGTCTCGTCACGCATCAGCCGGACGCGATCGAGCCGGCCGCCCGCGGCTCGAATCTCGATCAGTGCGCGATCGCCGTCCGCCGGAACCACCGCGGCAACGGCGTCTGTCAGCACCGTCGTCTCGAACCCCTCGCGGATCGCGTCCAGCGCCGTGGCACGCACGCAGTAGTCGGTCGAGATGCCGGCGACGAGCACGCGCCGCACACCGCGCTCCCGAAGCTGCCCGGCCAGCGGTGTGTCGTCGAAGCCGGAGTACTGCTCGCTGTCACGCCGGCCACCCTTGTCCTGCACGATGTCGAATCGCAGCGACGAGAGCGAGGGATGCAGCTCCGCGCCCTCGCTGCCATTGATGCAGTGGCGCGGCCAGCGCCCTCCCCGCTCGTCGAACGAGCAGTGGTCCGGGGGGTGGACGTCGCGCGTCGCGACCAGCGTCCCGGCCGTCGCCGCCGCCGCGGAGATCACGGCCGCGAGCCGATCGCCACCCGCAACCGCCAGCGCCCCGCCGGTGCAGAAATCGTTCTGAACGTCGACGACGATCAGCGCGGTGGTGGGGTCGGGTGCGGTCACGTCAGCGTCTCCTTCAACGCCGCCAGGGCAGGCGACAGCGTCGCCCGCACGGTAGCGGGATCACGCAGCCAGCGGGTCGGCTGGGGTAGTGCCTGCCGCTCGGCCAAGGCACGGTTACGCACCGCAGCCAGCGACGGGCCGGGCCGCAGCGCACGCCCGTCGCGCATCACCGGCTCCAGCAGCGGCCGCCCTGGAAGCTGCTCGTCGACCAGGCCGATCACATCGCGCTCACCGTCGCGGAACACCTGGTGTCGGCCGGGCAGCGTCCCCTTCTCAGGCGACGTCTTCATCACCGGCCGCCCAGCGCTCTCGACGAGCTTGTAGACGCCGCCCAGCGCCGGGACGTCACCGCCCGTGACCAGCCGTGTTCCCACCCCGAACACGTCAATCGGCGCCCCGGCTGTGACCAGCCGCTCGATCGCATATTCGTCCAGATCGCCTGAGCAGACGATCCCCGTATCGGTCAGTCCGGCTCGATCCAGCATCGTTCGCACCGTGCCAGCCAGAGCCTCGACGTCGCCGGAGTCGAGCCGCACCGCCTGCGGGCGCACACCGGTGGCCCGCCAGGCGGCGATCGCGTTGTCCGCGCCGCGCACCGTGTCGTAGGTGTCGATCAGCAGCGTCGCCCGCTCTGGCTGGTCGCCAAGGAAGGCAACGAACGAGTCCAGCTCCCGCTCGCTCGCCATCACGTAGCTGTGGGCCATCGTGCCGGTGGTCGGGATACCCCACTCGAACCCGGCGGCGACCGTGGCGGTTGCCGAGCAGCCGCCGATGTACGCGCAGCGGGCAGCGAGCAGTCCGGCTTCGCTCCCGTGGGCGCGTCGGAAGCCGAAGTCGACCACCTGCCGGCCGGCGGCCGCGTCGACCGCTCGCGCGGCCTTGCTCGTGATCAGCGTCTGGAAGTTGACCTGGTTCACGATCAGCGACTCGGCCAGCTGGCAGACCATCCGCCCACCCTCCACCCGCAGCAGCGGCTCGTGTGCGTACACCACCGAACCCTCCGGCATCGCATCCAGGTCACCCTCGAAGCGGATCTCGGCGAGATGCTCGATCAGCTGCGGGCTGACGCGGCCTGTCCGCTCCAGGTAGCGCAGTGCCGGGTCGTGGAAACGCAGCTCCGTCAGGTACTCGACCACGCTCTCCAGTCCGGCCGCGATCAGGTAGCCGCGGTCAGCGGGCAGCTCCCGCACGAACAGCTCGCAGGCGACGCGATCGTCGGCGATGCCCCGTGCGAGGTAGGAGTCGGCCATCGTCAGCTGGTACTCGTCGAGCAGCAGCTCGCGTGGGATCGGTCGCATCACGTCGCCCGTCGATAGCGTGCACTCTCGGCCAGGATCATCGGCTGCCGTTCGGCGTAGCGGTACAGCGTGGCCGGCCGGCCGCCGGTGGCCCGTTCCCCGGCCTCGGCCAGCACGCCCCAGCCGAGTGCGATCCGGCGAAAGTTGTTGGGTTCGAAGGCGCGGCCGATCCCGGCCTCGTAGACGTGGCGCAGCTCGGTCATCGTGAACGACTCCGGCAGCAGGCTCCAGGCCACGTTCTGGTACTCGAGCTTGTGTGCCAGACGGCGACGGGCGTACTGCAGGATGCGATCGTGGTCGAAGGCCAGCACCGGCCCGTGCTCTATCTCGCCGAGCAGCGGATCGAGCCGACGCCAGACCGCCTCACGTGAGTCGGAGCCAGGGCGGAGGGTGACCCGAGCCGCGTCCACCAGCGCCATGTAGCAGCACGAGATGACGCGCCCGCGGGGATCGCGATCGAGCTCCGAGAAGGTCGCCAGCTGCTCGGTGAACGCGTCGGTCACACCGGTCTCCTCGCGCAGCTCGCGCTCGGCAGCCTGCTCCAGCGTCTCTCCCGGGTCGAGGCCGCCGCCGGGCAGCGCCCAGTAACTCTCGTACGGCTCGAACCGGCGCCGTACCAACAGCACCTGCATCGCACCATCCAGGTAGGCAAACGCGGCCACGTCCGCTGCCACCTTGGGATTCTCACTGGTACTCGTCACGCCGGTCTCCCTTATAGACCTGGTGACGAATAGTATCAGGAGGGCGAGATCAGCACCGTGCGGGTGGTGGTGTAGAACTCGCGCGCCGCCCGGCCCTGCTCGCGCGGGCCGTAGCCTGACGCCTTCTCGCCGCCAAACGGCACGTGCAGATCGACGCCTGAGGTGGGCTGGTTGACGCGGACGAGGCCCGTGTCGAGCGCTCTGGTGAGAGCCAGCACGCGATCGAGATCGCGCGTGTAGACGGCGGTCGAGAGCCCCTGGCGCACGCCGCTCGCGATCTCGGCGGCATGATCGGCGTCGTCAGCCGAAAGGAGCGCGCAGACCGGCGCGAACACCTCCTCCTGGGCAAGCTCGGCGGTCGCGTCCTCGAGCTCGACCACGGTCGGCTGCATGTAGCTGCCCACTTCTGCGACCGCCGTCCCTCCCACCAGCACCCGGCCACCGGCCGAGCGGGCGCGGTCGACCGCGGCCAGGGCCGCGTCGCGGGCACCGCTCGAGATCAGCGGGCCGACCTGACAGGCCTCGTCCGTCGGTCCCACCACCACCAGGCGCTCCACCGCCGCCACGACCGCATCGCGCATCGCGTCGAGCACCTGGCGCTCGCACAGTATCCGGCTGGTCGCCGTGCACTTCTGACCCGCGTAGCCCATCGCCGCCCACGCCACCATCGCCGCCGCCGCCTCGAGGTCGGCATCCTTCAGGACAATCGCTGCGTTCTGGCCCCCCATCTCACACTGGGCGGCGGCGCCCCGCTCGGCCAGCCGCACGGCGACCGATCGACCAACCCGCTCGGAGCCGGTGAACGAGACGGCGGCCACGTGCGGGTGCGCCACCAGCGCCGAGCCGGTCTCGCCGTCGCCCTGCACCAGCTGAACAACGTTCTCCGGCAGCACCGCCGCGAGCAGAGCATCCAGCCGCGCGGCGCATGCCGGGGCCAGCTGGGACGGCTTCCAGACACAGGCGTTGCCGTACGCAAGCGCCGGAGCGAGCTTCCACACGGGGATCGCGAGCGGGAAGTTCCAGGGCGTGATCAGGCCGACCACGCCCCGCGGCGCGCGGCGCGTGACCAGCAGCGAGCGCGCGTCGGAGGCCGGGTAGGACTCACCCTCGGGGTCGAGGCAGACCTGTGCGAAGAAGCGCAGAATCGCCACCGCCCGGACGACCTCGCCGCGCGCTTCGGTGATCGGTTTGCCCACCTCGCGGCAGATCAGCTGGGAGAGGTCGGCGGCCTCGGCCGCCACAGCATCGGCAGCACGGGACAGCATGTCGGCACGTTCAGCCGCCGGCAGCACCCGATACTCACGGGCGGCGGACGCGGCGTGCTGCACGGCGCGATCCACGTCGATGCCGCCGGCCGGCGCGAAACGGGCCACCACGTCGTCAGGATGGGCCGGATTGCGGCTCACGATCTCGGCGCCCTCCACCACCGTGCTGGAGTCGGTCAAGGTTACTTGCTGACGTAGACCATCAGGGCGAGCAGCAGCACGAGCGTCGTCACTGTGAGCACCACCCACCAGCGGGAGGTCGATCTGTCGGTCACGGCGTCCTCTCGGTCGTCAACGGTCGCCGACAGTCTACCGGCCGGTCGGACGGGCCGGCGCGGGCAGCAGAGCGGCTAGGCGGCGTGGCGACTGCCGAGCGCGAACGAGGTGCGACCGGGGCCGGCGCGCTTGCTGATGTACATGCCGCTGTCCGCCGCGGTGACGAGGCTCTTTGCATCGATGGCATCGTCCGGGAACAGCGCGACGCCGATGCTGGCGGTCGTCTGGAAGGGCTGCCCGGCAAGCTGGAACGGTGCTGCGAACGCCTCCTGCACGCGGGCGGCAACGTTGGCCGCCACCGACGCCGCGAGCGCGGCGGGCAGGTCGCCCAGCACCAGCACGAACTCGTCGCCTCCCAGACGCACGACCAGATCGCCCGAGCGGGCCGCCTTTCGCAGCCGCGCCGCGACCTCGCGAAGCAGATCGTCGCCGGCCTCGTGTCCGAACGTGTCGTTCACCAGCTTGAAGCGATCGACGTCCATGTAGAGCACACCGGCGGCGTTGCCGTCGTGCCGCGCGCGCACCAGCACCAGCTCCAGATGCTGCTCGAACATCGCCCGATTCGGCAGCCCCGTCAGCTTGTCGTGGTAGGCCATGAACGTGACCTGCTCCTCACGAAGCCTGCGCTCGGTGATGTCGCGGGCGAACACGTTCAACGTCCGCGCGCCGGCCAGGTCGACCTGCCACAGCGTCAGCTCGGCCGGGAACTCGCCTGCGTCGCGGTGGCGTGCCGCCAGCTCGATCGTCACCGCTCGGCCCCGGCCGATCGCCTCGGTCAGCTTCTCTCGTGCCTGGCCCGCTGCGACCAGGTCGACCAGCGAGTAGCCCAGCGCCTCCTCTCGCCCATGGCCAAAGAGGCGCTCCGCCGCGCGGTTCCACTCCAGCACGACGCCCCGCTCGTCGGCGGCCAGGTACGCGTCGCTGGTCGTCTCGATGATCGAGCGCGCCCTCTCCTCGCTCTCGCGCAGGCGCTGCTCGGCTCGCTTGAGGCCGCTGATGTCGGCATCACGGATCTGCACGCCGATCTGGCCGCCGCTCTCGTCGAGAATCGGACTGCCGGCGCTCCAGCACCACTTCTCGGTGCCGTCACGGTTGATGATGCGAAACTCCGCGCCGGAGTAGCTCTCGCCGTCAAACAGCCCACGCCACAGCGTGCGCATGCCGGCAGCGTCCTCGGGGTGTACGTCATCGACAAAGTTGCGCTGGTACAGCTCCTCGACAGTGAAGCCCGTCAGCTCCTCGAATGACGGCGTCACGTACTGCAGCCGGCGATCCATGCCGTACACGAAGATCACGTCCGCCATGTTCTCGGTTAGCGTCCGCAGCCGCCGCTCGGACTCGACGATCGCCCGCGCTCCGGCCAGCCGAGGGTTACGTCAACGGTCGTGCCCAGGTAGCCCTCGATCGCACCGCTGCGGTCGCGCAGCGCGACGGCTGTCACATGCACCCACACCTCGGAGCCGTCCGCATGCTGGAATCGACGCTCCATCGAGAACCGCTCGCCGGCGGCCGCTGCCCGTGTCCACTCGGCGGAAACGCCTGTGAGGTCGTCAGGATGCAGTGCGATCGTCCACTCCCGCCCGGCCGCCTGCTCGAGTGGCAGCCCCGTGATCTGCGACCAGTGCTCGTTCACGTACACCAAGCCGCCAACGGAATCAGTGCGGAAGATACCGACCGGCGCCAGCTCCGACAACGTGCGAAAACGCTCCTCGCTATCGCGAAGCGCGGCCGCTGCAGCGCGCTGCTCGGTCACGTCCTCGCCAATGCTGGCGGCGCCGAACACGCTTCCGTCGCTGTTGCATAGGATCGTATTGCTCCAGGCGATCAGCCGCACCCGGCCATCGTCGGTCTCGATCGAGTTCTCGTCGTGCCGAACGATCCGCCCCGCCCGCAGCTCGCTATAGAAGTACTCGACCACCGAAGCGTCAGCGTCGGCGCTCAACGTCTCGATCCAGTCGTGTCCGACCAGCTCCTCGGCGGTACGGCCGACGCTGGCCGCCAGCGCCTCGTTGATGTAGGCGATCTTCCCGTCCACCGTCGTGATCGTCGCCAGCAGGTCGACGGTGTCGAACACGTCGCGCAGCCGCTGCTCGGACGAGCGCAACGCCTCTCCAGCCCGATGCTCCTCGGTGACGTCGATCATCACGCCCAGGTAGCCGCCCTGATCGGGTAGCCCGGCCGCGTTCAGCCGTACCCAGCGCAAACCGCCATCGGGGTGCATCAGCCGGCACTGCAAGTCGAATCCCTCGTCCGAATCGGCCGTCCGCGTCCACTCCCCGAGGACGGCCCCGCGGTCGTCGGGATGGATGTGCGGCAGCAGGCCATCCTGCCGGAACCGCTCCTCGCTCATTCCGGCGATCTCCAGATTACGCGGATTGGCGTACCGCGCGCCGCGTGTCGGATCGACCTCGAAAATGCCGACTGGAGCGCGATCGGCCAGCAGCCGATAGCGCTGCTCGCTGGCGCGCAGCGCCTCCTCCGCGGCATGCCGTTCGGTGATGTCGCTGATCGTCCCCTGATATCCGATCAGGCTGCCGTCGCCGTCCAGCAACGGCACCGCCAGCGTCTCCACCCACCGCACCTCACCGTCCGGACGCTGGAAGCGATACGCCATCTCAATCGGTTCGATGCCAGAGCCGGCCCGTTCCCACGCAGCCAGCACGCGCACGCGGTCATCGTCGTGAATCGACGGGAACCAGCCTTGTTGGCGCAGCTGCTCGGTACTGGTGCCGGCAATCGCGCACGCGCAGTCGTTCGCGTACCGGTGCCGGCCGGCCGGATCGACCCGGAAGATGCCGATCGGCGCGTGCTCGGCCAGCAAACGGAAGTTCTGCTCACTGCGACGTGTGGCGGCCTCGGCCGCTCGCCGCTCCGTGATGTCCACCAGCACGCCGTGCCGCGCCACGACGCGCCCAGCATCGTCGCAGACCGCCTGGTCGCGGTCGACAACCCAGACGATGCGGTGTTGGCCGGTGATCAGCCGGTACTCGAGCGTTGACGGCGAGGGATCTCCGGCGCGAGCGGACCACGCACCCGCGACGCGGACACGGTCGTCCGGGTGCACCCACTCCTGCCACAGGCCGGCCTCGAGCCAACGCTCGACCGCGTGGCCGAACACGGCCTCGAGCTGCGGCGAGACGTAGTCGAGACGCCGGGTGACGGCATCCACGCGATAGCTGACGACCGGTACCTCCTCGACCATGGCGCGGTGCCGCTGCTCGCTGGCGCGGATCTCGTCGGCCGCTCGCCGTGCCTCGACCACGTCGGCCTGCACGCGTCGCAGCCGTTCGTCCCGCCCGCCGAGGCGGCGCAGCACGACGTAGGCAACGACGGTGAAGACGGTCGCTACGCCCACGCGTGCCGATGCCATCAGCACATCGCGGCCGGGCCGGGCGGCCTCGAGCAGCAGGTACGACGACAGGATCACGGCCAGCGCCGGGAGCATCCAGCGGCGGCCGAGCACAGCCGCTACCTCCGCCAGCGCCATGACGGCGACCCAGAACACATGCCGGTGAAAGTCGTGGTCGAGCGTCCAGAGAAGCGCGGCGGCAATAATCAGGTCGATCTGGGCCACTCCCCGCGCCAGTCGGATCGCGTGGGGACGCGCGAACTGGGCTGCGGATGCCGCCAACAGAATCGCCGCCAGGCCGCCGACGGCCACGCCATGAACACCTGCGAAAGGGTGTGCCGCGATGTCGAACGCCGCAACGCCTGCAACGACCACGCGCGTCATCGCCGTCGCACGGATGCGACGTCGGACCGGCTGGGGAGAGGGCTTCGGGACGGACATCGGACGGTCGGCGCCGACACCGGCGCGTGCCTCCCTCTATCGTCCGCGCCGGGCTGGAATTGAGCAGCCGAACGGGCTCACGGCGGATCGGTGGTGGCCCATGGGCACGTGCACGGCGGGCGGACGATGTGGTATCCGCCGGCATGTGGATGGCGGGCCGGCCGCCCGGCCGGCCGGCGCTGGTGTGAGACGAGCATCGCGGCAACGTCACGGGCAAGTCGCTGAGCCGGCGTCTCGAACCGCACCAGCAGGCAGGCCGCGATCAACGCGACCGCCACCAGCGCCGCGTACTCGACCGTCGCCTGAGCTCGTTCCATGCCGTGCACGCTACGGCGGCAGATCTCGCAGGATGGTCACGAACGGTGTCGAGAGTGCCAACAGTAATCCGCCTGGCGAGGCGACTACAGGCCGAGACCGCCGGCCGAGCCGAGCGCCGTCAGCGCCAACGCGGCCAGCACCGGAAGCAGCGAGGCCGGCACCAGCACCAGCACCACCACCAGCAGTATCCGCGGGGCTGCGGTCGCCGCCCGCTCCTGCACCCGCAGCGACTGCTCAGCCCGCGCCCGACCGGCCTGGCGGCGCAGACCGTCGGCCAACGGTACGCCCAGCCGGTCGCTGACGCGAAGCGCCGTTGCCAGCCGCGTCAGAGAGGGCGACCCGGTTCTCTGCGCCAGGTCGCGCAGCTCGTCCCCACGCCGCCGTCCCAGCGCCAGGTTCGCAGCGACCCGCTGGAACTCCAGCTGCAACGGGCCCACGCCGGCCTGCGCAGCGGCCACCAGCGCGTTATCGAGTGACACCCCGGCCGCAACCGTCGCGGCGATCAGATCCAGCACCACCGGAGCCTGCCGTTCGATCTGGTCGGCACGCCGAGCTGCCGCCGCGCGCAACCACAGGTCGGGGTAGAGCCAGCCGAACCCGGCGCAGGCCGATGCCAGCACCGTTCCGGCGAACGAGCCGATCACGGACCACCCGGCGATGCCCACGACGCCCATTAGCAGCATCGCCCCCAGCCGCGCTTCGCGGACCGCGCGGTCGTCCAGCACTCCGGCCACGCCCGCCCGTTCGCGCAGGTGGTCACGCTGGAGGGGAGGTGCCGGAAGCATCGCTGCCAGCGGGCCGCAGCTTCGGCCAAGCCCTGCGAGCATCGCCAGCCGGTCGGTGCCCGCCCGGCCGGCGCGCCCGTTCAACACTCGGTCGTGCCGCCACGACCGGCGTGCGGCTTCCACCAGCGCCACCGCAGCCGCAAGCAGCGCCAGCCGGATCACGCCACCGCGGCGGCGATCCGCCTGATCGATACGACGCCTACCAGCGTCAGCCCGGCCGATACCGTCAGCGCCGCCCAGCCCAGTGGGGCTGTCAGCAGCCCGTGCAGCGCGCCGCCGTCCAGGGAGCCACAACCCCGCCAGGGCGGCCAGCGGCATGCAGGCCACCATGCGGGCCGTGGCCCGGGCCTGAGCGGTGATCCCGGCCGCCAGCCGCCGCTGGGCCTCGCGCTCGACCAGGGCATCCGCCAAGTCGTCGAGCAGCGCCGCAAGGTCTCCTCCCGCGCGCGCCTGGACGGTGATCGCCGCCGCAAGCAGCGCACCATCATCGCCGCCGGCCAGCGCCCCCAACGCCTCACCGGGCGAGGTGCCCACTGCGATCGCTTCCGCCGCTTCGCGCATCGATCCGCAGATCGGCTCGGGCATGTCGCCGGCAACCTCGCCCACCGCCTGCGCCAGCGCGCGGCCGGCGCGGACGTGGGCAGACAGCTCGCCCAGGGCGAGGTGCAGCTGGCGTCCCGATGCCCGTCGCCGCCTGCGATCGCGCCAGCCGTTCAGGTGCCGCATCGCTGCCTCGCAAGCGCCTGCACCAACGTCTGGTCGAGCTCGACAAGGAGTCCTGACTCCCGGTCGCGGCCATCCAGACGCCGCACCCAACGCCGCCCCTCGGCATCCCGCGCCACGTGCACCACGACATCGATCGCCGCCGCCACCTGTTCGCGAGCGGCCGCGTGCGGCAACTCCAGGCCCGCCATCAGTACCATCGTCTCGATCCTGCGCAGCGCATCGGCCGGGGAGCTGGCGTGTACCGTCGCCAGCGAGCCGTCGTGGCCGCTGTTCATCGCTTGCAGCATGTCGAGTGCCTCTGGCCCCCGCACCTCGCCGACCACGATCCGATCCGGCCGCATGCGCAGGGCGTTGCGCACCAGTGTTCCCGAACATGTCGTGGGCCACGGTGACTCGCGACCAGCGATTCGCGGTATCCCGCGATCCCCGAACCGGCGTATTGCCTGTCAGCCCGCCGGCACGATCGAGGCCGGCGCACCCGCCGCAACCGCCAACGGATGATGGCAGGCCGCCAGGTGTCCGCCGCCGTGATCCACGAGCGGCGGCTCCTCGCGGCTGCAGATCTCGGTCGCGTGGCGGCAGCGCGGATGGAACCGACAGCCGGTCGGCGGCGCGATGGGGTTCGGCACGTCGCCGCGCAGCACGATCCGCTCGCGGGCCGCTGAACGTTTGGCATCAGGGATCGGCACCGCCGAGAGCAGAGCCTCGGTGTAGGGGTGGATGGGGCGGTCGTACAGCTCCTGGGCCGGCGACAGCTCAACGATCTTGCCCACGTACATGACCGCGATCCGGTCCGACACGTGCCGCACCACGCCCAGGTCGTGGGCGATGAACACGTAGGTCAGTCCGAGCTCGTCCTGCAGGTCGTCGAACAGGTTGATCACCTGAGCCTGGATCGAGACGTCGAGCGCCGACACCGGCTCGTCACAAACGATCAGCCGGGGCCGCAGCGCCAGCGCGCGGGCGACGCCGATCCGCTGTCGCTGGCCACCCGAGAACTCGTGCGGAAAACGGTTGATGTGCTCCGGGTTCAGGCCCACCCGATGCAACAGGTCCTCCACGGCCGCGCGCACCTGGGCGCGGTTGCCAGTGCGGTGGACGCGCAGCGGCGCGCCCACGATCTGGCCCAATCGCTTGCGCGGGTTGAGCGAGGCGTACGGATCCTGGAATACGATCTGCAACTCCTTGCGCAGCGGCCGCATCTGGCGGCGGCTGAGCGAGGAGATGTCGCGGCCGTCGAACACCACGCGGCCCGACGTGAGGTCGTGCAGTCGCACAATGCAGCGGCCCAGCGTCGACTTGCCACAGCCCGATTCGCCCACCAGGCCCAACGTCTCGCCGGGGTTGACCGCCAGGCTGACGCCGTCCACAGCGTGCACCATGCCGCCGCCGCGCCCGAGCACGTCACCGCCGGCGCGGAAGTACTTGCGGACATCCGTGAGTTCCAACAGCGGCTCGCTCACGCCGGCGCCCCCTCGGCGGACACGCCGCGCAACCGCACCCGGTCATCCGGTGCCAACAAGCAGGCGTCGAGATGAGCCGGCCCGGCGTGCGAGACCAGCGGCGGCCTCCCCTGCCCGCAGGCGTCGAAGCTATGCCTGCAGCGCGGGGCGAAGCTGCAGCCCGGAGGCAGCCGGATCAGGGACGGCGGCTGGCCGGGAATGGCGGCCAACCGCTCCGGCTTGGGCAGGTCGAGCCGAGGCACCGACGCCATCAGCCCCCAGGTGTACGGGTGTTGCGGCTGCTCGAACAGGTCGTCTTTGGAGGCCACCTCAACCGCCCGGCCAGCGTACATCACGATCACGCGGTCGGCGATGTCCGCGACCACGCCGACGTCGTGCGTGATCAGCACGACCGCGGATCCCGACTGCTCGCGAAGGTCGCGGATCAGCTCGAGGATCTGGGCCTGGATCGTGACGTCGAGCGCGGTGGTCGGCTCATCGGCGATCAGCAGCGCTGGCTGGCACGACAGCGCCATCGCGATCATCACGCGCTGGCGCATGCCGCCGGAGAACTGGTGCGGATGCTGGTCGACTCGCTGCTCCGGCCGCGGGATGCCGACCGCTCGCAACAGCTCCACTGCCCGCTCGCGCGCCTCGCTACGGCTCGCCTTGCGGTGCGCCCGAATCTGCTCCGAGATCTGCCAGCCAACCGTGTGGACAGGGTTCAACGACGTCATCGGGTCCTGGAACACCATCGCGATCTCGTTGCCCCGCACCGACCGCATCTCGCGATCGGACAAGGCGAGCAGGTCGCGTCCGCCGAACCGCGCCTCCCCCTCGATGATCGCGTTCGGATCGTCGATCAGACCCATCACCGCAAGCATGCTGACGCTCTTGCCGGAGCCGGACTCGCCCACCACGCCGACCACCTCGCCCGCGGCGAGATCGAGGTCGAGCCCGTCGACAGCCTGTACCAGTCCGGCCTCGGTGCGAAATCCGACCCGCAGACCGCGAACCGAGAGCAGCGGGTCGCTCACGCGTGCAGCCCGCAGAACTGGCGCGCGAGCCGCTCGAACACGGCGACGCATTGCTCGAGCGACTGCAGATCGACCCACTCCTCCGCCGTGTGCAGGCCCTCACCGGTGGGCCCGAAGATCACGCATGGCACGCCGGCCTCGACCAGCACGCCGGAGTCCATCCAGCCGTAGTCGCTTCGCACAACCGGATCGTGACCAAGCACTGCGCCGGCCGCGTCGACGCAGCCCGCCACCACCGGCTCGTCGCGGTCGAGCAGCACCGGCTCTCGTTCGATCACCGTCCGGTACTCACCCTGAAACCGGTCATCTGAGCGGCCGGCCAACGCGAGCAAGGCATCCATCTCGGCGCGCGACTCGGCCAGCGACTCGCCGGGCATCAGGCAGCGCTCGACGCCGATCACGCACTCCGCCGGGTAGCTTGGGTAGTTCTGCCCGCCGCGGATGGTCGACGCGTGCACGTTCGGCCGCCCCCACTCCACCGTCGCCCGCCGCTCCAGCTCGCGGTCGAGCTGCACGATCCCGGCCAGGATCGGCGCCGCCAGCGCGATGCCGTCCACTCCCTGCGCCGGGTCGCCGCCGGCCGCTTCTCGGCCGGCACTGCGCACGTCGTACCAGGCGAACCCGCCGTGGGCGAACACCACGTCCAGGTCGGTCTGCTCCGGCAGCACCGCGCCGTCAGCTCGATACCGGGTGACCAGCGACTCCGCTCCCAGGCTGGCCCACTCCTCGTCGATCACCCACGCCATCAGCACGTCTCCGGCGAGCCGTGGCCCGTCTGCCAGCCGTTCCACCGCGACCATCGCCGCGGCGATACCGCCCTTCATATCGTTTGTCCCGCGGCCGTACATGCGACCCGCCTCGATGCGGGGGTGGAACTGCTCGACCTCACCGCCGACGACGTCGGTGTGACCGCAGAACATCAGCGAACGGCCACCACCCGTACCAGGCAACCGGCCGACCACGTTCGGCCGGCCGGGCGCGGCGTCCCAGACGTCGACCTCCAGCCCCGCGGCCCGCATACGGGCGGCCAGGAGTTGGGCCACGGCCGCCTCGCCGGCGCCGCCGGAGTGCAGGGTGGGGTTGGTCGAGTCCGCCCGCACCAGATCGGCCAGCAGCTGCTCGACGGGGGTCACGCCGTCGCACCGCAGGAGCCGCGCACGATCAGCTGCGTATGCAGGCGCACCCGTCGCGGCGGCGAGCTGTCGCCGTGGATCCGCGCAAGCAGCCGCTCGCCCGCGGTTCGGCCCAGCTCCACCACTGGCTGCGACACGACCGTGAGCGGCGGATCGACCAACGTCGTCCAGTCCAGATCGTCGAACCCAACCAGCGCCAGGTCGGACGGGATCCGCAGCCCCAGCTCGCGGGCCGCCTGCAGCACGCCGTGGGTCATGAAGTTGCTCGCGGTGAACACCGCGGTCGGCCGGTCGGGTCGCTGCAGCAGGTCGAACGCAGCTCGCAGCGCCTCGCCTTGACGCGGGCCACCGATCGAGATCATCTCCGGACCGGTTTCGATGCCGGCAGCGCGCAGCGCCTTGCGGTAACCGACGAGGCGCTCGGCGGTGGAGCCGATCTGGGGCGAGTCACAGACGATGCCGATGCTGCGATGGCCCAATCCGATCAGGTGGGAGACGGCTGCGGCCGCACCGGCGGCGTTGTCCACCAGCACCGCGTCGGCGGCCAGACCGCGCACGGCCCGGTCGAGCTGCACCAGCGCCACACCGGCCGCCACCACCTCCTCCAGCCGTGCGCCGGGAGCGGGTACCACCGCCAGGCCGTCCACGCGGCGCGATCGCAGCGCGCGAAGCGCCCGCCGCTCGCGTTCCGGATCCTCGTCGGCATTGGCCAGCAGCACCGTGTAGCCGGCCGCCTCGAGCACGTCCGAGAGGCCACGGGCGACTGCCGCGAAGAACGGGTTCTCGATATCGCCCACCACCAGGCCCACCGTCAGCGTCTCGTTCGAGACCAGCGCGCGCGCGACCGCGTTGGGCGTGTAGCCAAGCCGACCGGCGCTCTCCTGCACGCGCCGGCGCGCCGTCGGGCTGGCGTAGCCGTAGCCCCCCAGCGCGCGTGCGGCGGTGGCCTGGGACACACCGGCGGCGCGGGCGACGTCCTTGAGGGTGACAGCCATGGCCGTACATGATAGCGTTATCAGCCTGCTCGCGTCCACCACCTGGAAAGGCCCCTATCCGTGAACGACATCGAACAGCTCGTGGAGCGGGCGCTGAGCTCTGAGCTGTTCAGCGCGCCGCATCTCGAGGCCGACTCCGCCCGTCTGCTCGAGGAGCACGGAGCACGGCTGCGCGAGCTGGCCGCGAGCGCCCGCGCCGGCGGCGGTCACGTCCATTTCGTCGGCAGCGGCGGATCGTGGGCAAGCATGTACAGCGGCAAGCTGCTGTGCGATCGCCTCACCACGGCCACCAGCGACGTGTGGCCGTCCTACGAGCTGATCTGGCGCTCCCCCACCCGGCTCAACTCGCACTCGACCGTGTTCGTCGCCAGCTACTCCGGCCACACCGAGGACACGCTGGCGGCGCTGCGGTTCGCCCGTGCCCGCGGCGCCCACACTGTCGCGCTGGTCTCCAAACCCGACTCGCCGATCGGGCGGGAGGCTGACGAGACGATCGCGTATCGCTCGCCCGCCCTGTACTGCCTGCCGCTCCTGGCCGTGACGCTGTTCGCCGGCGAGTGGGGCCGGCTCGACGGCAACGTCGAGGCCACCGAGCTGCTGGCGGCTCTCGCGCAGCTGCCCGCACAGATGGGCGACGCGTTCCGCTCGCAGCGTCACCGCGGCCGCGAGCTGGCCGAGCGCTTCGCCGATAGCGAGCTGCTCTACTGCATCGGCGCCGGCCCGCTCTACGGCCTGGCCTACAAGTTCGGGCTGACCGTGTTCATGGAGAACATGCGCGTGCACGGCTCGGTGATTGAGAGCGCCGAGTTCCGCCACGGTCCGGCCGAGATGCTCGACCGCCGCGCCGCCGACATGGCGGTGCTGGTGGGTACCGACGAGTCGCGGGCGATGACCCTGCGCACGCTCGAGTTCGCCCAGTCGCGCGGCGCACGCACGGCGGTGTTCGATGCCGCCGAGTTCCCGGGAGTCCACCCCCAGCTGACGCCGTTCGTGATCAAGGTCGCCCTGCAGTGGTTCATCGTGTACTCGACGCTGCTGCGCGGCATTCACGACCTCGATGACCGCGCGTTCATGGGGCGTAGCGTGCTGGCCGAGGGCGGGGCGACCTGGCCGTGAATGTTGCCTGCGTGGGTGACAACTGTATCGATCGCTACACGGCGCCGGTGCGGCTCGACATGGTTGGCGGCAACGCCCTCAACGTCGCGGTCGGCCTGGCCCGCCACGGGCTGCCCACCGCCTACCTGGGCGCGATCGGCGAGGACGACGAGGGACGGGCGGTGATCGACGCGCTGGCGGCGGCAGGAGTCGAGAGCAGCCGGGTGGCCACCGCGCCGGGCGACACCGCGGTCACGATCGTCGAGCTGACCGAGTCGGGCGACCGCATGTTCGTCGAAGAGCGGCTGGGCGTCGGCGCGGGGTACCGGCCGACGGCGGACGACCACGGCTTCCTGCGCGGCTGCGCATGGGTGCACGCTGTCGGATTGGCCTCGCCGGCCGGCCTGCTGGCCGAGCTACACCCCGCCCGCATGTCGTTTGACTTCTCGCAGCTTCGTGGCGACACGCTGCTTGAGGAGATGGCGCCGCTGCTGGAGGTGGCCTTCCTGTCCGGCGCGGGCATGCCGCGCCGTGAAGCCGTGGAGCTGGCGCGGGCAACGGTCGCCGCGGGTGCGCGGCTCGCCGTGGTGACGCGCGGCCGCGAGGGCAGCCTGGCCTGGAACGGCCGACTGGTCGAACAGAAGGCGGCCCCGATCAGCGTCGTCGACACGTTGGGCGCGGGCGACGCGCTGATCGCAGGCGTGATCGAGGCGCTGGTTGACGGAGCGGACGTGGCGCGGGCACTGGCCGCCGGCGGCGAGGCGGCGGCACTCGCCTGCACACACTTCGGGGCCTGGCAGCCGGCATGAGCAGCGACAGATCACGGCAGTTGTTCGAGCGCGCGGCGCAGCATCTCGTAGGGGGCGTCGGATCGGGTACCCGCGCCCCGCGCTCCGGCTGGCTGCCGGAGCCGGTTTTCGTGCGCAGCGGCCAAGCCGCCTGGATCACGGATGAGGATGGCAATCGCTACCTGGACTATGTGATGGGCCAGGGGCCACTGATCCTCGGACACCGGCCGGCTTCGGTCGGCGAGGCGGTGACGCGCACGATCAGCGAGCGCGGATCGCTGTTCTCGCTCGCCCACGACCTGGAGGGCGAGGCGGCCGAGACGGTCTGCCGGCGGATGCCGGCCGTCGATCTGGTGCGCTTCTCGAGCTCCGGCACCGAGGCGGCCATGTACGCGCTGCGGTTCGCACGCGCATTTACAGGCCGTGATCTGATTCTTCGCTTCGAGGGCCATTACCACGGTTGGTCGGACGCGATCCACTGGTCGGCACATCCCGGCCCGGACGAGTGGGGCGATCGCAACAGCCCCGCCGTGCTGCCCGGGTCGAGCGGCATCCCGGCGGGCGTGGCCGACAGCCTGCTGGTGGCAACGTGGAACGACACCGCAGCCCTGGAGGCGGCGTTCGCCGCACACGGCGAGCGGATCGCGGCCGTCATCACCGAGCCGATCCTGGGCAACTGCGGCGCGCTGATGCCCTCGCCCGGCTACCTGCAGCGGATGCGCGAGCTGGCGACAGAGGCCGGAGCGCTGCTGATCTTCGACGAGGTGCTGACCGGCTACCGGATCGGCCCGGGCGGCGCGCAGGAGATGTTCGCCGTCGATCCGGATCTGACGGTGATGGCCAAGGCGCTGGGCGCCGGCTATCCGGTCGCCGCGCTGGGCGGCAGGCGTGAGGTGATGGAAATGGCAGCGGACGGCCGCACGATGCACGGCGGGACGTACAACTCGAACGCGGTGGCCTGCGCAGCCGTGATCGCCGCCGCCGCCGAGACCGGCGCCGACGGCTTCTATGAGCGGCTCAACCAGCGTGGCGCGCGGCTTGCGGACGGCTTGGTGGCGAGCGCGCATGGCGCCGGGCTGGAGGCCTGCTGGTCGGGGGTGGGCGCGATGTTCCAGCTCTGGTTCTGCGCCACGCCACCGACCGGTTACCGCGAGGCGCACCGGATCGTCCAGGCCAGCCCGTTCTTCACGTTATACCGCGAACTGCGCGCCCGCGGCATCCTTATCCAGCCGCCACAGGAGGGACTGTTCTTGAGCTCGGCGGCACATACCGACGACGACATCGACCGCACATTGACGGCGGCCGACGACGCGATGGCGGCGGTCGCAGATGCTGCTCGCCGCGGCGACGTGGGCCCGATGGGAGGACTCCGATGAAGGCACGGATGGCAGCAGTAGCCGCTGTGGCGGCGATCGCGCTGGCGAGCGGCTGCGGCAGCGGCTCCAGCTCCAGCGGTGGTGGTAGCGACTCCGGGACGCCGGTCAACGGCGGCATCCTCAAGGCCGGCATCCCCGGCAACCCCGACCATCTCGATCCCGCACTGTCCTACACCAACGAGGGCTGGGAAATACTGGAAGCGACCAACAACGGCCTGCTGACATTCAAGAAGGCCAGCGGCGGCGCCGGTGCGACGGTGGTGCCCGATATCGCCGACGCCATGCCGATGGTGACCGATGGCGGCAAGACCTACACCTTCCACCTGCGGTCCGGGGTGATGTTCTCCGCTCCCGTCAGCCGCGAGGTGAAACCATCCGACTTCAAGTTCTCGATCGAGCGTCTGTTTCGCGTCGACTCTGGCGGCGTCGGCTTCTTCACCGGCATCGTCGGTGCCGACAGCTACGCCAAGAGCCGCAAGGGCGGCATATCCGGCATCGTCGCGGACGACAAGGCGATGACGATCACCTTCCACCTGACCCAGCCGGACGGCACCTTCAACGACTACATCGCAACGCCGTTCGCATTCGCGCTGCCGGTAGGCACACCGGACAAGGACATCTCGACGATCGCCCAGTGGCGCGTCGCCACCGGCCCGTACGAGATCACCAACTACGTGCCGCACCAGTCGATCACGATCCGCCGCAACCCGACCTTCACGTCGTGGACGCCGGACACGCCGAACGGCCACATCGACGGTGTCGACGTCGCCATCGGCGTCACGCCGGAGCAGTCGGTCAACGAGATCGCCAGCGGACAGCTCGACTGGTACTTCGAGTCGGTGCCACCGGATCGCCTGACCGAGCTCAAGGCCCGCTATCCCAAGCAGGTCTTCCCATTCGTGCGCAACAACATCACCTACTTCTTCATGAACGAGCGCAAGTTCCCGTTCACCAAGCTGGCGGTGCGCCAGGCGGTCAACTATGCGATCGACCGAAATGCGCTGGTCAAGATCTACGGCGGTCAGGGCAGCGCGACCGAGAACATCCTCCCGCCCGGGCTGGGCACCGCCTACGTCAAGCACGACCTCTACCCATACAACCTTGGCAAGGCGAAGCAGTTGATCCAGCAGGCCGGCGTCGCCGGCGCGAGCGTCGTGGTATGGGGACACAACACCAGCCCCACGCCGACCGCGGTGCAGTACCTGGCCGGCGTGCTCAACTCGATCGGCCTCAAGGCGACGGTCAAGACGTTCGACGAATCGGTCTACTGGGACACGATCGCGACCCAGAAGGGCGACCCCCAGATCGGCTTCACGGACTGGAATCAGGACTACCCGGAGAGCCAGGACTTCATCGATGTGGCGCTGAACGGCGAGCACATCGTCAACGTCGGCAACAACGACCTCACCAACACCAATATCTCCGCGTACAACGCGATGATCGATAGGGCCAAGCGGATGCCGCTGGGTGACGCCCGCAACGCGCTGTGGGCAAAGCTCGACTATCTGTTCATGAAGAACGACGCCGGCTGGGCGCCGTTCATGAACCGCCAGTGGCCCAAGTTTGTGTCCACGCGAGTGCACGGGCTGGTCTTCAACGGCAACTACTTCGAGCTGTTCCCGTCCATGTACCTGAGCAAGTGAGCGACGAGCCGGTCGCGGCCGCGAGCGGCGGCTTCGGCCCGGCCTGGCGGCAGCTTCGCCGCAACCCGGCCGCGATCGGCTCGACCATCATCCTGCTGCTGATCCTGTTCGCCTGCTTCCCGGGCGCGCCACTGTACGTCTCGCACGTCTGCCACAACGGCCCCGACCGCCAGAACATCCAGGGGACGATCAACGACGGTGGCCACAAGCTGCAGGTGGTGGCCAACGACGGCACGCCGATCGGGCCGGGGTGGCGCACCTGCTACCTGCTCGGCGCCGATTCCAACGGCCGCGACCTGTTCGTGCGGCTGCTCTACGGCGGCCGCGTGTCCCTTGAGGTGGGGGCGCTGTCGGCGCTCCTGTGCGTCGGATTGGCGCTGCTGCTGGGCGTCCTGTCGGGCTACGTCGGCGGATTCACCGACTCGGTCATCTCGCGCCTGCTTGACCTGATCTGGTCGTTTCCGGTCTATCTGCTGGCGGTCGCGCTGGCCACGGCGTTCGCGGTCGGCGGCATCGCGATCGGCCCGCTACACGTCGCCTCCAGTTCGCTTGCGATCCCGATCGTGGTGATCGCGATCGTCTACGTCCCCTATGTGGCACGACCGATCCGCGGCCAGGTGCGCTCGCTGCGCCGGATGGAGTTCATCGAGGCGGCCGAGGCGTCAGGTGCCGGGCCGGTGCGGATCATGGTGGTCGAACTGCTGCCCAACATCGCGTCGATCACGCTCGTGTTCCTGACCTTGATCGTCGCGAACAACATCCTCACCGAGGCCGCACTCTCGTTCCTGGGCGTCGGCGTCCCGATCCTGACGCCAAGCTGGGGCAACATCATCGAGCAGGGCTACCAGACGATCGTCACCGCGCCTGCGCTGACGGTCGCCCCTGGCATCGCCATCATGCTCACGGTCGTCTCTTTGAACGTGTTGGGAGACGCCGTCCGCGACGCTTTCGATCCCCATAGCAAGATCAGGTTGCGGGGCTGATGGCACGAGCCGTGGCGACGCGCATCGCCGGCCTGATCGCGGTGCTGTTCGCGATCTCGGTACTCGTGTTCGTGATCTTCAACGTGATTCCCGGCGGCGATCCGGCGCTGCGGCTGGCGGGCCGCCACCCGACGCAGGAGAACATCCGCCAGATCCGCCGCGACTGGGGCTTCGACCGGCCCGTGATCGTGCAGTACGGCGACATGATGGAGCGGCTTTTCATCAAACGCGACCTGATCAGCTACCAGGATCAGACGCCGGTGGTGCCGGCCATCCAGCGCGGCATCCCGCGCACGCTCTCGCTCGCGATCGGCGCCGGGCTGATCTGGCTGGTATTCGGCGTCACGACCGGCGTGGTATCAGGCATCTACCAGGGCCGCTGGCTCGACCGAGTACTGACGATCGTGGCGTTGGCGGGCGTCTCGATGCCGATCTTCTGGCTGGGCGCGGTGCTGCTCTACCTGCTGACGTTCCGCTACGCCTCCAATCCGCTGTTCTCATGGATCCCCGCCGGCCAGTATGTGCCGATCAGCCACAGCCCGCTGGACTGGGCGACCCACCTCTTCCTGCCCTGGATCACCCTGGCGGTCGTCTCGATCGGGTTCTACGCCCGCGTCGTTCGCAGCTCCCTGCTCGAGACCCGCCACCTGGACTACGTGCGCACCGCCAGGGCGAAGGGACTCTCGTCGTGGCGGGTGCTGACCCGCCACACGCTGCGCACCTGCCTGATCCCGGTCGTGACGCTGTTCGGCCTCGATTTCGGCGCCGCGGTGGGCGGCACCGTGATCCTGATCGAGCCGATCTTCGGCCTCGAGGGCGTCGGCCAGTATGCCCAGGAATCCGTTGCCCACCTCGATCTGCCGCCGCTGATGGCTCTCACCATGTACGGCGCATTCTTCGTCGTCATATTCAACACCCTGGTCGACGTCGCCTACCTGTGGCTCGACCCGCGCAGCCGCGCATCGTGAACACCCCCCTTCAAGCCAGGAGCTGCACATGTACCGCCAGCTGATCGCTGTCATCCTCGCGGCCTTCGCACTCGCAGGCTGCTCCTCGGGCAGCTCGGCCAACTCAGGCGGGGGCGGCTCGGCCACGACGCCTGTCAACGGTGGAACCCTGCACGCCGGCATTCCCGACAACCCGGATCACCTTGATACCGGCATCGCGTTCGCGGTCGAGGGCTGGCAGCTGTTGGAGGCCACCAACAACGGCCTGCTCACGTTCAAGAAGGCGGGTGGCGGCGCGCAGGCGACGATCCTGCCCGACATCGCGTCGGCGATGCCAACGGTCAGCAACGGGGGACGAACCTACACCTTCACGGTTCGCAAGGGCGTCATGTTCTCGCCGCCGGTCAGCCGCGAGGTGAAGCCCTCCGACTTCCAGTACTCGATCGAGCGGCTGTTCCACGTCGGCTCGCCCGGGGTCGGCTTCTACTCGGACATCGTCGGGGCGGACGCCTACGCCGCTCACAGCGCGCCCCACATCTCCGGCATCGTCGCGAACGACGCCTCGATGACCATCACCTTCCACCTGGTGCAGCCGGATGGCGCGTTCCTGGACGACCTTGCCATCCCGTTCGCGTTTGCGGTGCCAAAAGGCACACCGTACAAAGACATCTCGACCGACGCCCAGTGGCGGATCGCGACCGGCCCCTACATGATCACCAGCTACGTGCCCAAGCAGCAGATCGTGCTCAAGCGCAACCCAAACTTCCACCAGTGGACGTCCAACTCGCCCAATGGACACCTGGACGAGATCGACGTCACGATCGGTGTCACCCCCGAGCAGGCGGTCAACGAGACGATCTCGGGCCAGCTCGACTGGTACATGGAGGCCGTGCCTGCCGACCGCTGGACGGCGCTCAAGCCGCAGTACCCAAACCAGGTACACCTGTTTCCACGCAACAACGTGACGTACTTCTCGATGAACTCGCTGAAGCCGCCGTTCGACAAGCTGCAGGTGCGACAGGCGGTCAACTATGCGATCGACCGTAATGCGCTGGTGAAGATCTTCGGCGGCCAGGCGACGGCGTCCGAGACGGTGCTGCCGCCCGGGTTCGGTTCGAGCTACGTCGAGCACCACCTCTATCCCCACGACGTTCCCAAGGCGAAGCAGTTGGTGCAGGACGCCGGCGCCACCGGCGCCAAGGTCGAGATCTGGACGACAAACGCCGACCCAGCGCCCAAGGCGGCCCAGTACCTCGCCTCGGTGCTGAGCTCGATCGGCCTCGACGTGACCGGCGTCAAGACGCTGGACGACTCCGTGTACTGGGACACGCTGCTGATCCAACGCAGCGATCCCCAGATCGCGTTCAACCACTTCGACCAGGACTTTCCTGAGGGCGAGGACTTCATCGACACCACCCTCAACGGCGAGCACATCGTCAAGGTTGGCAACAACGACGTGTCGAACACGAACGACCCGCGGCTGAACGCGATGATCGACGCCACCAAGCGGATGCCGCTGGGCGCACAGCGCAACGCCGCTTGGGCGGCGATCGATGCCTACTTCATGCAGCACGACGCCGGCTGGGCGCCGTTCCTGCACCTGGAGGAGGCGAAGTTCGTCTCGCCCAAGCTGCACGGCCTGGTGTTCACGGGCAGCTACTTCGAGCTGCTACCGGAGATGTGGCTGTCGAAGTAGGTCGCCGCGGCGATCAGCGTTCGATCACCAGGTAATCCCCCACCCGTACGCCGCTGCGCGCGATCGCGCCCACGGGCAGCTCGAGCGCCACCTTGGCGCCACGGCAAAACGACATCCGCCACGGCCGGATGCTCTCGACAAGCTTGAGCACTCGGCCGTCGTCGGCGGCCCACACCACATCGATCGCAAATCGCATGAACCACATGTGGATCGAGCTGGTGGGCTGGATCCACAGGCCCTCCTGTTCGCCCATGCCGCTGCGCCCCAGCAGGCCTTTGCTCCGTGACCAGGCGGTGTCCGCCACCACGCCCTGCTCGCAGACGACCGGGCCGCGCTCGAGTCGAAATCGGGGCATCGTTACTCTTCCTCTCGGTGGACGCGGACTATCACTCTGGCGACGACTTCGTGGTCGAGTTCCTCGACTATCGGTACGGCTTCTCGCGCACCGACTTCACCCAGCGGGTGGTGGCCGCGGCCGTCCGGCTGCAGCTGGTGCCACAGCGAGACCTGACCGCCGATGAGGCGGACGACCTGGTCGAGCTGACCTCGGCGGGCCGGGTGCGCTCCGAGCACACGGCGCTCGGCCGCCACCTGCGCGTACACCAGGTCGCGCTCGACGCGATGCACCCGGAGCCGCTCAGCTACTGGCTGCGCAAGCTGGTGTTCCGCGGGGCTTGGCTGGATCACCGCGTCAAGCAGGGGCTGTTGGACGTCTCGTTCGACGAGACATCGGGCAGCTTCGCGTACCGCATGCCCAGCGACCAAGCACCCCTGCTGGAGTTGGCGCCGGTGCCGTCGTGGTCGGCCCTGGCGTTCGACGCCGAGTAGCGGCCCGTAGCCCACTCCAGCACCGGCCTCTAGCTCGCGGCCGGCACGAACACGAGCAGGTGAGGGCCGACCTGAATACGGTCGCCCTCCTCGAGCAGGCGCTGCTCGATCCGCTCGCCGTTCACGAACGTGCCGTTGAGGCTGCCCTCGTCCTCCAGCACCACGCCGATCGGCTCGATCCGCACGGTTGCATGGCGTGCCGAGACGGTTGGCCCGGCCAGTACGATGTGGTTCTCGTCATGGCGCCCGAGCTTGGTGATTCGCCCTTCGAGCTGGTAGGCCTGATCCTCGCCCAGCCGCGGGCGCCACACCAGAGCCGGCCGTTCGCCGCGCGGCGGCGGCGCGAACTCGTCGCCGCTTGGGGCCGGATCGATGATCCGGGTATAGCTGACCTCGTCGTCGTATTCGTGCATGACAGACCTCCCAAAGACGGCAACCGCGAGATTACCAACCGAGCCGGACGAGACGGTAGACTGTCGCGAGATGGACGCCGGGCGTACCCCCATGCAAGAGGCCGAAGCTCAGCTCTACCGTCGAATACAGGAGCTGCGGGCGCGCGCCCGGGGTGGTGACGAGCCGGAGTCGGACGGCCTGGGCGGGGAGCGGCCGACCATGCCCGACCTGCGGACGATCCTCGCCAGGGCCGAGAGTCACGTCGACGAGCTGCGTTCGACCGCGGCTTCCCTGGAACAGAGCCTGCCCGAGCACGTCGAGCGGGCGGTCGAGCGGGCCATGAGCAGCCACTCCGACGGGCGCCGGGCGGACGAACTGCGCGAGCTGCTTCGCGGCCTCTCGCGCCAGGTCGATCAGGTCAACCGCGACCTGCTGGCCGAGCGGCTGGGCCGGATCGAGGACTTGGAGCTGGTGGTCGACCTGATCTCGACCGGGATGGCGGCGTTGCGCCAGGACGTGGCCACCCTGTCGGCGCTCGTCGAGCATGTCGGGGGTGGCGTGGACGGCGTGATCGACAAGCTCGATCAGCCGCTGCAGGTAACCGTCGAGCGGCCCAAGCGAAGCGGCGTGCGCGACCTGTTCGCGCCCACCGCCGAGCCGCCGCAGGCTGGCTGAGCTACTCCGGCAGCACTGCGATGCAGTCGATCTCGACCCGGATGCCGGCAGGCAGCGCCGCCACCTGGACGGTCGTCCGCGCCGGCGCCGGATCGGGGAAGGCCGCGGCGTACGCAGCGTTCATCTCGTCAAAATCGCCGATGTCCACCAGGAACACGCCGCAGCGCACGACATCGGCGGCGCTGCAGTCGGCCGCCGCCAGGATCGTGAGCAGGTTCTCGAGCGCCAGCCGCGTCTCGTCACCCACGCCGCTGCCGGGATCGTACCGACCGTCCCGCAGCGGACCCTGCCCCGAAACGAACACGAACCGGCCCTCGGCGATGATCGCCGGCGAGTAGGGGCCGAGCCGGGTGACGTCGACCGTGACCGCTCGGCGAGCCATCAGCGAGCCTCCGCCACGATCGGCCACACCTGCGGATTCGCCAGGTTGGGGGGGCGCTCACCGCGCAGTATCTGGGCCAGACCGCGGCAGGCGAGCCGCGCCATCCCTTCGCGCGTCTCGCTGGTAGCCGAGCCGATGTGGGGCACCAACAGCGCCGTCTCACACGCCAGCAGGGAGGGGTGCACCTGCGGCTCGTTCTCGAACACGTCCAGGCCGGCGGCGGCCAGATGCTTGGAGCGCAGCGCGCCGGCCAGCGCCTGCTCGTCCACCACCGCGCCGCGGCTCGCGTTGACCAAGATCGAGCCCGGCTTCATGCGGGCAAGCTCCGGCGCGCCTATCAGGTGGCGGGTGGCGTCGGACAGAGGCACCGTCACCGCCACGAAGTCAGATTCGGCCAGCACGCGGTCCAGCTCTTCCCGATCACGGCCGGCGAATAACACTCGCATGCCGAAGCCCTCGGCACGGCGCGCGACCGCCCGCCCGATGCGTCCCGGGCCGACGATGCCAAGCGTTTTTCCGTGCACGTCGGTGCCGAGCAGCAGATCGAAGCTCCACTCCGTCCAGCGCCCGGCGCGCAGGTACCGCTCTGCCTCCCCCATGCGGCGGGCGGCGCCCAGCATCAGCGCGAAGGTGAGATCGGCGGTTGCCTCGGTGAGAACGTCCGGGGTGTACGCGATCGGAATGCCGAACCGCTCGGCGGCAACGAGGTCGACGTGGTCGAGACCGACCGACACGGTGGCCAGTGCGCGCAGCCCTGGTGTGGCCAGGAACTGCTCGTCGATGAGGTCGACGAGGTAGCAGACGGCGGCATCGCAGCCTTCGGGATCAGATCCACGCACCAGCTCGTGGTCGCTCAGCTCGGCCAGCCCGGTCGGCGAGACATCCTGCATGATCAGTACCCGCATCGCTATCCTCCCCCCGCGAGATCGAGGGCAACGGTATCAGGGAAGCGACGGGCGGAGGACGACATCGTGGGCGTGACGAAGGTGATCGAAGTGATCGGCAGCTCGGCAGAGAGCTCGGACGATGCGGTGCGCGAAGCGCTGTCCGCGGCATCGCGATCGGTTCGCGGCATCACCCGGATCGAGGTGATCTCGATCAGCTGCGAGGTCAAGGACGGGCACATCGCCCGGTGGGACGTGCTGGCGAAGATGCAGTTCCCGGTCGAGCCACGCTGATGCGCGGCCCGCAGCGCCTGGCGGAGCAGCTGCGGCGGCCGAGCGGGCTGTACGGCAGGGTGATCGGGCGCAAGCTCGCACGTTGGAACGCGGCCGAGAACGCGTTCGTGCTGGAGTTGCTGGCGGTGGGTCGGGACGACACCGTGCTCGAGATCGGCTTTGGGCCGGGAGAGGCCGTGCACGCAGCTGCGTCGATCGCGAGCGGCGGGCGGGTGATCGGCGTCGACCACTCGCCGACGATGCTCGCCCGCGCCCGCCGGCGCAACGCGGCGGCGATTCGCGACGGTCGCGTCGAGCTGCTGCTGGGCTCGGCCGATCGTCTGCCACTGCCGGACGAGACGGTCGACAGGGCACTGGCCGTGAACGTCATCTACTTCCTGGACGAGCCGGTGGCGGCGTTCCGCGAGTGGCGCCGCGTGCTGCGACCGGGCGGCCGGCTGGCGGTGTTCCTGGGCCACCGTGACGACATGACCGGCCGCCTGTTCGAGCAGACCGGGGTGTTCAACCGCTCGACCGGCGAGGAGACGGCGGCGCGGTTGATCGAGGCCGGCTTTAGCCATGCCAGGCACGAGACACGCAGCTTCGACGGGCGGCGCGGCATCTGCGTGATCGCCGAGCGTTGACCAGACGCCGCCTGCTCGACGGCGTTCTTGATCGAGCTCGTGACAACCGAGCCGATTCCGTGACCCTTGCCGCCCAGGTACGAGCCGACGGCCAACAGGAGGACGCCGATCGCCACCGCCAGACCGGCGTACGAGTATGGCGGTTGACCGAACCCACGGCCGGAGTGCGGCGGCCAGCGGGCGACCTCGATCGCTTCTCAGATCGTCTTCTGGCAGAAGACGCTCGTCTCGATCGAGCGCGGGGTCATGCTTGCATAGTCGCCGAAGGCATCGCATCGCTCAAAGCCCTCGCGCAGATAGAAGGCAATGGCCTCTGCCTGATACCTGCCGGTCTCGAGCCGGAGAATCGAGTACCCCGCCGTCCTGGCTTCGTGTTCCAGACGCCGCAGGACGCCCGCCGCTACACCCATCCGCCGAGCCGTCGGCCGCGTATACATCCGCTTGACTTCGGCGAAACCGTCGTAGAAGGCCACGCCGCCGCAGCCGACGGCAACGCCGTCAACTCGTGCGACGAAGAACCTCACGTCCCCGCCGAAGAGCTGCTCGAGCGACACCGCATGATGCTGCTCCGGCAGGTAGTTGCCCGCGAGCGCCATGTCCAGCTCGGCGATGAGCTGCCGAACCTCATCGGTCGCGGCCCCCATATGCTCAATCGTCGGTTTCATCAATCGCTCCTCTACACCGCGGTCGCCACCCGACGCCCCCGACGACAGTGAGCACCTTCGCATCCGCGCGCTCGTCATCAGTCATGAGGGCGACTGTATCCCCATCGCATCCAGAAAGCGGGGGTGGCGGCGGCGTCTCCACCGCCGCCACCCGTCAAGACCGGCTCACTGACCGGCCCTACTTCCCGCCTCCACCCGCCGCCTGCTCGACGGCGTTCTTGATCGCGCTCGTGACAACCGAGCCGATCCCGTGATCCTTGCCGCCCAGGTACGAGCCGACGGCCAGCAGCAGGACGCCGATCGCCATCGCCAGGCCGGCGTACTCGACCGTGCCCTGGCCATCCTCAGCACCCAGCGAGCGGCGTGCGCGGGTGACGTGACGATGTGTGGTGGCGATCATCGCCGCCGCGATCCGATGTGACATGCGTAGCCTCCTCAGGCTTGTTGGTGACACGCCCAGCCTGCCTTCCGGCCCCGTCACGGAACAAGACGTCCGCCGTTACACCGGCGTCACAAGCTCCCCCGGTCGCGGGGTGGCGATGCGCGGCGACAACGCCGATACTCCCCTCATGCGTCGCGTCGTCATGCTGCCGCTCCTGCTCTCGCTGGTCGCGGCCGGACTGATCGCTCCCGCTACCGCCGGGGCGAGCGCACTGGTGGTTCGCGACGCCAAGCAGATCACTCTCAAGGTCGACCGCTACAACCGTGCGCTGGTCTCATACACGGCCAACGGCACCGTCCACCACACGCTGTGGTGGGGAGCCGTGAACGCCAAGCCGCCTGACGCCGCGCATCCGCAGAGCCAGGTCGCATTTCACTTCGACTACTCGGGTGGCTCGGGCAGCTTCGGCAACGGCTACTGGCGAACGGTCAAGAACGTCTGCACACCCTGGACCGGCAGCGGCCTGACGTGGGTGGTCACGGCCTGCACCATGCCAGACGGCTCGCACTGGGCGTTGCAGCGCTGGCGGCGGCTGATGCCGAACGGTGGATGGCCCTGCTGCAGGACCGCCGGCCAAGGTGCCTACGAGCTGCACGTCTCGCACTGGAAGGGAGTGCTGCCGGAGTTCTGGCTCAAGTGGGGCTGGACGAGCGGCAAGCTGGACGAGTTGTACGGCCGCGTCACCTACAAGGGCGTCGGCACCTACGGCTTCTCGTCCAACTCGTTCGGTGCGCCCACCGACAGCTACGGCCGGCTGGTGTACGTGGACGGCTTCAACCCGCCGAAGTGGGGCGCGGGCTGGCGGCGCGAGAACAGCTTCCTGGTGCACCGGCCCAGCGACGGCGGGTTCTGCGATGCGCTGTGGCCGAACCGCTATGGCCGCAGCAACGCAAGCGGGTACGCCGAGAAGTACCGCGCCACAGTCGACGGGCCCGGCGTAATGCCGATGATGTACTGGCAAGGCCCTCCGCCAGGTAACTACCCGCCGTCGGCGGATCAGACCAGGGACGGCCTTGGCATCTTCACAGTCACCGGATCGGCGCGCATGCCCTACGACGCGATCCTCGACGGCGAGTTGAACATCGAGATGCGGACGTTGGCCGGCTCGTCCGCTGACAAGTGCTGGACGCTCTGGTAGCCGCGCCTTCGCCGGCCACCGACTAACGCGCAGACATAGCGACGCCCGGCCCCGGAAGCGGTCGGGGTCGGGCGTCGGTTCTCGCGTGTGCTAGCGGGAGACGGTCGTATCGGCCATCTTGGCAACGGCCGGCATCACAAGCACCGGACAGGGCGCGACGTGCAGCAACCGCTGCGTCACGCTGCCCAGCAGGAGACCGGCGACAGGCGCGTGTCCGCGCGTGCCCGCCACGATCACGTCGGCGTGCTCACGCTCGGCCATGTCCGCCAGCGCGTGGGCCGGCCCACCCATCACCGAGG
This sequence comes from Gaiellales bacterium, assembly GCA_038212095.1. Taxonomy (GTDB): domain Bacteria; phylum Actinomycetota; class Thermoleophilia; order Gaiellales; family JAICJC01; genus JAICYJ01. The sequence goes on along the minus strand of JBBQUW010000007.1, from coordinate 54,450 downwards.
TCGCGATCTCGACCGTGGTGTCGATGCCGCTCGCCGCCAGCTTCGCGGCGTGTTCGCGGACGCTTGCCTCAAGCTCGTCCTCGTTGGCGTGCAGGGTGTGTCCGCCGCCTCTGCCGGCGAGAAGCTCCCGCACATGCCCGACGATGATCCGTCCGCCGTCATGGCGGGCGAGATCCTCGGCCAGCGGAATCGCGCGCTCTGCGGCCTCAGAGCCGTCGAGAGCGAGAAGAATCGTGTTGAACATGATGCACCTCCGGTTTGTTCGTGAATCTGTCGGTCAATATTCAGTCTCGTTCAGACGCCCGGTGGGTGAATCGGGAGAAGCGTGCAACCACTGCGGAGAAACTACGGATTGCACCGTCGGATCAGCCCGCTACGCCACCGAAACGCCGTCGCCGATACACTTGCCCCTCGTATGGGAAGCGCAGCAGAACTGTTCGTGAGATGCCTCGAGAACGAGGGCGTGCGTCACGTGTTCGGCATCCCCGGCGAGGAGACGCTCGACCTCAACGAGGCGCTCGATAGCTCGAGCACGATCGAGTTCGTACCCGTGCGCCACGAGCAGGGCGGCGCCTTCATGGCCGACGCGTACGGCCGCCTGACGGGCCGGGCCGGCGTCTGCCTGGGAACGCTCGGTCCCGGCGCCACCAACCTTGTCACCGGCATGGCGGACGCCTTCCTCGACCGCGCCCCGGTGGTCGCTCTGACCGGACAGACCGACCTGTCAGAGATGCACAAGGAGAGCCACCAGTACATCGACGTGGTGCGGATGATGAAGCCGGTGACCAAGTGGAACGCCCGCGTCCACGACCCCTCGATCATCCCCGAAGCGGTGCGCAAGGCGTTCGCGCTGGCCGAGCAGGAGAAGCCCGGCGCCACCCACCTCGAGCTGCCGGCCGACGTGATGGAGACGCCGCTTGAAGGCGATCCGGTGCCGCGCCGCCCGCCCGCATTGGTGGAGCCGGTCGCCGCCGAGCTGCACCGCGCCGCCGAGCTGCTGCAGGCAGCCGAGCGGCCCGTGATCCTGGCCGGGAACGGCGTCGCGCGACAGCACGCCTCCGCCGCGCTGCGCCGCTTCGTCCACCAGACCGGGCTGAACGTAATCACCACATTCATGGGCAAGGGTGTGGTCGACGCCGACGACCCCCACACGCTGTTCACCGCAGGGCTTCGGGCGCAGGACTACCCAAAGGGGTTCATGGGGCAAGCCGACCTGGTGCTGTGCGTCGGCTACGACCTGGTCGAGTGGTCGCCGGTGAACTGGAACCCCAAGCGCGGCCGGCGGGTGATCTGCGTCGACACCGTCGCCGCCGAGATCGACGCGCACTATGTGCCCGACGTCGAGCTGACCGGCGATATCTCGCACATCCTCACCCACCTCGGCAACCTCGTCTCGGACAAGCCTCCGGCGCGGGTGGTCACGCCGGCCTACAACCAGATGATCCGCGACGCGCTCGAGTCGCACTCCGACGATGGCTTCCCGGTCAAACCCCAGCGCGTGCTGCGCGACCTGCGCGCGCTGATGCGGCCGAACGACCTGCTGATCTCGGACGTCGGCGCCCACAAGCTGTGGATCTCGCGTCTCTGGCCGGCGCATGAGCCCAACACCGTGCTGATCTCGAACGGAGCCGCGGCCATGGGCTTCGCAGTGCCGGCGGCGGTCGCGGCGCGGATGGTGTTGCCAAAGGATCGCCGCGTGGTCACGATCTCGGGCGACGGTGGCTTCCTGATGAACGTCCAAGAGCTGGAGACGGCCAAACGCCTGGGTCTGGCGATCGTCAACATCGTCTGGTCGGACAGCGCCTACGGTGTGATCGAGGTGCATCAGCAGCGCAAGTTCGGCCACCTTGCCGGCACCAAGTTCACCAACCCAGACCTGGTCGGATTGGCGGAGTCGTTCGGGATCGCCGGCATGCGTGTGGGATCGGCAGATGAGGTCACCCCCACGCTGCAGCGGGCGCTCGAGCTGGACATCCCATCCGTGGTGGAAATACCGATCGATTACCGGGAAAACGCAAAGTTTTCGATGAATCTGGCCGACCTGGTGAAGGTTGGAGAGGGAGTCTGAAATGGCGATGACAGAGACCATTCAGAAGCTGCTGGTGGGCGGCGAGTGGTACGAGACCGGCCAGCAGATCGACGTCACGTCGCCGTACGACGGCAGCGTTGTGGGGCGAGTCGCCTTTGGCGGCGGCGACGACGCGCGCCGCGCGATCGATGCAGCTGAGGTCGCGATGAGAAGCCCGCTGCCCGCCCATCGCCGCGCCGCCATCCTCGACCGCGTCGCCGAGCTGCTGCACGAGCGCCGCGACGAGTTCGCGCGCACGATCGCGATGGAGGCCGGCAAGCCGATCACAACCGCGGGCGTCGAGGTCGACAGAGCGGTGCAGACGATCACCTTCTCGGCGCTCGAGGCACGCCGTCTCACGGGGGAGACGGTGCCGATGGATGCGCATCCGGCCGGTGAAGGCAAGGCCGGTCTGATCCTGCGGCTACCGATCGGCATCGTGGCCGCGATCTCGCCCTTCAACTTCCCGCTCAACCTGGTCTGCCACAAGGTCGGCCCCGGTTTCGCGGCCGGCTGTGCCGTGGTGCTGAAGCCCGCTACCGCCACGCCGCTCTCGGCACTGCTGCTGGCGCAGGCGTTCGCCGACGCCGGCCAACCGGCCGGCTGGCTGAACGTGATCGTCGGCAAGTCGAGCGAGATCGGCGATGTCATCACCGACGACGAGCGGGTCAAGATGATCACGTTCACCGGCTCGTCGCAAGTCGGTTGGGGCATCCGCCAGCGCGCCCACAAGAAGAAGGTTTCGCTGGAGCTGGGCAACTCGACGCCGGTGATCGTGCTCGCCGACGCCGACCTCGAGAAGGCGGCCACCGCGATCGCCGCCAACGGCTACGCCTTCGCGGGTCAGAGCTGCATCTCGGTGCAGCGGGTGTACGTCGAGGACGCCGCTCACGATGCGCTGATCGAGAAGCTGGTTCCCAAGGTCGAGGCGCTCAAAGTCGGCGATCCGCTCGATCCCGAGACGCAGGTCGGCCCCGTGATCGACGACGAGAACCGCGACCGGATCGCCGGCTGGGTGAACGAGGCGGTTGCCGGCGGAGCGAAGCTGCTGGTCGGAGGCGTGGTCGGCGATGACGGGGTGCTGCGCCCGGCGCTGCTGGACGAGGTCTCGCTGGACATGGCGGTGGCCTGCCACGAGGTGTTCGGGCCGGTGGTCGCGGTCGCCCGCGTCTCAGGGCTGGACGAGGCGATCGAGAAGGCGAACGGCACCGAGTACGGCCTGCAGGCCGGTGTCTTCACGCAGGACATCACCAAAGCGATGCGCGCTGCGCGCGAGCTCGAGTTCGGCGGCGTGACCCTCAACGAGGCGCCGACCTTCCGCGCCGACCAGATGCCCTACGGCGGCGTCAAGGAGTCCGGCAACACCCGCGAGGGGCCGAAGTTCGCGGTCGCAGAGATGACCGAGCCGCGGATGATCGTGATCAATCTGAGCTGACGAGGGCGCCGGGGGGCCGCCTACGCGCTGACAGCCTCAAGTACCGAGGTGACGCTCATCTCGAGCGCCATCAGGTCGTATCCGCCCTCCAGGACGTACGCGACGCCGCCGCACTCCTGCTGGAGGCGCGACGCCATGGTCGCGAACGATCGCGCCGTCAGGTTCAGGTCGCAGAGGGGATCGTCGCGGTGCGCATCGAACCCCGCCGAGACGATCAGCAGCTGCGGACGGAAGCGCCGCAGAGCGCCGATCGCGTGCTCGTCGAACACGTCGAGGTAGTCCTGCTCCGAGCTGCCGGCGGGCAGCGGCATGTTGACGGTAGCTCCCTCGCCCGCTCCGGCCCCGCGCTCGGATTCCGCGCCGCTGCCTGGATAGAAGGGATGCTGGTGCAGCGAGAGGTAGAGCACGTCGGGATCGTCGTAGAAGATCGCCTGCGTGCCGTTGCCGTGGTGGGCGTCCCAGTCGAGCACCGCCACGCGATCCATCCCCAGCTGTTCGCGGGCGTGCGCCGCGGCCACGGCCGCGCTGTTGACGATGCAGAAGCCCATCGCCCGCGCCGCCTCGGCGTGATGACCTGGTGGCCTGCCAAAGCTGAACGCGCCAGCCGCTCCCTGAGCGACCTCGTCGACGGCGGCAATCGCGCCGCCGGCCCCCCGCAGGGCGGCCGACCAGCTGATCTCACCGACCACGGTATCGGCGTCCATTGCGCCGCCGCCCGCGGCACAGAACCGCTCCAAATGGTCGAGGTAGGCGGGCGCATGCACCCGCTCGAGAGCCTCACGCGTTGCCGGCGGCGCCTCGGCGACGGGCGATCCGGTTGCCGACACGGCGGCCACCACCGCGGCGTAGCGCTGCGGTCGCTCGGGATGCCCGTGGCCCGGGTCGTGCTGCGCGAATTGCTCGTGCATGTAACACGTCAACGCCATCGATTGTGACACCTCGCTCGTTGAATAATCCGGCGGTGGAATCTGGGAATCGCCGTAAATATGGGCGATATTAACAGGTACTTAACATTCGGGGTCGCGAAATCAATCCTGAAAGCGTCATAATGATCACGAGCCGTCCCCGACCTTGTAACAGTCTGAGGAGCGTCCATGTACCGATTCAGCCGCGCGATTTTCGTCGAGATCAAGGACCTGGTCGATCCGCACCCCGAGACGGTATCGATTCCGGAGGGTAAGCGGCGCGTGCTGCAGTCGTGCGAGGCCACAATCGAGCGCCTGGCGCGCGACCCCCACTACTTCGCGAAGCCCAGCCAGAGCCTGTTCCAGGAGATCCGCCACCTGTTCTCGATCTCGAGCCAGGCTCGCGTGTTCAGCTCGATCGACCGGCACATCGGCCAGGCGGTCAGCTACATCCTCGAGGAGATCGAGCGCAGCGGCGAGGGAGTTGCGAGCTGCAAAGCGACGACCCGCAAGGGCAAGCCGTGCCAGCGCACGCCGCTTCCCGAGCGCGAGTACTGCCCCTCGCACCAGCACCTCGAAGAGCGCAAGCCCGTCGCAGCCTGACGATCGGCGGGCTGCCGTGGCCCGCGCCACGGCGTCACGGTCGTGAGCCAATCCTCCGTCTGACCCCGTATCAGGGGTCAGACCCCTCCGGCGGGGGCGTGACACCTCTGCGCGCCGATCGTGGCGGCATCCACCGCCGCGCTCGCGCACGTCACAGCGGTGAGCCAATCCTCGGTCTGACCCCGTATCAGGGGTCAGACCCCTCCGGCGGGGGTGTGACCGTGGCGTGACGGGTTGTTTACAGTCCCAGTGTCAGCTGCTGGTGGTACTGGAACCCGCTCACTCCGACGCCGACCAGGCGTAACGCGCTCGGGCGCTGATCCAGCGCGCGGTCGAGCAGCATGCACGCCAGCTCGCCGATCTGGGCGCCGTCGTCGGTGCCAACCGCCAGAGAGTGCGACCGCGTCACGATTGAGAAGTCGGGATAGCGCAGCTTGGCGGTGACCGTACGGGCGGTACGGCCGCGCGTCCGGAGCGACTCGGCCAGCGGCTCCGCCATCGAGCGCACCCGCGCCCGCAGCTCCTCGCGATCGGCGATGTCGACGTCGAACGTCTCCTCGCTCGAGATCGAGACCGCCTCCCCCGGCTCCGCCGACACCATCCGCGGATCGATGCCGCGCGCCCGATCGCGCAGCTCCCGCCAGCCCCGACCCGGTAGCAGCTGCGAGAGCCGCCCGTCATCCAGCACCGCCAGCCCGCCAACGGTGGTGATCTCGAGTGCCGCCAGCCTCAGCTCTCCCTTCGGCCCCACCCCCGGCAGCCGCCGCACCTCCAGCGGAGCCAGGAACTCCGCCTCCTCTCCCGCCGGCACATACATGATGCCGCCCGGCTTGCGCATGTCCGACGCGATCTTGCACACCACCTTGCAGGTGGCGACGCCCAGCGAGGCGGACAGCCGCACCTGGTCTCGGATCGCCTGCTGCACCACCGCCACCTGCTGCTCGGGATCGCCCTCTCCCAGCACCAGATACCCCTCATCGATGCCGATCTGCTCCACCACCGGCGCCTGTGCCCGCACCACCTCCCACACCCGCCGCGCCCACTCGCGGTACGTGCGGTGGTCGGGCCGAACGAACACCGCATCGGGGCACCGACGCAGCGCCTCGGAACAGCTCATCGCCGAGCGGATGCCGTACTTGCGCGCCTCATAGCTCGCCGTCGCGACCACCCCGCGGCTGTGTGGATCGCCACCCACCACCAGCGGCCGGCCGCGCAGCTCGGGACGCCGGTGCAGCTCCACCGCCGCGAAGAAAGCATCCAGATCGAGGTGCGCCAGCACGCCCGCGAGCATAGCCACGGCGGCTGCCTGCGTCTCGGCGCACAATCGTGACCGAGCGTGGAACCGGGACAGTCGCACCCCGGTAGACTGCACTCCTGCCTTGACCCACGATTCCGACAAGCTCATCCGCCAGCTCTCGCTCGTCGCCTACCTGATGGCGGAACAGCGGCCGGTCACCGCCCGCGACGTCAAGAACAACGTCGAGGGCTACGCGAACATGGGTGACGAGGCGTTCGCCCGCCGCTACTACGCCGACCGCTCGGAGCTGCAGGGACTGGGCGTGCCGATCACCTCCGGACGCGACGAGTTCACCGGGGAGGAGCTGTACAACCTGCGGCAGGAGCACTACTTTCTACCCCCGATCAACCTCACCGACGACGAGCTGGCGGCGCTCCAGACCAGCTTCTACCTGCTCGAAGGCCAGTTCGCCTACGCCGAGCCGCTGCGACTCGCGCTGCAAAACCTCGCGCTCGGCCGCGCGCAGCACCAGATCGACCCGGGGCCCAAGACGGCATCGATCGAGCTGCTGGGCAGTGTCTACACGCCCGAGATCGCCCAGCGGCTGGCGAAGCTCGAACAGGCGATCAGCAAGCAGCGAACCGCGCGCTTCACCTACTGGACCGCCCGCAGCGACACGACCGCGGAGCGCACCATTAATCCCTACGGGCTGTTCGAGCTCAACGGCGTCTGGTACGTGATCGGGGACGACCAGGAGGTCGAGGAGCCGGCCGAGGCGCGAAAGACGTTCCGCATCTCGCGTATGCGCGGCGAGATCAAGTTCGCCACCCGGCGCGAACGGGACTTCCGCATCCCGCCCGAGTTCAACGTCACCGAGTACCGTGACCGGCTCGCCTGGCAGCTGGCTCCCGAGCCGCTGGGCAGCGCCCAGCTGGCCGTCTCGGCCGATGACACCTGGCTGGTCAACCGACTGTACGGTGGGCGCGGCGGCTTCGACGAGCATGAGAACGGTACGGCGTCGTTGACCACCGAGTACTCCAGCCTCGAGGCGCTGTCGCAGGCGGTGCTGCAGCTGAACGGCCGCATGCGCCCGGTCGAGCCCGAGCAGCTGGTGCAGCTGGTGCGCGACGATCTGGCCCGCATCATCAAACTGCACGAGGGCCCGCCCAGCGATCCGGCCGCGGTCGACGCCCGCGCCAGCGCCCCGGCCGAGCCCGGCCCGGCAGCCACCCGCTCGCAGGGCCCCGTCGCGCCCGAGCGGTTTGCCCTACTGCAGGCCCTGCTGGCGTTTCTGCTGGAGCGCTGCGGCGACCAGCCGTCGGCGACCGTCGCCACCTCCGACCTGCGAAGCCGGTTCCACCTCTCCCAACAGGAGCTCCAGGAGCATCTCGATCTGCTCAACCTGGTCAACTTCGGCGGCGGCTGCTACGCGGTCTACTGCTCGACGGAGAACGGATCGGTGCTGGTCGACAAGGAGCTGTATGGCGACACCTTCCGCCGCCCGGCCCGCCTCTCGCCGCTCGAGGCGAAGGCGCTGCTGCGGGCACTGGACGTGGTCGCGCCGGTGATCGCAGCCGAGGGCCACAGCTCGCTGCAGACCGTGCGCGAAAAGATCGCCGGCTCGTTTGGCCAGTACACCCTCGCCGACACGCCCGAGCCGCAGGACGCCGGCGGTGAGGAGTCGGCCGTGACAACGCTCAACGAGGGCGTGCGGCAGCGGCGGTTGGTGCGGATCGGCTACCACTCGCGCTCCAGCAACGAGTTCTCGCAGCGAGAGATCGAGCCCTACCTGCTGCGTCGCGACGAGCGCGGCTGGTACGTCGAGGCCTTCGATCGCACCAAGGGCGGCCGCCGCACGTTCAAGGTCTCCTACGTGCGCGACACCGAGCTACTGGACGAAGTCTACGTCCCACGCGAGGACATGAGCGACCTCGACCCACGGCTGGGCGGCGAGGTCGGCACGGCCCGCGTGCTGTTCTCGCCGCTGCGGGCCCGCTACGAGCGCGAGGGCCGGCGCGACGTGGCGATGCTCAAGGATGGATCGGCGCTGGCCTCGGTCAGCTACGGCTCCCTCAGCTGGCTGGTGCCAGAGATCCTCAAGAGCCGCGGCCAGGCCGAGGTGCTCGACCCGCCGCACGTACGCGAGAGCGTGCGCGAGGCGGCCGAGCGACTGCTGCGCAGCTTCAGCCCGGCGACGACCCGCCGCTGAGGTTGGCCAGCGCGACCCGCGCGTTGCGCTGAAGGAAGCGGCCGTCCAAGTCGGGCAGGTAGAGCCGCCGGTAGCGCTCCGCCAGCTGCTCGGGATCGGCCGAGACCCAGCCCTCCAGCGGCGGATACACCTCGTCCACCGCGTCGCCTTCCAGCCCAGAGGCGCGCAGCTCCGGCCCCCGGTTCCATGGACAGACGTCCTGGCAGATGTCGCAGCCGTAGACACGATCCTCGAACGCCGCCGCGTGCGGCAGCTGCGCCAGGCGTGACTGCGAGAGGTACGAGAGGCAGCTGCGCGCATCGAGCACGCCGTCGTCCACAATCGCTCCCGTCGGGCAGGCATCGATGCAGGCGCGGCACTCGCCGCACGCGTCCCAGGCCGGCTGCTCCGGCGAGTCGTGGGTGGGCGCCAGCTCGGCGTCGGTGATCAGCGCGCCCAGCACCACCCAGGAGCCGTGCCGGCGCGTGATCGCAAGCGTGTTTTTGCCGAACACGGCGATGCCGGCCCGCGCCGCCGCCTCGCGGTCGACGTGGCCGTTGCTGTCGACGTGCACCACGAACCGGCTGCCGGGCACCACCTCGCGCAGCCAGGCGCCCAGGTCGCGCAGCCGGTCGCGCAGCACCGCGTACTCGTCGCGGCGGGCGTAGCGGGGCATGCGCCCGCGCGGCTCGTCATCGGGCTTCTCGGGCTGCGGCCGCGCGTAGCTCTGTGCCACCGCGATCACCGAGCGGGCGTCACGCAACGCGAGTTCGGGGTGGCAGGAGCGATCGGGGCGCCGCATCGTGAAGCCCATGTCGGCGAACAGGCCGAGCGCCGACCGCTCGCCGATCGCCTGCTCCGCTCGCCGGTACGGCTCTGCTCGGCACACGCCACACGCATCGATGCCCGCTGCCGCCGCCCGGGTCAGCAGCGCTTCGGTAAGCTCGGTGGCATCCACGGTGGCACTGTATCCCGCAACTTCGCGACCGCAGGCGCCGTCGAATACCCGTTCTCATCGATCCATAGCCCCGGAGGGTACAGATGCAGCAGCGCGCGATCGCGATCGACCGAACAGAGGCGCTCACCAGCGCGGTGGCAGTCGCGGCAGTCGTCCTTCTGACGGCTCTGGCAGCCCAGTACGAGATCAGCATTCCCGGCACCCCCGTGCCACAGACCTTGCAGACGATGGTCGTGCTGGGTGGCTCGGCGTATCTCGGCGCGCGGCGCGGACTGCTGGCGATGGGCCTGTACGTGCTGATGGGCCTGTACCTGCCGTTCTACTCCGGTGGTGCACACGGCTGGACGGTGCTGAGTGGTGCGTCGGGCGGCTACCTGGTCGGCTTCGTGCTGGCGGGGTACGTGGTGGGAGCGACCCGCGAGGCACTTGGCTCGCGCTGGTTCGTGACCGTACCGGCGATGCTGCTGGGCAGTGTCGCGCTGTATGCGTTCGGACTCGTCTGGCTGAAGCACTCGCTGCCGGTCGACTGGAGCTGGACGATCCACTACGGCCTGACCGTGTTCGTGGTGGGCGACCTGCTCAAGATCGCGCTGGCGGCGGCTGTCCTCGACCCGCGCGCGCCGTGGGGCCGGCTGGTCGACCGCATTCGTTTCTAGATCCTTATCCGCGCCGAGGCGGTGGGCGGCCTGCACCGAGCTGGCCGCCCTCCGCCAGCCTCGCCGCGACGTCGCACATCCCACTCAGCCGCAGCTTCGCCTCCAACGCCGCAGCCGCCTGGCCGGCGCCGCGACCGGCCAGTCCGCGCAGCGCGGCCGCGATCAGCTCCAGCTCATCCAGCCGCGTTCCAGGATGCTCGGCAATCAGCTTGGCGATCCAGCGCGCGGCTGCCCGCTCATACCGCTCCGCATCACCGCGGTACAGCAGGCACAGCTCAAGGGCGTCGGCCAGGCCCAGCATGGGCAGCTCGCGGGCGGCATCCTCGGCCAGCTGCGAGTTGCCGGTGCGCAACGCGCGGCGGAACTGCCCATACGCATGACCGTGTGAAGTCACGAACGTATGTTCGCACGTTTGCGGCTGCTACGCCCGGGCGACCGGCAGCGCCTCGATCACGCTGGAGCGAGGGCCATGCGTGATCTCGCCCAGCGCGAATCCAGCCGCAGCCAGCAGCGCTCGCCACTCCGCGAGCGTTCGCTCGCGCCCTCCCAGCAGCACCAGCATCTGCAGGTCGAGCAGCTTCGCCGGATGCGGGCGGTCGTGGTCGGGGACGATCAGCTCGACCAGCAGAAGAACGCCGTGGGCCGGGATCGCGGCCCGCACGCTGTGCAGGATGCGTAGCGCGTCCTGGTCATCCCAGTCGTGCAGGATCTGCAACAGCAGGTAGACGTCGCCGTCGTGCGGAACGCTATCGAAGAAGCTGCCGGGCACGATCTGGCAGCGATCGGCGAGGCCACCGTCGGCGATCCGACTGGCCGCGGCTGTCGCCACGTGAGGAAGGTCGAACAGCGTTCCGCGCAGGTGCAGGTTGTCCGCCAGCAGCGCACGCAGGATCGTCCCATCGCCACCACCCACGTCCACCACCCGCCCCACCTGCGACCAGTCGCGGGCCAGCAGCGGCGGGATGCGCGCCGCCGCGCCGCCCGCCATCGCGCGATCGAACACTCGCGCCCGCTCGGGGTGGTGCGAGAGCCACTCGAAGTGCCCCTCGCCGTGGATGTGGTCGAACGCCGGCCGACCGGTGCGAGCTGAGTACGACAGCTCGCCCCAGGTCTCATAGACCTCACCGCCCCAAAAGAGCGCCAGCTGGCGCAGCGACCCCGGGCCGTCGTCCACCAGCAGCTCGCCGATCGGCGCCAGCGCCACAACACCGGGTGTGGGCGCGGTGAACACGTCCATCGCCACCAGCGCCCGCACGATCCGTGCCAGCGCATCGGCGTCCGCGCCGACGGCACGAGCCACATCCTCCAGTGGCCGCGGGCCGTCTACCAGTTGGTCGGCGATGCCGAGGTCGGCCGCAACGAACAGGCAGCGCGTGCTCATGACGCCCCACAGCAGATCGAAGAAACGGTCGAACCGGGCGGCATCGGACAACGGCGAGCTGGTCACGACACATACTGTCTCACAGTCCATCCCACCGTTTGGCAACGCCGGCATGCGATAGTTGCGTCGATGATCGCATCGCTTCCCGACCCGTCCACATGGGAGAGCGAGTGCTTCGTCTCGGCCGCAATCGTCAGCGTGACGGTGATCGCGGTGGCGTCCCGATCGGTGGCGCAACGCTCGCCGCAGGTGCCGCTGGCGCGCCGGCTGGTGCTGACGGCGCTGGTGGCGGTCGCGTTCCTGGCCGTGCTGGCGTTCGTGTTCGCCTCGGTCGATCCGTGTGCCCAGGGACCCGCCTGACCCATGTCACAGTTGATACCAATTCAGCTAGGTGGTACGGTCGGCACTGTTCCACCCCGGAAGGAGGCACATCGTCGCTGGGGCACGCAAACGTGGGCGCGTGATCGTCGTGGCGCTGATCGTGACGGCGCTCTCGGCCGTGACCGCGTACGGTGCCACCACCCCACCCGCTCCGACCGGGTTGACCGCAACGACGCCCACCAGGCTGGCCCCGGTGCTGCGCTGGAATGCGGTGGCGGACGCCAGCGGCGGGTATCGGGTATACCGCGGCGGTAGCCTGATCGGCAGCACCACCGCGACCACATACACCGATACCGGGCTGAAGACCAGCGGATCGTACGTGTACACCGTCAAGACGCTGCGGCTTCCCAGCAAGCTGTCGGCGGCGTCCTCGCCGGCAACAGTGGTCTACGACATCGCGGCGCCGGCCGCGATCGGCCCGCTGAGCGGCTCGTCCACCGCCGGCTCGCCACTGATCAGCTGGGCAGCGGTGAGCGACGCCGGCGGATCGGGGCTTCGTCGCTACGACATCAGCCGCAACGGTTCGGTGATCGGCTCGACCACAGGCTCGTCGTTCAGCGATACCACTCCGACGTCTGAGGGCAGCTACGGCTACTCGGTGTGGGCCGAGGACTGGGCGGGCAACCTGGGAACCGCATCGCCGGTGCTGACCCTTGTCGTCGACCGCACCGCGCCGTCCGTGCCACCGGCGCCGACGGCGGCTGCCGCCGTGACCGGCTCGCCGCCCCAGCTCAGCTGGCCGGCCTCGACCGACGGCGGCACGAGCGTCTCCGGATACCAGGTGATGCGGGACGGCGTCCGCGTCGCCACCGTCACCCAGCCGGCATTCACCGACTCCGTGTTGGCGACCAGCGGAATCTACGGCTACACGGTGAGCGCGGTGGACGCGGTCGGGAACGCCTCCGCGCCATCGGCCACGACCAGCGTCGACTACGACGTCACGCCGCCACCGGCACCCACCGCGCTTACGGCAGCGGCGTCGCCGACGGCCGCACCCCCCAGCCTGACCTGGAACGCAGTGGTCGACAACCCGCCGGGGCCGGTCACCTACCGGGTCACGCGCGACGGTCAGGCGATCGCGACCGTGGACACCCCGAGCTACGTCGACACGTCGGCCGGCGACGGCAGCCATCGCTATACGGTGTCTGCGATCGACCAGTTGGGCAACATATCCGGCCAGTCGACGGCCGTCACGGTCATTCTGGACACCGTGCCACCATCGACGCCGCTCGGCGTCTACGCGGGCGCGGCCGGCGGCACCACCACCGTCTCGTGGGCTGTCGCGAGCGACGCCGGCAGCGGCGTGACGGGGTATCAGGTGCTGCGCGACGGCTCAGTGGCGGCAACCGTGACCGGCACCACGTACAGCGACCAGGCCGGCGCGGGCTCGAGCTACCGGGTGGTCGCACTCGACGCGGCTGGCAACACGTCAGCGCCGTCGCTGCCGGCCGTCGCCGGTGCCGTGTTTCCCACCGGGGTCGCCGATCGGCTCGTGACCGACGTCAGTGCAGACGAAAAGACGCAGCACCCGCAGCTACGGCTGATCTCGGTGATGCTGTTCTGGAACCAGGTCGAGCCGTCGGCGGGCGTGTTCAACTGGGGCAACCTCGACGCCTCGCTGGCAGACGCGCGCGCCCGTGGGTACAGGTTGATCGTGCGCCTGATGTGCGGCGCCGACGCGCCGCTGTGGATGGCCACCGATCCCACACATCGGGTCAGCTACCTCGACCTGATCTCGAACGAGCCGGCCAACGTGCGGCACCCAGGCGAGATGTTCGTGCCCGTGCAGTGGGATCCGAACCTGACCTGGCAGTACGGCCAGCTGATGGCGGCGCTGAACGATCATCTTCGCGGATCCGATGGAGCTGGAGGCACGTGGGCTGACCACGTCGAGTTCGTGCCGGTGGCGATGCCCACCATGATCGGCACGGAGATGCAGACCGGGTACGGCTCGGGCTCCTACACCGGCACCTACAAGGGCGTGTACGGCACGTATGACCGCGGCTTGGTCAACCGCGCCGAGTGGGATGCGCATGCCACCAGCGGATCGACCAGCACCGACACGCAGCAGTCGAACCGCGACAACCTGGAGGTGGCCTGGCAGAACGCGGTCGCGATCCAGCTGTCGCAGCTCACCAGCGTGCCGTCCGCGATCGCGTACGGACCGCTGCTGAACGACGGGTACGCCGCCGCCCAGCGGCTGGCGGCCAGTCAGGTCGCGAGGTACGGCGACCGGCTGTGGTCGATGACCACCAACCTGCAGCCCAAGCTGCGCAGCGACGGCTCGCTTGGCCCCTACAGTGAGTTCAGCCCGGCGGCAGCCCAGACGATCACGATCGCTCTTCAGCAGGGCGGTGTGGTCGGCTTCCAGACTGCCGGGAACGGAACGCTGAACACGGCCGCCGGCATGCAGGAGGTGATCGATGACGGCATCACCAACTACAACATGCGGTTCCTGGAGACCCAGCCTGAGACGATCGATCTCTTCCCAGGTCAGCTGCTCACGAACCCCGATAGCGCCGAGGCCCGGCTGCGGTCGCGGTTTGGAGGCTGAGAGGTTGTCGCGCCCGTAGACTGAGGTTGTGAGGGGAGTCCGCGACCGCCTGCCTGTCCAGCTCACCTGGTGCGCGGTCGCGGTGTCGGCGCTGCTGATCGCGGGGTGCAGCGCGGGTTCGACACATTCGGATCCCGGCACCGGTGGTGAGGCGTCGACCGGCGCAACCTCCCGGCGCGACGTCCGGGTCTACGAGTACTCGGTGATCGACTCGCCCCGCTTGCAGTGCGACGGCCATGAGCGGGTGTGGTACGCGCCGGCAACCGGCCAGCTGCGTGACGAGCTGGGGGGTGCCTGCGGGTACAGACAACTGCTGGTGGTCGATGGCTCGCTGGCAACACAGACGAGCTGGGAAAGTACATCCGCGCCCCCGCAGACGTCGATCACCTCGGGTACGGCCGCGTTCGTGCGGGCATTCCAGCCCGGCTCGGCCACGTGGCTGGTCGACGCCTACCTCCGGCACCGTCTCGTCCATGGTGCGCGTCGGATCATCCTCGCGCGCCACGCGGGTGTGGTGACGCTGACGTCGAGGTCGGGGCGGCTCGGGCTGACGGTCACGATCCGGCGTGTGATCCTCGCAACGCCGCAGACGCGCCGAAAGCTGTTTGCGGTCAGCCGGTCAAACGTCACCGAACGACGCACCCAGGTCCCGATCGGCCAGGCTCCGCAGCGGCCGGCGGTTGGCTACTGGCTGGGAGCCAACTGGCGCGGGCTGGGCGCCGGCCGGGCGTACGTCGACTCGCCCGTCCCGGTGCGTGACGGGGCCGTGGTCGGCTACGGCGTCGACTACGGCGGCGGGCGGATCGACGTGACATCGCAGCGTCCACGGGCGACCGAGATGGCGATGCTGAAAAGTGGGATGTTCCGCGCGCCGGTGCGTTGCGCGCTCGCCGACGGCACGCCCGCGACCGTCTACGAGGAGTCGAACCTGCCAGTCCCGGGCAAGCTCGCTCTCGGTGCTGCGGAAGAGAGGGGCGTCGGCAACACGCGGCTGCTGGTGATCGTCTCGCGCCTCGTGTCGGTTGTCGTAATCGGCAGCCGGCGGTACCTGCCGTCAGCGGGAGATGTGTGCCACGCCCTGCGCGCCGTGTGATGTGGGTCGGGCGAGAGCTAGAAGCCGAGCACGAACTTGGCGTCGTCCGACATCAACTCGGGCGACCACGGTGGTGACCAGGTCAGCTCGGTAGCGACCTCGGTCACACCGTCCATCGCGGCCACGACCTCGCGCATCTGCTCCTCGATCATCGCCCCGGCCGGGCATCCCATCGAGGTCAGCGAGTAGGTCACTGTCACCTTGGCCTCCTCGACGCGGACGTCGTAGACCAGTCCGAGATCGACCACGTCCATGCCCAGCTCGGGGTCTTCGACCACTCTCAGCGCGTCCAGTACCTGCTCCTCGGTAATGCTCATGCCCGAAGCTTAGCGTCCCACAGGGCGGCGAACTCCTTCTCGTGCCCCGTCACCGAGGTTTCGCCCAGAAGCCGCTTGGTCGCGGCCACGGCCTGGCGGTCGGAGCGGGCGACGCGCAGCGCGATCGCCTCCGCCCGGCCCAGCAGCTTCTCGCGCGGCAGCACCGCGTCGACCACACCCATCGTGCGGGCCTCGTCCGCCGACAGAAACTCGCAGGTGGCGAACAGCCGCAGCGCCGCCGCGGCGCCGATCAGCCGGCCAAGTCGCTGCGCGCTGCCCCAGGGCGGGCAGTAGCCGAGCTCGTTGTGGATGAACCGAAGCTTCGAGCCCTGGGCGGCGATCCGCCAGTCGCAGGCCATGCACAGGTCGATGCCCCCGCCCACGGCGTGGCCGTTCAGGATCGCGATCGTCGGCACCGGCAGCGCGGCGATCCGGTCACACGCGCGGCTGCCGCGCGTGGTCACCTCCAGACCATCCATCTCCCCGACACGGGCCAGGTCGGCGCCGATCGAGAATGCCCGCCCGCCGGCGCCCGTGATCGCGATCATGCGCACGTGCTCGTCGCCGGCCAGCTGCTCGGCCTGCTCGGCCAGCTGCTCCAGCGTCTCCAGCGAGAGCGAGTTGTCGCCCCCCTGCCCGCGCAGCGTCAGCACCGCCAGCCCCTCGTGCACGTCCTGCGTGATCTCGGTCGGGCCCGGCGGCGGCAGATCGCCGACCGCCGCCAGCAGCTCCGGCTTCGACAGTTTCCGGTAGCCGTCGATGCCGCGGTCGCGTGCCAGATCGTGCAGCTCGTAGAGCCGCGGCTCGGTGGTCACAGGCGAATCTCTTCGTGCCGGTCGCGCGAGAAGAGGTGGATCGAGTCGACGAACCGGACGCGGTTGCAACGGGAGCAGAGCACGATCGACTGGGTACGCGCTCCCTCGGCGAAGTACCGCACACCGCGCAGCAGGTCGCCGTTCGAGATGCCGGTGCCGACCACCATCTGGTGGCCGCGGACGAGATCGTCGATGCCGAAGATCTGCTCCACGTCCTTGATCCCGTACTCCGCCGCCTGGCGGATCTCGGTACGGCTCATCGGCCACAGCTGGCCCTGGATCTCACCGCCCAGGCAGCTCAGAGCAGCGGCCGAGATGATGCCCTCGAACGCGCCACCGATGCCGACGGCGAGATGGTCGTTGGTGCCGCGGATCGCGGCATCGATGGTGGCGGTGATGTCGCCGTCCGCGATCACCTTGATGCGAGCACCGGCCTCGCGGATCTCGGCGATGAGATCCTCGTGCCGCGGCCGGTCGAGCACCACGGCAGTGATATCGCCGACTTTGCGCCCGAACGCGTCGGCGATCGCCCGCAGGTTGTCGGTGACGCTCTCACGCAGGTCGATACGCCCCTTCGCGACCGGGCCGACGGCCATCTTCTTCATGTACATGCGCGGAACGCGGGTCATCCCGCCCGGTTCGCAGGCCGCCAGGATCGAGAGCGCGCCCACACCGCCGCGCGAAACCACCCCGGCGCCCTCGACCGGATCGCAGGCAAGCTCCAACTTCTGCCCGCCGCCGCCCAGCTTGGCACCGGGCGAGAGCGCGTGGCCGGACTCGTTGCGGCCGATCACGACCGTGCCGCTGACCGGGAGCGCCTCGATCGCGTTCACCATCGCCTCGCTAGCGGCCTCATCGGCGCCACGCGGATCGCCACGCCCAAGGTACCGGCCGGCCGCCAGCGCGCAGCGCTCGCTGACCGAGGCCAGATCCGTGCAGGGACAGCGCTCCTCAGCCGCGGGCGATGCGGCCGGCTGCGTGCTCTTGCGGGTGCGGGTTGCCGACATCCTCAGGGTGAGGGTACAGCGCCGGGCTCCGCCATGGCGCGCTCGAGGATCAGATCGAGCACGGATCGCAGTGCCGCCTCCCCGTCGGTCGCGTCCACCACCGGGACGGCCATGTCGCGGGCACGCGTCATCAGGTAGTCCTGGATCCGCCTGATCTCGCCGAAGTGCTTCAGGTAGCGCTCCAGCGCGCGGGCCCCGCCCGAGGCGCTGTCACGGGCGACGAAGTGTGACTGATGGGCCTCCTCGTCCTCGATCGCCAGCATCACGTTCACGATCGTGGCGCCATGGCGCGGCGGCGCATCCACCAGGCCCGGCACCAGGTGGACGCCCTCCAGCACCGTCGACAGCCCCTCCAGCACGGCCCGCTCGACGACTGCGGCCGCCCCCACCGCCACCTGCTCGGCCTGCTGCATGAAGCCGTACAGGGCGCGGTCGCCCTGGTCGGGGTCGGGCATCGGCATCTTCATCGCCCCACCCGCCTCGAAGGAGCTGAAGTGCAGCGCTGGCATCAGCTCGGGAGCGAAGAACGCCCGCATCACCTGGCGGATGACATCGGTCGATGTGATGCGGCTGATGCCGAGCCGGTACGCCAGCTCGGTCGCGAGCGTGCTCTTGCCGGTGCCGGTGGCGCCGCCGATCAGCAGAATCACGGGCCGCTCACGGCGCAGCACCGCCTGCCAGGCCCGGTAGCGGGTGACACCGGCGGCACCGTCGCTCGCCTCGAGCACGCCCTCCACGATGCCGTGCAGCTCGTCCAGCAGGATCTCGCTGGCGCCAACCTCGAGGACCCCCCGCTCGATCTCGAGCGCCAGCTGGTAGGCATGCTCGGCCTCGACACCGGACAGAAACAGCGTGGTCGCCATCCGGCCTTTCGAGAACGGCAAGGCGTGGCCGCGTCCACGGACGCGCGGCTCGGCGCCGTCAGGCATGTGCCGCCACCGCCTCTCCCGCCATCCGCATCAGCGCCGCGTCCAGGTCGGGCTCTCCGGCCAGCGGTACGGGCACGTTGTCGCAGAACACCACGCGCACGCCGCGCTCGGCCGCCACCTCGCAGACGACGTCCACCGCGGCCGCCTTGATCTCGACCAGGTAGGTGGCGGCGCCGCGCACGATCGGCCGGTCGAGCGCCGCCCGCAGCGCGTCGCGGTCGGATAGCGCCGAGACGACGGCCGCCAGCTCGCAGTCGAGCCCTTCCGCGAGCACAGCAGCCGACTCGGGCGACGCGGTCGTGAAGTAGACGACGGGATCGTCGCCCAGCGCCTCAGCGGGCCGCGGGCGCAGCACGGTCGCCACCACCGGCACGTCGGGCGCGATCGCCTCCACGGCCTCACGCGTCTCGACCCAGCCGTGCTCGCACATCGTGATCACCACCAAATCGGCGGCCAGCACGCGCACCGGCCCCAGCCCAGCCGTCAGCGTCAGCGCGCCCCGCGCCGCCGACGTGACCAGCACGGTGCGGTCGGCGCGCACGGGCGGCACAGCCGCTCCCGACCCCTCCAGCAGTACCAGCTCGGGCGAGAGCTGCTCGGCCATGTGAGCCGCCTCCGCCACGTTCGAGAGGTAGGTGCCGCCGGACAGGCCGCCGCCGCAGCGGCGGGCACCGATCGTCGTCACGCCGGTGAACACGGCGTCCTCGAGGAAGTCCGAGGCGGCGTGCAGGCCGGCGCGGGCGCGCTCCAGCAGGTCATCCATGCCGATCGGACCGTGGCTGGCCTCAACCAGTTCCGGCTCGGCCGGCCCGCCTCGGCCCATCGCCACCACCACGATGTCTCGGCCGGCGTCCCGCAGCAGCCGTGCGGTGTGTCCGCACACGGCGGTCTTGCCGACACGCTTGCCGGTGCCGACGACCGCCAGCGTGGGCACCGAGAGCGGCTCGCGCACGGGCGGGCGCAGCTCGAAGTCGGCTCCCTCGTACACCAGCCCAGCGGCGAGCGCGTTGGATGCCAGCCACAGCCGGCGCTCCTCGGTCAGCACCGGCTCGTCGGACAGGTCGAGGATGCGATCAGCGCCGTGACGCGCGGCGGCGGCCAGCATCGAGGCTGCGGCGTCGCCGGCCACACGTTCCAACGGCACGCCGAACTCGGGCACGCCGGAAAGCTTCTCGGTGCCTCCCAGCAGCAGCGCGGCGACCACGTCGGCCCCCACTCCCGCCTGCTCGAGCGCTGCCCGCACGACCGGCGGGTAGTGCTCGCCGTCCACCAGCGCCAGCACCCGCGGCCGCATCAGCCGCTCCCGTGCAGCGGCAGGTGCTTCTCGTAGGCCAGCGTGGTCGTCGAGAAGCGGATGATCGTCTCACGGCCGTGGAAGGGGTAGCGGCGGTAGATGTCGACCTCCTCCGCGCCGATCTCGACCACGTTGTAACAGGGCCGTGTATGGCCGCGCACGCGCATCGACGAGACCGTGCCGGCGTTGACCACGAACAGGTCCTCGAGCCGCCACGCGTACGGCACGTGCTTGTGGCCCGAGAGCACCAGGTTGACCTTGGCCCGCTGCAGGATCTCGAGCGTATCGCCGGCGTCGTGGACGACGTTTCGCTCGCGGCCGGTACCCGGAATCGGCAGCAGGTGGTGGTGCAGCACGAACACGCGGAAGTCGGCCGGCGGCTGGAACTGCTCCTCGATCCAGGCGTACCGACTGCGGCCGACGACGCCGTGATCGAGATCGGGCTCCGAGCTGTCGATCGCCACGAACGTCAGCCCGCCCTTGCGCAGCACCGTCGAGCGCGGCCCCACCATCTCCTCGAAGTGCACGTAGCCGACGTTGCGCGAGTCGTGGTTGCCGGGGATCGTGATCACGTCCGGACAGTTCAGCCGGTCGAGGTAGCTGCGGGCCTGCGCGTACTCCTGCTTGTAGCCGAACGTGGTCAGATCGCCGGAGCACACCACCACGTCCGGCGCGAGCTCGTTGATCTCGTGGATCGCGCGCTCGAGCAGGTTGGCGACGAAGTACGGCGAGCCGCAGTGCAGGTCGGACAGGTGGGCAATGATGAACGGTCGCGAATCGGCCATGCGCCGGGCGATCATAGACCGCGCCGTCCGCCCAGCGAAGTACACTTTCGTGGCGGGATGCAGGAACAACCACGGTTCCACGCCTTCAGGGGCGACAAGCCGCCGATCTTTGCCAACGAGGCAGAGTTGGAGTGCGCACAGATCCTCGATTTCCACGGCATCCCCTGGGACTACGAGCCCCACACGTTCACGCTCGAGACCGACTCCGAGGGCAACACCGTGGAGGCGTTTACGCCCGACTTCTATCTGCCCGAGCAGGAGCTGTACCTCGAGATCACGACCATGAAGCAGTCACTGGTCACCAAGAAGAACCGCAAGGTGCGCCGACTACGCGAGCTTCGGCCCGACCTGCGGGTGAAGCTGTTCTACAAGCGCGACGTCGAGGCCCTGGCCGAGAAGTATGAGCTCGGCGAGGCCTCGTGACCGTCGCGGTGGAGCAGCTGGCACAGCCCGAGCCGGGCGAGATCGTGTACTCCGCCGGGCTGATCGCCGATCGCGTAGCCGAGCTGGGACGCCGCGTGAGTGGCGACTACCACGACCGCAACCTCGTGCTGCTGACCGTGCTCAAGGGCTCGACCATGTTCCTGGCCGACCTGTCACGGCAGCTCAGCATCCCCCACCGGCTGGAGTTCATCGCGATCTCGACCTACCGCGGCTCCGACAGGAACTCGAGCGGCAGGATCCGGCTGTTGAAGGACATCGACAGGCCGGTGCGGGGCGCGGACGTCGTGATCGTCGAGGACATCGTCGACACGGGCCTGACGCTCAACTACCTGTTCAAGACGCTGCGCTTCCGCGGCGCTGCGTCGGTCGAGGTGTGCACCCTGCTCGACCGGCCATACCGCCGCCTGATCGAGATCGAGCCGCGCTACATCGGCTTCACCGCCCCGGACGACTTCCTGGTCGGCTACGGCTTCGACCACCGGCAGCGGTTCCGGAACCTGCCGGACATCCACCTGCTCGCACGCTGATCTCGTCCCTGACGATGCCGGCCAGCCGTTCGCGGTCTTCCCGCGTGCCGTACGCGCCACAGCGGTAGGCGTCCTCATGGTCGCGCACCAGCTCGGGGCGGGCGTCGGCCAGCCAGCTCATGTAGTGGTCGCGGACGCCGGGCCGCAGATGCAGCAGGATCGGCGTGACGCGCGCAGCGCCCGCCTCGAGGCAGGCGCCAACCAGCCGACGTAGCTGCTGCTCGCCGTCGCTGATGCCGGGCAGGATGGGCGCCATCAGCACGGTCGGGCGCAGGCCCGCCTCGGCCAGCGCGGCCAGCGCGTGCAGCCGCTGGCTGGGCGGGGCAGCGCCGGGCTCGGTCAGCCGTGCCACCGCATCCTCGTCGCTGCCGATCGAGAGCGCCACTCCGACGCTGGTGCGCTGCGACGCCTCCACCAGCAGGTCGAGATCACGCAGGATCATGCTCGACTTGGTCAGCAGCGAGAACGGGTTTCGGCGCCATGACAGCACCTCGATCAGTCCTCGCGTCAGCCGATAGTGGCCCTCGGCCGGCTGGTAGGGATCGGTGTTTGTGCCCATCGCGATCGACTCGCCCGGCCAGGCCGGATCGTCCAGTTCACGCTCCAACCGCTCCACCGCGTTCACCTTGACCACGATCCGCCGCTCGAAGTCGTCACCCGCGTTCAGTCCGAGGTACTCGTGGGTGGGACGGGCGAAACAGTACGTGCAGGCATGACGACAGCCGCGGTAGGCGTTGATGGTGTGACGGAACGGCATCCGCGAGCCGGGCGGCAGCGTGTTGATGATCCGCCGCGCGTTGACGGCCATGTACTCGACGCTTGGCAGCTCGCGCTGGACGGGGCCGAACAGCTCGAGCTGGGGATCTTCCCGGTGCCAACGCATCGCCGCAGTATAGCGAACACACGTTCGCTTCGAGCGGGACGCCGGCGCTACTCCTGGTGCTCGGCCTCGGTCGTCTCGACGGTCGGCTCAGAAGCCGGCTGCCCCTCCCCCAGCGCCGCCGCGGGCGCGGCCGGCGCGGCCAGCTCTGCCCGCATCTGGGCCAGCTCCGACTCGACCTGCGAGTCAGCCGATAGAGCTGCGATCTGACGATCGAGGTCGGACGTGCCCGGCGCCGAGAGGTCATCCAGGGCGCCGCTCGACACCAGCTCCTCGACGGCGGCGGCGCGGGCCTGCATCTGCTCGATGCGGTCGTGGGCACGCTGGGTGGCGGCGCCGATGTCGCTCAGCTCGTCGGACAGGCCGGTGGTCGCCTCGCCGATACGCACCTGGGCCTCCGCGGCCGAGTACTGCGCCTTGATGACCTCCTTCTGGGTGCGGAACGAGTCCACCTTCTGAGACAGCTGCTGCTCCTGCGCGACCAGCGACTGCTGCTGCGCTTCGAGCTGTGTGATCTGCTCATCCAGGCCGCGCAGCTGGCTCTGCACCAGCGCCTTTCGCTCAAGCGCCGTGCGAGCGAGATCATCACGGCCGCCGGCCAGCGCCTGGCGGGCCTGGCCGTCGAGCTTGACGACGCTCTGCTCGAGCTTCTGCGTCTGCATCTGGAGACGTTTCTTGGCGGTGACGACGTCGGCAACGCCGCGCTTCACCTTCTGCAGCATCTCGAGCTGCCGTTGGTAGCTGTAATCGAGAGTCTCGGCGGGGTTCTCGGCCCGGTCCAGCATCGTGTTCGCCTTGACACGGAACAGCGTGGTGAATCGCCGCCACAAGCCCAACTGTCAGTCCTCCAATGGTGGGTTCTCAGATCCGTCTTCGGGCGACGACTCTAGCTGATCGAGCGCCCGCAGCGCCGCCGCCGCGTCTGCGCGCAGCCGCCGCCGCTCGGCCGCGTAGTCCTCGTCGCTGACCTTGTTTGTGCGGTGGTCCTGCTCCAGGTCGCGTAGCTCGGCGTAGGCCGTGTCACGTTGCTCGAGCAGCGCGAGACGGCGGCGATCGACGTCCGACATCACCTGCTCGGGCTCGCCGCGCCGTGGCGAGAGGAACGGCCACGCCACCAGCAGGACGGCGGCCACCACCGCGACCGCCACGAAGGCGGCCTCGAGCGCGGTGGTCACGCCTCTTTGGCCAGTGCCGTCGCGTACCGCCGTGCGAGCTGGCGAGCCTCGCGGGGATCGGGCCAGATGGTGATCGCCGCACCCAGCAGGAACACGATCCCGGCCAGCCAGATCACGCTCACCATCGGGTTGACCAGCGCCTTGATCGTGACCGAGTTGGCGGTCACGCCCTGCAGGATCGCGTACAGATCGTCGCCACGGGTGAAGCTGGTGCGGATGTCGACCTCGTTGGTGACGCGGTCCTCGATCGGATAGCTGCGCTGGCCGGGGCGCAGCGTGCCGAGCGCGCTGCCGCCGCGACTGACCGCCAGCACGGCCGCGATCTGGGACGAGTTGGCCTGCCGCGACTGGCTGAGCCCCTGGTAGGTGAGCGTGTAGCCGCCGACCTTCATCGACTGGCCGCGCTGCAGGGTGGCCTCGTTGATGCTGCCGTACGCGCCCGAGGCGGCGATCCCGACCACCAGCAGCACGACCGCCAGGTGCACGACATAGCCTCCGTAGCGGCGTCGGTTGCGGCTCACCAGGTCGACCAGCGCCCGCGGCCACGAGCCGCCGGCGATCGCCCGCCGCGCGGACGCGCCGCGCGCGAACTCGAGCCCGATCGTGACGGTGACGAAGATGCACAGCGAGAAGGCTGTCAATCCGACCGGGCTGGAGCCGAGTCCGAGCAGTCCCAGCACGGCCGCGCCCGAGAGCGCAGAGATCACCGGCCAGCGGAACATCCGCCACAGGCTGCCGGGCGTGGCTCGCCGCCAGGCGATCATCGGACCGATGCCGGTCAGCGCCAACAGTGGCAGGCCAAACGCGACCAAGAAGAAGTTGTAGTACGGCACCGACACCGTGCTGCGGATGCCTCGCACAGACTCGCTCAGCACCGGGAAGATCACGCCCCACAGGATCGCGAACGCGAACGCCAGCAACAGCAGGTTGTTGAACAGGAAGGTGGCCTCACGCGACACCAGCGACTCCAGGCGGTGCTCGCTGCGCAGCATCGGCAGGCGCCACAACAGCATCGCGGTCGAGAACGCCAGCACCACCGCGAGAAAGCCGAGCAGCGCCGGCCCAACCGGGGACTGCACGAACGAGTGGATCGAGTTGACCACGCCGCTTCGCGTCAAAAACGTGCCCAGGATCGAGAGCGAGAACGTCCCGCTCACCAGCACCACGTTCCAGACCTTGAGCATTCCCTTCTTCTCCTGCACGATCACGGAGTGCAGGTAGGCGGTTCCCGCGAGCCACGGCATCAGGGCGGCGTTCTCGACCGGATCCCAGGCCCAGTAGCCGCCCCATCCGATCTCGACGTACGCCCAGTGGGCGCCCAGCAGCATGCCGACGGCCAGGGATGCCCAGGCAAACAGCGTCCAGCGCCGCACGGACGCCATCCAGCGGGCATCGTTTCGGCCCGTGATCAGCGCCGCCATCGCGAACGCGAACGGCACCGCGAATGAGACGTAGCCCAGGTAGAGCGCGGGCGGGTGGGCGATCATGTACGGGTTCTGGAGCGACGGGTCGAGGCCGGTGCCGTCCGCCGGGACCACGCCCGCAACGTGCTCGAAGGGCGACGAGACGATCGCGGCCATCGTGGCGAAGAACACCATCGTCGCTCCCAGCACCGCGGTCACCCACGGCATCAGCTCACGGTTGCGGCGACGGTTCTGCCGCATCACCAACGACGCGGCGCCGGTCAGCACCAGCAGCCACAGCAGCAGCGAGCCGGGCTGGCTGGCCCAGAGCGCAGTCAGCAGGTACGGCGTGGGCAGCTCCCGGCTGGTGTGCTGGGCAACCACCGCGATCGAGAAGTCGTGGCGCACCAGCGCGACAAGCAGCGCCAGCGCCGCCACCACGGTGCCCGCAAACGCGCCGAACACAGCGTTGGATGCGCTTCGCATCAGCCGCCGGTCGCGGTTCAGCCCGGCGGCGATCGAGGCGCCGGTGGCGTATACGGCCAGTGCCATCACCAGCAGCAGAGCGGCGCTGCCGACGGTGGCCAGGGTCAGGCTCCCCCGCCGCCGCCCGAGTACTTGCTCGGGCACTTGGTCACGAGCGAGTCGGGGTTGGCGACGAACGTGCCGCCGACCATGTGGCCGGTGACGATGACGTGCCGACCCTGACGGAACGCATCCGGCACCGACCCGCTCTGATACGCGACCGACACCGTCTGCGGCGAACCGTCATCCTTCAACACCATCGTGAACGGCGCTTGGGCGCGGGAGCAGTCGGTGTTCACGCAGCCGACGGCTGTACCGGTCAGCTGCACCGTCTGTTTCGCCGCTCCGTCCTGTCCGGCTCGCAGCTGGGCCACGGTCACGATCAGCTGCGAGCCGTGGGCAAGCTGGTAGACCAAGAACACGGCCAAGAGCGATGCCACCGAAAGGGCGATCACCAAGCGCGGCGCAGCAGTCATCGACGCCAGAGTACCAGTGCGGTCTACTGCCGCGCAGCAGGCGTGGTCACGCCGCCGTGTCGGGCACGGAGTAGCCCAGGTCAAGGCACAGCTGGCCGCGCTTGGTCTCGCGCAGCGCGTCGGTGTAGCCCTGGCCGTACGCGGCGCGCAGGAACCAGCCCAGCAGCTCGGTGTCGAGCGTGTCCGGCTCGAGCTCGAACAGCTCCGTCCATAGGTCGGTCAGGCGCAGGTCGATCGCCATCGCCAGGTTCTCTTTGCGTCCGGTGATCATGATCCAAGGGTAGGAGAGCGGTCGGACGGACTGCGTACGGCAATCCGGACAGATCCCGCGGCCGGTAGCATCGTCGACGTGTCGACCGATGACGATCCCGCCCCGCTTCCCATCGAACGGGGCGCCCTGCGGCTCTGGCTGTGGCTGGGGGCGATTGGATTCGGCGGCCCCGCCGGCCAGATCGCCGTGATGCACCGCGAGCTGGTCGAGCGTCGACGCTGGCTGTCGGAGCGGCGGTTCCTGCGCGCGCTCAGCTTTTGTATGGCGCTGCCCGGGCCGGAGGCCACACAGCTGATCTCCTACGGCGGCTACACCCTGTTCGGCGTCCGCGGAGCGATATCGGCCGGCACGCTGTTCGTGCTTCCCGGCGCCGTGGTGATGACCGGCCTGACCTACGTCTACGTGCAGTACGGCCACGTCACCGCGATCTCCGGCGTCGTCCGCGGCCTCACGATCGCAGTGGTGGCGGTGGTGCTGAGCGCCGTGCTGCGGATCGGCCAGCGCGTCCTGCACGGAGCCGCGGCGTGGCCGCTCGGCGCCGCCGCCTTCGCCGGTATCGTCGCAGGCGTGCCGTTTCCGGCCATCGTTGCGGCTGCCGCGCTCGGCGGGATCGCGATCGGCCGCAGCCGACCGCTCTGGTTGAGCCGGCCGGCGGCGCACGGCGACGGCGAGGGAGCGCTGCCGGCCGCCCCCGCGCACAGCTGGCGCGAGTTCCGCAGCCCGCATGGCGGTCGGGCTGCTGCTGTGGCTGGCGCCACTGGCCGCCCTGATCGCCTACGGCGGCGTTCCCGGCGACCTGGCGTGGTTCTTCACCGTCGCCGCCCTGATCACGTTCGGCGGCGCCTACGCGGTGCTGCCGTTCGTGGCCAGCGCCGCCGTCTCGCACTTCCACTGGCTGACGTCCGGCCAGATGGTGGCGGGGCTCGGCCTGGGCGAGACGACGCCGGGCCCGCTGATCTTGGTCAACACGTTCGTCGGCTACCTGGCCGGGCAGCAGGCCGGCGGGACGAGCATGGCGCTGGCCGGGGCGGCGATCGCGACCTACGCCACCTTCGCGCCCTCGTTCCTGTTCATCGTGCTGGGAGCGCCGCTGATCGAGCGGATCCCCGACCGCGGCCCGGTTGCCGATGCGCTGACAGCGATCACGATCGCCGTCGTGGGCGTGGTCGCCGGCCTGGCCGTGTTCGTCGGCCGGCATGTGCTGATCCGGCACGGCGGGCCGGATCTGTTCGCGATCGGACTGGCGGCGGCAGCGTTCGCACTGCTGCGGCTGTCGCGGCTGGATGTCGTACCGGTGGTCGCGATCTGCGCCGCTGCCGGCCTCGTGCGGCAGCTGGTCGGCTGACCAAGCGCCGCCGGTCGGGCTGATAGAGTGCACGGCGTTCGAGCCCAGCAAAGGCGCTTTCTCTCCGTCTCCATCTCCTGGCCGGAGCTAACCACATACCGGGCCGGCGGATGGAGCGTGACAGCATGGGAAGCAGCGTGGAGCCAGCGATCAAGTTCAGCAGCGGCGGCGAGTTCCACCGCGCCGTCGAGGCCCGTGTCCGCGAGCTGACGAGCGATCAGCGGCTGGTGCAGCGCGCCTACCGGCAGCTGTGGATGAAGGCGGCGTTCGTGCTCTCGTGGGCGGCGGCGTCGTACCTGATCCTGATGTTCGTGGCCACCGGCGTGATCGAGGTGGTGGCAGCATCGGTCAGCCTGGGATTCGCCGCGGCGGGCATCGGCTTCATGATCATGCACGACGCCAACCACCACGCCTTCGCCCGCCGCCGCTGGGTGAACCGCATGATGTCGCTTTCGCTCGACCTGATCGGCGGCTCGTCATACGTCTGGTCGGCCAAGCACCTCGCCCACCACACCTATCCCAACGTCACCGATCACGACCCCGACATCGACGCGCTGCCTTTCGCTCGCTTCGATCCCGCACAGACGCGCCGTCCCTGGCACCGCTTCCAGCACATCTACCTGTGGCTGTTCTACGCCATGATCACGATGCGCTGGCAGTTCATCTCGGACTTCGCCTTCCTGCGGGCCGGCGTGGCCGGGCGCACCAAGCTGAGGCGGCCGACCGGTAGCGCTCTTGCGTTCCTGGTCACGGGCAAGATCGTGTTCGTCAGCTGGGCGATCGTGCTGCCGCTGCTGCTGCATCCGGCGCTGGCGGTGCTGGGCGTATTCCTGCTCACCTCGGCCGTGGCCTCGCTGGCGCTGACCACGGTGTTCCAGCTGTCGCACTGCGTCGCCGAGGCCGAGTTCATCGATCCGATGACCGACGACGGCGACCGCACATGGCAGGTGCACCAAGTGCAGTCGACGGTCGACTTCGCCCACGGCAACCGGCTGTTCAGCATGTACGTGGGCGGCCTCAACCACCAGATCGAGCATCACCTCTACTCGCGACTGCCGCACCCGCTGTACGGCCGCATCGCGGTCATCGTGAAAGAGGAGGCGGCGCGACACGGCATCAGCTACCTGCACCACGCCACCTTCCGCCGCGCGCTCTCCGCCCACAACGCCTATCTCAAAGAGATGGGCCGCAGTGATCCCCAGCCGATGATGGCCGGCGAGCCGACCATCGCGCGGCCGGCTCCCACCATCTGAGCTCGGCGCAGCGGCATACGCGCTGACCGAAGCGGGCGATCATCTAGCCTGACGATATCGGCGGCGACGGTCCTGGGGGCAGGTCGCCATCATCCCCTCTCGCTCGGAGCGTGCGCGCGTTGCAGCAGGTTGACCCTCCCGATCTTGCGATGTTGCCGACCCTGCGCCGGCTGCTCAGCCTGTGGCGCGAACAGGGTCGCTGGGTCGCTCTGGGCCTGGTATGCGCGCTGGCATACACCACGCTCTCGCTGGCGATCCCCGCGCTGATCCAGCGCGCGATCGATAGGGCCATCGTACCGGGGCACAGCTCGCGGCTGTGGCCGTACGTGGTTGCCATCCTGGCGCTCTCGCTGATCCGCTTCGGGGTCAACTTCACCCGCCGAAGCGCCACCGCGCGCATCGGCGTGCACATCGAGGCACGCATGCGCGAGCTGCTCTACGACGCATACCTGAGCTTCCCACGTGCGTTCTTCGACCGGCACTCGACCGGCCAGGTGGTGTCACGTGCGAC
Organism: Gaiellales bacterium; assembly: GCA_038212095.1. Classification (GTDB taxonomy): domain Bacteria; phylum Actinomycetota; class Thermoleophilia; order Gaiellales; family JAICJC01; genus JAICYJ01. The sequence goes on along the minus strand of JBBQUW010000007.1, from coordinate 25,034 downwards.
CAACGACCTCTACCCGATCCGATACTTCATCGGGTGGGGCATGGTGCAGGGTGCCCAGAGCGCGATGATGATCGTCGGCGCCGGCATCGTGCTGACGCTGGTCAACCCCAGGCTGGCGCTGTACACCGGGCTGTCGATGCCGCTGATCGGGCTGGTGGCGTGGCTGTTTGCGCACCGCGTGATGCCGATCTCGCGGCTGGTGCAGACCCGCAAGGGCGACGTCACCGAGGCCGCAGACGAGGCCGTGGTCGGAATCGAGATGGTGCAGGCATTCGGTAGAGAGGACGACGTGCGAGAGCGGTTCGGCGACAAGGCGGGCGAGGTGCGCGCAGTGGTGCTGCGACAGGCCGGGATCGAGGCCCGCCACCTGCCCGGGCTGTACTTCCTGCCCGGACTGTCGATCGCCGCGGTGGTGTTCTTCGGCGGCCGCGACGTGATCGCCGGCCAGCTCTCGATCGGCCAGTTCGTGCTCTTCAACACCATCCTGCTGCAGCTGGCATGGCCGCTCGAGTCACTGGGCTGGATCACGAACCTGGCACAGCGCGCGCTCGCGTCGGCCGGGCGCAGCTTCGCCTGGATCGACGGCGTCGACCGGCTGCCGGAGCCGGCGACTCCACAGTCGCTGGCGGCCGGACCTCAGCCGATCGCATTCCAGGGCGTGCACTTCGCCTACGGAGATGAGGACGAGGTGCTGCGCGGGCTCGACCTGGACGTGCGGGCGGGCGAGATCGTCGCCGTCTGCGGCGCCACCGGCTCGGGTAAGACGACGGTGCTGAACCTGCTACCACGCTTCTACGACCCCACCGCCGGCCGCCTGCTGCTGGGCGGCATCGACGCCCGTGACCTGCCCGTGGCCGATCTGCGGGCGGCCGTCTCGGTGGTCACGCAGAAGCCGGTGCTGTTCTCGGTGCCGCTGCGCGACAATCTGACCATCGGCCGGCCCGGCGCGACCTGGGACGAGGTGCTCGCGGCCAGCCGGGCGGCCGGCGTGGACGCGTTCGTGGACGATCTACCGGACGGCTACGACACGCTGATCGGCGAGCGGGGCGTGAACCTCTCCGGCGGCCAGCGCCAGCGCGTCGCGTTGGCCCGCGCGCTGCTTCGGGAGGGCGGCGTGATCGTGATGGACGATCCGCTTTCCGCCGTGGACACCACCACTGAGCGCTCCTTGCTGGCGACGGTTCGCCCCGCGCTGGCCGGACGCACGGTCGTGATCGCGACCCAGCGGCTGTCGACGGTGGCGCTCGCCGACCGCGCCGTGGTGCTACGGGATGGCCGCGTGGTCGAATCGGGTTCGCCCGCTACCCTGATCGCCGCCGGAGGCGAATTCGCCGCGCTGTTTGGAGATGAGACGGTTGCCGCGTAGGCGCCGCACCGGACTGTCCCGGCTCTCGATCTATCTGCGCGGTCGCTGGTGGGCGGTGGCGGCGCTGGTCGCCGTGGCCACCGGTCAGGCGGCCGCCCAGACCGGTGGCTGGCTGCTGGTACGGGCGGCGATCGACAACGGCATCATCAAGAACGACCAGCACTACCTGGCCGTGATCGTGATCATCTACCTGGCGGTCGGGGGTGCCGGGTGGGTGCTGAGCGGCATTCTGATCCGCGGACTGGCCGGCATCGGCCAGGGAATCGTGCTGGGCCTGCGGCGTGACCTGTTCGACCACCTCACGTCGCTCTCGCTGCGCTACTTCTCGGAGCAGCGGGCGGGCTGGATCATCGCCCGCCTCACCAGCGACGTGGACGCGCTGTCGGACGCGCTGTCTCAGGGACTTCCCACCCTGGCCGCGAACGTGGTGCTGCTGCCGACCGCGGTGGCGGCGGTGTTCCTGGTCGACTGGAGGCTGGGTCTGATCGCGTTCATCATCCTGCCGCCGGCTCTAGTGCTGACGCGGTGGTTCCAGCGCCAGTCCTCGGTCGCCCAACTCGAGGTGCGAAACCACATCTCGGCCGTCACGGCCCAGCTGGCGGAGTCCGTCTCCGGCATGGCGATCGTGCAGGCGTTCGGCCGCGAGCGGGCGTTCCAGGCCGAGTTCGGCGAGCTGAACATCGCCAACCGCTCGGCCAACGTCCGCACGCAAACGCTGCTGTCGGTGTTCTTCCCCTCGATCGAGCTGCTCGGGATGGCGTCCACGGCGGCCGTGCTGGTGCTGGGAGCCCACCTCTACAGCGACGGCTCGATCACGATCGGCACGTTGATCACCGCCGTCTACCTGCTGCAGCTGGTGTTCCAGCCGCTCCAGGAGCTGTCGGACGTCTACGGCCAGATGCAGAGCGCCGCGGCCGCGATGATCAAGGTGACGTCGGTGCTGGATGCCGAGCCCGATATCGGCGACCGCCCAGGAGCCCCGCCGATGCCAGCGATCGACGGCCGGCTGGAGCTGGACGGCGTGCGCTTCTCGTATGGCAGCAACGAGGTGCTGCACGGCATCGACGCCACCGTCACGGCCGGCGGGTGCCTGGCACTGGTGGGACAGTCCGGCGGCGGCAAGTCGACGCTCGCCAAGCTGATCGCCCGATTCTACGACCCGTCAGACGGGGCGGTACGGGTCGACGGCGCCGACCTGCGCGACGTGCTGCTGGGCAGCTACCGGCGCCAGCTGGGGGTGGTGCTTCAGGACCCGTTCCTGTTCTCGGGCACGATCGCCGACAACATCCGCTTCGCGCGGCCCGATGCCAGCGACCAGCAGGTTCGCGAGACGGCGGCTGCGATCGGCGTCGACCGCGTGGCGGCGCGCCTCCACGGCGGGCTTGACCACGTCGTGCGTGAGGGCGGCGCCGGACTCTCAGCCGGCGAGCGCCAGCTGATCTCCATCGCCCGAGCGCTGCTGGCCGATCCGCGCATCCTGATCCTCGACGAGGCGACGTCGAACATCGACCGGCCGACGGAGGTGCTGATCGAACGCGCACTCGACCGGCTACTGCACGGACGCACGTCGGTGATCATCGCCCACCGGCTCGCGACCGTGCGGCGCGCGGACGAGATCCTGGTGGTGGAACGCGGCGTGGTGGTGCAGCGTGGCAGCGAGCGGCAGCTGCTATCTGTGGATGGGCCATTCCGGCGGCTGGCGCACGACCTGGCCGGCGCGACCGGCGCCGTCCCCTCACCCTAGACGTCGATACACTGGCCGGCATGCGAACAGCGTCGACGAGGGCGATCCGCCCGTCCACCATGCTGATGGTGGCGGGCGTCTGCCTAGCCATGCTGGGCATCGTGCTGGTGATCTCGATCGGAGCGCTCGGCCTGCTGCTGTTCGGTCCGGCGCTGGCAGTGTTCGCGATCGGGCTGGCGCTCGCCCGGCCGCGTGCGCCGCGCGGTTGAGGCAACAGTGCGGTCGATCTCAGGAACGCCGCCATCGATGCCGATCACATACGCATGTACTGCCCGACCTGTGGCACGCAACGGCCGGATGAAGCCGCAATCTTCTGCCCGACGTGCGGAGCCCCCTACCGCGGACTCGGAGCCGGCGCGATCCAGGCGGCCGGCTACGCCGGCTGGTGGAGCCGCGTCGGCGCGTCGCTGCTGGACGGTCTCGTGCTGCTGCTGGTGGCGATTCCAGCGATCGTCCTGCTGGCGAAGGTCGGCTCCAACGGGGGACTGCGGCTCGATACCGCCGGCGGCGGTCAGGGGCACCTCCACATCAGCCGCGGCATGTGGGAGGCGTTCGTTGCCGCCGGGGCATACTGGCTCGCAGCCCAGCTGATCTACACCGGGCTGACGATGCGCCGGCCGGGAGCGCACAACGGGCAGACGCTGGGCAAGCAGGCGCTGAACATCCGCGTCGCGCGCGACTCCGGCGCCGAGGTTGGATTCGGCTACGCGGTCGTGCGCGAGGTGGCGGTCAAGGGCCTGCTGCTGTCGGCGATCTCAAACATCCCGGTGGGCGGGGTGTTCGCCGAGCTGATCTGGTACCTGTGGCCGTTGTGGGACTCGACCAATCGCGCCCCGCACGACATGATCGTGAAGTCGCACGTGGTGCGGGTCGGCGGGTGGTCGGCGGTTCCCCTCAGCGTGCCGGCATAGCGTTTCGGCCCGGCGCCGTCCGGGTACCTCTCGGACATGATTCTGCTCCTGCTGCTGATACTGCTGATCCTCGTGGTGGGCGTCATCGGCGCGGTGAAGATCGCGCTGTGGCTGATCCTGATCGCGCTTCTGGTGGCACTGCTGGCCGGGTTCGTCGGCCGCAGCCTGTTCTCCCGCACAGAATCTCGTTAGAGACGCCGGCTAGAGCGGCGTGTGCCAGCCGCCGGCGATCACCCAGGCGTGCGTTTCGTTGCTGATCTGCGTGAAGCTCACTCCCGTGGCGCTGCGGAAGATACGGTCGAGCTGCGGCTGCGTGAACGAGCCGGAGGTCAGCCGCACCTTGAGGTAGCCGCGCACCACCTTGCGGAAGGCCGCGAACCCGCCGTGCCGCTGAATCAGGATGCGCGTGATCGCAAACGCGTCGTTGTAGGCCGTGCTGACGGCGCTGCTTCCATGCACACCCCACAGGTCGTCGGTCGATCTCCAGCGAGCGGCGCTGTCGTAGCCGTCGCGATACGCGGCCGCCAAACCGGTGAGATCGCGGTAGTAGCCGGCCCGGCCCGCGTAGAGCTCCTCCTCGTACTGGGCGATGCCCTCGCTGAGGCTGGTCGAGTAGCGGTAGGCGGCCCCGAACAGGCCGCGCATACCGGCGTGGGTGAGCTCGTGCACGACCACCGAACGCCGCTGGATGTTCTGGGCGCGCTGCCACTGTGAGAACACGACGAAGACGAGTCCTGACCACTCCAGACCAAGGGGGCTCTCGGTCGGCGAGCAGAGGCAGAAGTGGTTCAACTGGCTGTCGGACGAGACCACTACGAGCACGGGCCGGTCGGTGGCCGAGCCGCCGCCGAAATCGCGATGGATTGCCGGCGCCTCGGAATCGGCCACCGAGAGGATCGAGTGCGCCTCGTCGGCCAGGTCGGCGCGGCCGTAAATCACGGTACCCGTTGTTCCCCGGCTGACAAAGGGCGTCGCGAAGGCGCCCAGGTAGCGGCCCGGCTCGATCGCTCGCGCCGAGACCACCCTGCCGTCGGCGACATCGACCACGAATGGGCCGGCGGGCACCAGCCGCGAGAATGGCGGCTTGCCGAAGCGCATGCTGATCTGGACGTTCACGCCCACCCTGGCGCCTCTGTCATCCGACGGATACGCGCTCGCCTGCAACGTCAGCCGGCTCGGGCTGAGACGGTGGAGCCATCCAGTCAGGCGCTGCAGGCCCTTGCGCGACCGTGGCGAGGCCGGGCGCGTCATGCGCCGAGCCTTGCGCGGCGAGCCGAGCGCAGCCTCGGTCAGGTATGCCTTGGCAGCTCGCATCGCACCGGCATGGGGATCGGGAGCGGTGGTCGTGGAGGGCTGGGGTGCCGATGAGACGGGCGGATGTGAGCCGCCCGAAACCGACGGCGATGCCTGCCCGCCGGAACAGCCCGCAACGGCTGCCAGCACGACCAGCAATGCGGCACGGATGGTGACGGATCTGGCGGGGAGCATGATCAAACGTAGCCGTCGGGCACCGGGCCGACGATCTCCATCGAGTGACGCAGGGCGATATCGTCGAGCGCGTTCTCGTCAACTTCACCGCACCTGATGGCGGCGCTCAGGTCGTCGAAATATCCGATCATCCCCGCCGGCAGGTAGAGATTGAGCTTGCGACTCGACGCCGCGCCGACCCTGAAGCCGTGGGGTAGTCCCGCGGGGATGAAGACGAACGAGCCGGCCGGGCAGGTGAACTCGCGATCATCCAGGAAGATCACGTACTCGCCCTCGAGCACGTAGAACGCCTCGGCCGCGTCGTGGTGGATGTGGAGCGGCGGGCCAAAGCCCGGTGGCTCCTCGGCCTCCAGCAGGGTGAAGGCCCCGCCGGTGTCGGCCGCGGTCGCCTTCACCGTCATACCGAATCCGCCCAGGTCGATCGATCTGCCTTCACCCGGCGCGAGCACGAACGCGCCGCCTGTACCTGCCATCTGAATCCCTTCCGAGTCGGTCTGTTGGCAGAGGTCACCTCTGTGGCCTGCGCAGTCTACGCAGCACCGTCCGAGCCCGAACATCCGGCCGCGACGCTATCCTCCAGCGCCCCGTGGCCGACAAGCTGACGCAGCCGTTGCTCGACTCCTCGTTCCAGTACGTGCAGGCCAAGCGCGCGTTCGAGACCGCGATCAGCGCCGCACGACGCAGAGGGTGGCCGGACGACGAGATCGCGCGGGTGACGGGCTTGACGGTCGAGATGGTCGAGGCGGTCGCCGGGCGACGCCAGTCCTGAACCTGCCGCTCGTCTCGCTGCCTGACCGATGGAGTGAATCGATGATCGTGGGACACCCGCGCAGGCGCGCCTCAATTGACCGGCGTCGCGACCGATCACCCCGGCCATGCGTCGCCTGCCCACCGTCTTCATCCTCGTCGCTGTTGCTCTCGCCGTGTTCGGATGGATGTTCGCGCAGTCTGCCCATGACGATCGAGCACGGCAGGTCGAGGCGGTGCTGACCGCCGACTCCACCAACGAGTCGATCCAGCTGGAGGGGTACTTCGAGCGTGCTCGGGCGATCGACCTGATCAGCGCCCGCAATCCCGCGTTCGCCGAGTTCTACGCGCAGCCGGGCAGCCTCACGCAGCGGCTGCGGACGAACTCACCGGCGCTGGCCACACTCAACTCATCGCTCGGCTATCTGCAGCAGCTGTACCCGACGTCGATCCAAGAGTCGTGCATCATCTCGCTCGCCGGCCCGGAGATAGCCCGGTTCGTCAACGGCAAGCAGGCGCCGGTGTCAGACCTCTCGCCGGACGAATCGGGCAACCCGTTCTTTCGGCCGACGTTCGCGCTCCCCGTAGGTACGGTCTACCAGGCATCGCCCTACGTCTCTCCCGACACGCATCGCTGGGTGATCTCCAACTCCACGCGCATCGCCCCGATCGCGGGGCTGGGATCGCCTGCCATCTACCATTTCGAGGTCTCGATCGCCAGCTTCGCCACGGCGATCGGCTCGGCCGTGACCTCGTCCCACGTCGTGGTCGTCGACCGCTCGACGGGTCGCATCGTGATCGACCCGGACCGCCCCCAACTCGTCGGCAAGCCGCTCGGATACGCCTCCGTACCGGCGATCACACGGCTCGTGGACGGGCCGTCGCGGATTGCCACCATCGACGGCCGCCTGGCCGCCAGTCACCCCGTCTCGGTCACGCGGGGCAACGCCAACCGATGGACGGTCGTGGCCATGGCCACCGGCCCGGTCGGCTGGACGCCCGCCACGATCGGCTGGGCGCCGTTCGCGCTGGCGCTGATCGCCCTGCTGTTGATCCCGGCTGCCTTCTTCGCACGGCGCGTGACCGCACGGCGGGACGTTGAGGCACGGGCGCACCGCGAGGCGCAGGACGCGCTCGAGCTGGAGCGGACTGGGCGCGAGCGAGACATCGAAGCCGCCACCGTGCACGCGCGCGAGCGAGCCGAGCGCGCGGAGGAGCTGCTGGCCGACCTGCGGGCCGCGACCACCTCGATCGGATCCGCGGCGGCACGGCTTGAGCTGTCCGCGAAGGACGGCGGACAGCTTGCCGAGCAGATCGGAGAGGGCGCGATCGACGTCGGGGCCAGCTCCGCGCGACAGCGGACGGCCACCGGCATGGCGCGCGAGGCGGTCGAGCGCAGTCGCCGGCGCACATCGGCCGGGCTCGAGGCCTCGCTCGAGGTCGAACAGGCGCTGGCGGCAGTAGCCCGGACGTCCGAGGCTCTGGCCGCGGTCGTGGCAGCGCTTGGCGGCCACTCGGAGCAGATCGGTGCCATCGTCGGGACGATCTCGGCCATCGCGAGCCAGACGAACCTGCTGGCACTGAACGCTGCGATCGAGGCAGCGCGAGCCGGCGAGCAGGGACGCGGATTCGCCGTCGTGGCCGAGGAGGTGCGCAAGCTGGCCGAGGAGTCGGGAACAGCGGCGGCCTCGATCGCCCAGTTGATCGGCGAGATCCAGAACGCCACTCGGCAGGCGATTTCGGCCTGCAGCGAGAGCGAAGAGAAAGTCGAGCGAACGGTCGACGCCGGGGCCGCCGCGCGCGACGCGCTGACTGCGATCGACGGCGAGATCGACTCGCTGCAGGACTCACTGACGGACGTCGAGCGGCTCGCGGGCGAGACCGCTCAGGCCGGCTCGGCCGTGGCCGGCGCAGCCGACCGGTCGGGCGAGGTGTCCACCCACATCCTCGCCGCTTCCGACGAGCTCGCACGGGCCGCGCTCTCGCTGGAAGAGATCGCCGCCCGCGTGCGCACCTGAGGCAGCCCCGCTCAGCCCTCCGCGCGGTCGAGGTAGCGCTGGGCGACTTCCAGCGTGACAGCGACGTCGGCGGGATGATGGCGAATCGCCCAGTCGACCCTGCGCAGCGCCATATGCGCGCCGTAGGCCGCCAGCGCGTCGGCAGTTGTCATCTCAGTGGCTCGCGCCCAGGCCGGTTCGAACACGGCGGGCTCGGCGTGGGCGTGCGTCATCCCGAAGCAGAAGGTGACCAGATCGAACGCGCGATCGCCCGGTCGGCAGCCCTCCCAATCGACCACCGCGACCAGCCGATCGTCGTCCCGCAGAATGTTTCGGTGATGGAAGTCAAGGTGAACCAGATCGCCCTCCGGCAGCCCACCGACGTCGTGGCCGATCGACTCGATCCGCTCCACCAACCTGCGGGTCTCTGGCGAGTGGCGACGCAGGGGCTCATGCAAGCAGTAGTCGTCGGCGCCGTCGATCTGGACGTACGACGCCCACCCGCCCGGCACGTCAGCAGCGCCTGCCTGTAGCTCGACGAGGCGAATTGCGTGCTCAACCAGCGACGCGTCCACCTCGTCGCGCCAACTGCCCAGCATCGCCTCCTGGAAGAGAACGACGCCCCCCTCCACAACGCACGGCGGCAGATATCGCGGAGCTAGATGGCCGCGTGCCCGGAGATGATCCACACGATGGCACACGGCGTCGAATTGCCCCCGGTCAAGCGGATCGTCGCTCCATTTGAAGACCAGGCGGCGGCCGTCTGCGGCGCTCGCGTAGTACGCGCCGACCTCGCCGCCGGGGCAGCGCTCGCCCAAGGTCACGCCGAGGCTGTGCTCCTCGTTCACGCGGGCGATCGCGGTGGCTGCGGTCATAGAGGCCATTGCATGGCGTTCACGGTAGCTGGGCCGACCCGCCACTTGGCCGAAAGGGGGCGGTGTTACGCTTCCCGTTCGATGGCTGGGCGACCCACACCCCCCACCAGTCCGGCTCTGTCCACGGGTCAGCTCGCGACGCTGGCCGCGCTGGGCCAGGAGCGGACTGCCGAGGTCGGCGACACACTGTTTCGAGTCGGAGACGCCACCTACCCGTTCATCGCCATCGTCGCGGGCGAGGTGGCGATCCTCGACGCCGACGGCAATGAGATCATCAGGCACGGCAGCGCGGGATTTCTGGGCGAGATGAGCCTGCTGTCGGGCCAGAGCGCATTCCTGACCGCGCAAGTGACGCAGCCGCTCAGGTACATCACGATCGATCGCGAGGCTCTCCGGACGCTGCTGTTTGAGGACGGCCCGCTGAGCGATCTCGTGCTCGCGACGTTCTCGGCACGGCGCGACGCGCTGCAGGCAGTTCAGGGCATCGGAATCGAGATCATCGGCCCGCGCTCATCTCTCCAGACAACGCGGACGCTCGACTTCGCGCGAACCAACCGCGTGCCCTTCACGTGGCGAGACCCGGCTCACGATGCCGCTGCCGCCGCACGGATAGCCGATCTCGACGACGAGAGCCTGCCCATGGTCGTGCTACCCGGCGGAACGGAGCTGCTGGGACAGTCGCCGGGTCAGATCTCGAGGGCGATGGGCGTGGGTCGTGAACTCGCTCCGCTGGAGCAGGTCGACCTGCTGATCGTCGGGGCCGGCCCCGCCGGGCTGGCCGCGGCGGTCTACGGAGCATCCGAGGGACTGGACACCCTCGTTATCGAGAGCACCGCGCTGGGTGGTCAGGCGGGCACGTCTCGCCGGATCGAGAACTACCTCGGTTTCCCCGCAGGCATCACCGGAACCGAGTTGACCGGGCGAGCGATCACCCAGGCCCGGAAGTTCAACGCCCGTACCGCCACGCCATACCGGGCCGCCTCCTTGGAACCTGTCGAGGGTGGCTACGCCGTCATGCTGGAGGAGGCGCCGAGGGTGGTCGCCCGGACGGTGCTGCTTGCCACCGGCGCCCAATATCGACGGCTGCCGGTGGAGGGCCTGTCGGAGTATGAGGGCGTGAGCGTGTTCTATTCGGCCGGCCCGGCCGAGGGCCAGCTCTGCGGCGCCTCTCGCGTCGGTGTTGTCGGCGGCGGAAACTCCGCCGCGCAGGCGGCCATCTGGCTGGCTCGGGGAGGGGCTCTGGTGACGCTGCTCCACCGCCGCGCCGACCTCCGCGAGACGATGTCTGACTACCTGATCCACGATCTCGAACGCTGGGGCGTCGTCATCCGCGACCGCAGCGAGATCGCCTCCCTCCACGGCGAAGATGGAGCACTCGGGCACGTCATCCTCACCGACGGCGAACACCTCCCCCTGTCGTTCCTGTTCCTGTTTCTGGGAGCGAAGCCGTGCACCGAGTGGCTCGCCGGCGCCGTCGCACGCGACCAGCACGGCTTCGTGCTCACCGGCGATGCCGCCGGCGCGGACAACCTGCTCGAGACGAGCCTGCCGGGCGTGCTCGCCGCTGGCGACGCTCGCTCCGGTTCGGTCAAGCGATGCGCAACCGCCGTCGGCGAAGGTGCGATGGCGATCCAGATCGTCCACGCCCACATAGCCGCGCGGGCAGTTCAAACGAGCCGCTCCTGATCGACGAACGGTCTTCTGGAAGCCGCGAGCCGACTTGTGAAACGAGAGCGGACGACGGGGCTCGAACCCGCGACCTTCGGCTTGGGAAGCCAACGCTCTACCAGCTGAGCTACGTCCGCAAAACAGCTTGGTTGAGCCCCGAGAGCACGTTGCAGCCTCCCCAGCTCTTCCAAGCGTGAGGCATTCTAGTCTGCTTCCAGCAGCATCAGTGGCTCAAACCAGCCCGACGACGGTTGGCCACGGCGTGCCCTCAGTTGAGTTGAAGAACATCGGCACGTTGTTGCCGACGACTCGCACAGGCCAGCGTTGACGCCCGCTGGCGAGTCGCACGGCGCATAGGTGGTCGGCTGGGGCGAAGCTGGCTGAGCCGGCTGGCGGTGCGGGCGACCCGGGGAGCTGCGCCGGTTGGGTGGCTATCAGGTCGAGCACGTGCACCGCCCACAGTTGCTGGCATTCGCCGTCCAGGTCGCGAGCCCTCTCGCACCTACCGCAAAACGGGGAGGCGCCGTACGCCCGATCACCGAACCCGTACGCAGCGACGAAATCATGCAGGCGGGCGGCCGATGTCCATGGTTGGGATCGCTCTCTCCCCACCCATCGTTGCATCGGAAAGGATCTTCATGCGCGCTCTTCGTAACCTCTCGCTTCGCTGGAAGCTGTTCGGAGGCTTCGGCATAACCGTGTTCCTGCTCCTGACGGTGCTCGGCACCGCTCTGTGGATGAGCTCGAACCTTGATTCTGCGACGGGCCGCATCGTGAACGCCGCCAACCCGAAGGTCGACGCCGCGTCAGCCGTCAAGTACGACGCCGCCGACCTGAACGGCTGGCAGACCGCCTACGTGCTCGACCACGGTCACAGCCGCCCGGCGTTCCTCAAGGCCGAGGCCGCCTTCAAGGTCGACCTCGTGACCCTCGACCGCGTGTCAGCCGACGCGCACGATATCGCTGCAGCCAAGGCGGTGCGCACCGCGTTCGACCGGTTCCTGGCACTCGACACCCATGTGTGGGCTGCCGTGTCGTCCAATAACCAGGCGACCGCGACGCGCGACGCGACGGGACCCGAGGTGGCCGCCTACACGGTGCTGACCAAGGCTGCCGATGCGTACGCGGCGCAGGCGCACCAGGAGCAGGTCGACGACGCGGCCCTCTTCAAGCGGACGAAGTCCACCGCCGAGATCATCATGGTCGTGATCGGCCTGGTGGCCGTCGTGATCGCGATCGGCATCGCGCTGCTGCTATCCCGTTACCTGATCGGAGCCGCCTCCACGCTCGTCGAACGGCTGCAGTCGCTCTCGGGCGTCGGCATCGCCAATCTCCGGGCCGCCATCGAGGCGACGGCCGGCGGCGACCTGACCACGTCGGCGACCACCGATACCGCGCCGATCGACAACCCCAGCGGCGACGAGCTCGGTGCCGCCGCGGTCGCGGTCAACTCGATCCGTGATTCCGCCGAGGCGACGATCTCGGCATACAACGAGATGCGCGAGACGCTGTCGCGGATGATCGGCGAGATGGACGAGGCGGCAAAGTCTGTGGCCGGAGCGAGCCAGCAGATGGCCACCGCAGCGGAGGAGACCGGTCGTGCCACCACCGAGATCGCCTCGGCGGTATCCGACGTCGCGCAGGGCGCCGAGCGGCAGGTGGTGATGCTGGCAGGAACGCGGGAGAGCGTCGACACCGCCGCCTCGTCGGCCGGTCAGGCGATCGAGATCGCATCGCAGGGCGAGGCGACGGCAGATCACGCGCAGACGGCGATGGCAGAACTCGCGCTCAGCACCGGCGAGGTGACCGGGGCGATCTCGGCGCTGGCCGCGAAGAGTGGGCAGATCGGCGGGATCGTCGAGACGATCACCGGCATCGCCGAGCAGACCAACCTGCTGGCGCTGAACGCGGCGATCGAGGCCGCCCGCGCCGGCGAGCAGGGCCGCGGCTTCGCGGTCGTCGCAGAGGAGGTCAGGAAGCTGGCCGAGGAGTCGCAGCATGCGGCGCAGTCGATCGGTCAGCTGATCGGCGAGATCCAGCACGACACCGAGCGGGTCGTGGACGTCGTCGCCCAGGGTGCGCAGAAGACCGCCGCCGGCCAGGAGACCGTCCAGCGCGCACGCGAGGCGTTCGGCGAGCTCGGCAGGTCGGTCGGAGAGATCACCGGCTACGTGACGCAGATCGCAACCTCCACCGGCGAGATCGCCGCGGTCGCCGAGCAGTCCTCGGCATCGACCGAGCAGGTGTCGGCGTCGACACAGCAGACCAGCGCTTCGGCGGAGGAGATCTCCGCTCAGGCAGAGGAGTTGGCCGCCACGGCACAGACGATCGCGTCGATGACGGCACGATTCACGCGCTGACGGCGGGGGGATGACGCGGCCGGGGCGAGCGGCGTGAGGGTGGTTCACCCTCACGCCGCTCGGCGCCCGCCGTCAGGGAGCGAGCGCCAGCGTGCCTTGACCGCTGCCGGTCTCGACTCGCTCGTGAGCCTGCGCCGCCTGGCCAAGGCCGAACACGCGATCGACCACCGGCCGCAGCCCGCCGCCCCGCAGCTGCTCTGCGATCAGCTCGAGCGCGCGTCGTCCCGGCCGCACCAGCACGCCGCTGAGCGTGACGTTGCGATCGATCGCCTGATCCAGGTCACCCGCCCACTCGACGATCACCGGCGGCATCGCGCCGGAGACGTCGCTACACCTCGATCAGCTTCTCGCGGATCGCCAGCGCGACGGCCTGCGTGCGCGTATCGGCGTCGAGCTTGCGCATCGCCGATCGGACGTGGGTGCGGATCGTCTCGGTCGAGAGGTACAGCGTGGCGGCGATCTCACGGTTCGGCACGCCGGCCGCCATCTTGGTCAGGATGTCGCGCTCGCGATCGGTCAACCGGGTCAGGCCCAGCATCGCCTCTCGTGACACCAGCTCGCTCCCAAGTGCGGGATCGACGTAGGCACCACCGCCGGCGACGGTCTTGACGGCGCGGATCAGGTCGTCGGGGTGGGCGTTCTTCAGCACGTAGCCGCGCGCGCCGACCTACAGACCCTGAGCCAGCATCTGGCGCTCACCGTAGGCCGTGAACATGATCACGCCGACGTCGGGCAGCTCGGCCAGGATCTGGGCAGTGGTCTCGTATCCATCGATGCCGCGGCCGAGCAAGATGTCCATCAGGATCACCTGCGGACGCCGCCGAACCGCCATCACCACGGCGGCCTCGCCCGTCGCAGCCTCGCCCACCACGTTCAGCTCCGGGTCGCTGCTCAGGATCTGCTTCGCGCCCGCGCGCACCGCCACGTGATCGTCGACCACCATGCACCTGATCCCCTCCATGCCGGGATCATCGCATGCCGGACGCCCCGGTCAGGCGGCCAGCGCGTCGTAGCCCGCCAGGTGGCTGCCGAGCTTGCCACGGATCTCACGCGACACCTGGCTGACACGCGACTCCGATACGCCGATGATCTGGGACACGTCGCGACCTGAGCGGCCCTCGACGAATACCAACTGGACGACCGCCCGTTCGCGGTCGGTCAACTGGGCCAGCGCCTCGCGGATCGCGCCCGCCCGCTCCCGCGCCAGCGTCGCCTCTTCAGGCGACGCTCCCTCGGCGGACACCGTCTCTATCAGTTCGATCGTGCCGTCATCGCCCTCCCCCACCATCGTGTTCAGCGACGAGACCTCGGCCCGCTCCAACGCCGTGCCGACCGCGCTCAAATCGGCCACGTCAGTGCCCAGACGCTCCGCTACCTCAGCGGCCGTGGGAGCGCGATCGAGCCGGTCGGAGACCGCCATCCGCGCCGCCTCGATCTCGCGCGCCCGCTTGCGCAGCCGACGCGGAGCCCAGTCTGCCTTGCGCATCTCATCGATCATCGCTCCGGCGACGCGCGTCCAGGCGTACTGCTCGAAGGAGGCGCCCAACGCGGGGTCGAAGCCATCCACCGACTGCACCAGCATCAGCAGACCGGCCGAGACAAGGTCGTCCAGCGAGACGTGGCTGGGCGCCCGCTTGATCGTGCGGGTGGCGATGTACTTGACCAGAGGAGCGTACGACAGCACTAGCCGATCGCGGGCGGCAACGTCGCCCGCGTGCTTCCAGTCGTGCCACAGATCCTCTGCGGCGGCTGCGGACAGCCGGGACTGCTGTGACATGTACTCGCTCCTTCAGGCGTGGGTGGGCACGTATGCCAACCCATCGGAGCGTGCGGGCCATGCTGGTCATCCCGCACCAGACAGGATCCAGCACGTCCTTTCCCCGGCCGCATCTACCGCAGATCGCAGATCGGGGCTACCGCCTTCGACCCAGGCGGCCGCTCAAACCTTCTTGACGCCGTGCACCGGCCGGCCCAGCGCGCGCCACTGCCACAGGGTGATCGTCGGCAGCGAGTCCTCGTACCGCACGATGCGCGGATTGCGGCCGACCTGGGCAGCGCGGGCGGCATGGTCGATCAGGTCGTCACGCTCTGGCGTCACCACCACGTGGTGACAGGCGGTGATGTACTCGAACGCGACGCCGCAGGCTGGGCATGGCCAAGGATCGGTGCGGATCGCGTACCACTCGCCATCGCCCGTATCGACGGCATCGCCCGACAGCAGGTCGGCGAGCTCGTCGACCTCGTAGACGCTCGGTGCCTCGGGAACGCTCATGCGCTCGCAAGGGTAGCAGCGAGCGGCTGGGCCCGATCGTTCACATCTGGTCGGGCGCCTCGACCCCCACCAGGTCGAGCGCGGTCGCCAGCACCTGCTTGGTGGCCCGGCACAGCGCCAGCCGGCTGGACTCCACCTCGGCCGGCTCGCCGATCACGCGGCACTGCTTATAGAACTGGTGGAACACCTTCGCCGTCTCCTGGACGTGGGCGATGATCCGGTGCGGAGCGCGTCGGTCGGCCGCCTCGGCGACCAGGTCGGGGAAGTCGGCCAGCGCCTTCACGAGCTCGACCTCTGCCGGCTGCGGCGGCCAGTCCGGGTGCGGGCGAGCCCGCTCGGCCGCCGGCCCGGCGTTGCGCAGGATGGCAGCGATGCGGGCATGGGCGTACTGGCAGTAGTAGACAGGGTTCTCGGCGTTCTGCTGGACGAGCAGATCGATGTCGAGCTCGATCGGCTGGTCATGCGAGCGCTGCACCAGCACGAACCGGGCCGCATCGACGCCCACCGCATCGATCAGATCGTCCAGCGTCACCACCCGCCCCGCCCGCTTCGACATCTTGCCGCCCTTCAGGCTGACCAGCTGGTAGATCTGGACATCGACCCGATCGGGGTCGTATCCCAGCGCGCGAGCGGCCGCCTTCAGCCGGCCGATGTAGCCGTGATGGTCGGCGCCCAGCACGTACACGGCCACGTCGAAGCCGCGCTGCATCTTGGAGACGATGTAGGCGATATCGCCGGCGAAGTAGGTCGGCTCGCCGTTCGACCGCACCAGAACGCGGTCCTTGTCGTCGCCCAGCGCCTCGCTCGACAACCACACCGCGCCGTCGCGCTCGTACACGTGTCCAGCGGACCGTATCTGGTCGATCGCCCGCGCCACCGTGCCATCCTCGTGCAGCGAGCGCTCCAGAAACCACGAGTCGAACGAGACCCGAAAGCGTTCCAGCGTGGCGCGGATGCGCACGACCATCTCGTCCACTCCCGCCCTCTCCCACACCTCGACCGGAGCGTCCCCGGCCAGGCCGAGCGCCGCCGCCACCTCGGTCACGTACTCCCCCTGGTAGCCGTCCTCGGGAGGCTCCTGACCCAGCGCTCGCGCCTTCAGCGAGGCGCCGAACAGCTCGATCTGGCGTCCGGTGTCGTTGAAGTAGTACTCGCGCTCAACGGAGTGGCCGGCGAACGAGAACAGCCGCGCCAGCGCGTCACCGTAGGCGGCGTTGCGGGCCGTGGCAACCGTCATCGGCCCGGTCGGGTTGCCGCTGACGAACTCGACCTGCACCCGCTGATGCAGTGCGGCCGCACCGCCGCCGTAGGCCGCGCCCTCGTCAAGCACGCGCGACACCACGTGGCCGAACCAGGATGGCCGCAGCCGAAGGTTGATGAACCCGGGCCCGGCGATCTCCGCCGAGTCGATCCAGGGCGAGTCGAGGCTCTCCAGGATCCGCTCGGCGATCGCGCGGGGTGCGGACGCGAGCGGCTTGGCCAGTGCCAGCGCAACGGCGCTGGCGTAGTCGCCGTGGCTGGCATCCGCCGGCCGGTCGAGCTGAAGCGGCGCACGATCGCCGCTGATCGCTGCCACCGCGTCGCGGAGGGGCGCTGCCAGCTCGTCCAGGACGCTGCCGCTCATCTGGCCATCGTAGTGGCGGTGAGACGG
The DNA here is from genome assembly GCA_038212095.1 of Gaiellales bacterium. Classification (GTDB taxonomy): domain Bacteria; phylum Actinomycetota; class Thermoleophilia; order Gaiellales; family JAICJC01; genus JAICYJ01. The sequence goes on along the minus strand of JBBQUW010000007.1, from coordinate 7,955 downwards.
CGACGCGGAAGCGATCATCTACGCTGTCCCCCACGCCAACAACAGTCCAAGAAGGGGTGGTCAGCAGTGTCGGAATCCGAGTGGAACGAGGACGAGCCGAGGGAACGCCACCTGAACATCCACTTCACCCCGGAGATCATGGCCGGCGTGTACGCGAACTTCGCCAACGTCAGCCACTCCGACTACGAGTTCACGATCACCTTCGCGCGCGTCGACCACGAGGTCGAAGAGGACGAGGTGCCGGGCGTGGTCGTCTCCCGCATCAACCTGTCGGCTCGCTTCATGCAGGAGCTGATCGAGGCGATGGGCGACAACGACTCCAAGTGGCGCACCCGCGAGGGGATCAAGAACCTGCCCGAGTTCGACGGGCAGGACGACGACTACGGCGCCGACGAGCCAGACGACGAGGCGTAGGCGCGCGCGGCCGCGATCCGCTCCATCACCGGAGGATGGTCGAACAGCAGCCACACCGCCCACGACGGCGGCGCCGGGTTGGACAGGTCGACGAGCGCCAGCCGGCGGTTGAGCGCCTCCATCCCAGCCGGGTCGTGGGTTGCGCGGAGGCCCACCCGGTCGGCCTCGCTCTCGATCCTGCGCGAGATCAGGTTCTCGACCGGCAGCAGCAGCGTCGCCATCGTCAATGCGCACGCCAGCAGCACCGGCACCGATGCGGCCGTCTCGGGGCGGCCACCGGTCAGGCGTCCGGCCACGGTCAGCACCAGCAGGATCGCCGGCAGGCCGATGACCCCAAACCAGAGCACGCCGGCCAGCGTATGGCGGCGGCTGACGTGGGCCAGCTCGTGGGCCAGCAGCGCGCGCACCTGGCGCGGCGGCTGCGCCAGCGAGGTGTCGTCCACCACCACCCGTACGGTTGGGCCGAGCCCGTCCACCATCGCGTTCTCGGCAGTGGTGCGGGATGAGGCGTCGGACACCGACAGCGGAGCATCCACACCCATCCGCCGCTCGAGCTGTGCCGCCTGGGCTGCGGCGGCCGGCGGCAACGGCCGCGTGGAGATGAACAGCGGATCGATCACGACCGGCTGCAGCGCGGTGAACAGCGCCACCGCCGCCCAGGCCGACACGGCCACCGCCACTCCGCCCCGCCGGCGGTACGCGACGCGACCGATCGCATAGACGGCCGTCACCGCGATCACCCACAGGCCGGCCGACAGCGCCGCGTCGGCCGCCCACGCCCAGCCGCCACGCAGGTCGATGCCGGCGTCGCGTGCGCGCAGATGCTGCCAGTACTCGATCGGCAGTGGGACGAGCGCGACCACACACGCGACGGCGGCTGCGGCTGCGGCCGCCGGCAGCCGCGCCGCCCAGCCCCGGCCGCTCCACGCCAGCAGCCAGACGGCCAGCAACTGCAGGCCGAGCACGGCCAGCGTCAGCAGGTAGCCGGCCTCGCGGTAGGACTGGGCGCAGTCGATCTGGCCCGGGCTGAAGACGGCCCGGGCCGCGAGCGGCGCCGGAGTCGCGCCCGGCAGCCCAGCGGACGTCCACAGCCAGACGGCCAGCGCTGTCAGCGGCAGGGCGAGCAGGAGGGCGCGGCGCACGGCATCGGTAGAGTACCGATCTCGTGAAAGTGGCCGTCATCTCCGATGTGCACGGAAACCTGCCCGCCCTCGAGGCGGCGCTCGCGGCGATCGAGCAGGAGCAGACCGAGGAGCTGTGGTGCCTCGGAGACCTGGTCGGCTACAACGCCGATCCCGAGGCGTGCACGCAGGTCGTGACCGACCTGGCCGAGGTGTGCCTGGCGGGAAACCACGACCTGGTCGTGAACGGCAGCGTCGACATGGCGGTGTTCGCCCACGATGCCGGCGTGGCCGCACGCTGGGCGGCCAAGGTGTTGTCAGACGAGGCGCTGGAGATGCTGCGCTCGCTGCAGCCGAGCGGCGAGCGGCACGGCGTGGTGATGCACCACGCCAGCCCGCGCGACCCGGTCTGGGAGTACGTGATCGACGGCCGCACCGCCCAGCACTGCCTGGACATGCAGGGCGCCGACCTGTGCCTGGTCGGCCACAGCCACGTGCCGCTGGCCTACCGGCCCGGCGATGACGGGCGCGCGCTGGGTGGCCACATGCAGCCGAGTGAGCTTGCCCTGACAGCCGACCGTTGGCTGCTCAACCCCGGATCGGTCGGCCAGCCGCGAGACAACGATCCGCGCGCCTCATACATGGTGCTCGACCTCGAGTCACGGGTCGCGTGGTGGCGGCGGGTGGACTACGACATCGAGCGGGCGCAGCGCGCGATCATCGACGCCGAGCTGCCCCCCACGCTGGCCAGCAGGCTGGCCGACGGCCGCTGATCTATGCGGAACGGGTGGCGGGGCGAGTCGAGCGGCCGTAGCCCTCGCGCACCAGCTCGGCCGCGACAGTCTCACGAGCCTTGTAGATCCGCCACTTCACCGTCGCCAGCGTCGTCTCCAGCGAGTCGGCGATCTCGGCGTAGCTGAGCCCGACCACGTCGCGCAGCAGCAGCGCCATCTTAAGGTCGAGCGAGAGCGCTCCGATCGATCGCCAGACGGAATCCATCTCGTCCACCGACTCCGTCTCGACCGCCGCCACGTGCAGGTGGGCGACCACGTCCAGCTCGACCGAGGGACGGCCCCGCCGCTCGCGCGCCCGCAGCTCGTCGACGACGCGGTGCTTGGCGACCTGGAACAGCCAGGTGGTGAACTGGCAGCGCGCATCGAAACCAGGCAGCGCCTGGTAGACGCGCAGGAACACCTCTTGGCACATGTCCTCGGCCATCGCCCGGTCACCCGACAGCACGCGCGCGACGTAGTTGAACAGCGGCCCCTGGTACTGGCGGACGATCAGCGCGAACGCACGCTCATCACCGCGTCGTGCGAGCCGAAGGATGTCGGGGTCTGGCTGCTCCAGGGCGAAATTGTGTCGGGGTGGTGACGAAAACCGCACGCACTGTACACCACGCACAGGCGGAGTACGCAAGGGCGGCAATTACACCACAATGGCCAATCGCCATCCGGTCTCGCGGGTACCGGCTACCGCAGCAGCGAGCTGCCGCTCATCTCAGCCGGCACGCCGACGTCCAGCAGATCGAGCACGGTCGGTGCGATATCCGCAAGCCGCCCGCCGTCGCGCAGGGCGCCGCGGCGGCCGGTCACGATCAGGGGAACCGGATTGGTGGTGTGGGCGGTGTGGGGGCTGCCGTCCGGCTCCAGCATCTGCTCCGCGTTGCCGTGGTCGGCGGTGATCAAGCAGACGGCTCCGGCCCGCGCCACGGCCTCGACCACGCGGCCCAGGCAGCTATCGACCGTCTCGACCGCCTCCACCACGGCCGCGATCACCCCGGTGTGTCCGACCATGTCGGCATTCGCGAAGTTGACCAGGCCGAAACGGTACCGGCCGTCCTCGATGCCGGCGCAGAACAGGTCGGCGACACCCTCAGCGCTCATGGAAGGCTTCTTGTCGTAGGTCTGCACATCGCGCGGCGAGTCGACCAGTTGCCACTGCTCGCCGCTGCTGCGCGCCTCGCTGCCGCCGTCAAAGAAGTAGGTGACGTGCGGATACTTCTCGGTCTCGGCCACGTGCAGCTGCTCGAGCCCCGACTTCGACAGCGTCTCGGATAGCACGGCGGTGACCGCCCGGGAGGGATAGGCCACCGGCGCGGTGAAGCGTTCGGCGTACTCGGTCATCTGCACCAGGCTCGGCAGGGGCGGCGGATCGGCGCCGCGATCGAAGCCGGTGAAGTCGCGATCGAACAGGCTGTCGAACAGCTGACGGCAACGGTCGGGACGGAAGTTGAAGAACACGACCGCGTCCCCGGCGGCGACGCGACCGCGGGCCGGGTCGCCGACCACGATCGGCTCGACGAACTCGTCCGTCACGCCCCGCGCGTATCCGGCCCGGAGTGTCGCGGCGGGATCATCGCTGCGCTCGCCGAGGCCGTGCACGATCGCGTCATATGCACGCTTGGTGCGGTCCCAGCGGCGGTCGCGATCCATGCCGTAGAAACGGCCACAGAGCGTCGCCAGGTGCGGGATCCGCTCAACGAAGCCGGCGCCGCTGGTCGGCGAGACGTCACGGCCGTCGGTGAACGCGTGCACGTGGACGTGCTCGACCCGCTCGCGCTGCGCCATCTCGACCAGCGTCAGCAGGTGATCGATGTGGCTGTGGACGCCGCCGTCGGACGCCAGCCCGATCAGGTGCAGAGCGCTGCCGCGCCCGACCCGGCACGCTTCCTGCAGCACCGGGTTCTCGAAAAGGCCGCCAGATCGCACATCCTCCGAGATCCGTACCAGGTCCTGCAGCACCACCCGGCCTGCACCCAGGTTGAGATGGCCGACCTCACTGTTGCCCATCTGGCCCTCCGGCAGGCCGACCGCGCGGCCGCTGGCGGCGAGCGTGGTGTGCGGATTCTCGGCCCACAACCGGTCAAACACGGGCGTATCGGCCAGGTCGACGGCGTTGCCCGCGCTCGGCGGGGCAAGCCCCCAACCGTCCAGCACGACCAGGTAGACGGAGCCGCTCACGCCGCCGAGAGGATCGCCAGTAACGGCTCCAACTCGAGGCTGGCACCGCCGATCAGCCCGCCGTCGATATCACGCTGGGCGAGCAGCTCGGCGGCGTTGTCGGGCTTCATGCTGCCGCCGTACTGGATCCGCATCTCGGTCGCAACCGCGTCCGGAAACAGCGAGCGGATGAAGCTGTGCGCCTGCTGGGCCACCTGCGGGGTGGCCGTGCGGCCGGTGCCGATCGCCCAGATCGGCTCGTAGGCGATCGTCAGCAGCCGGCCGCGAGCGGGGTCGCAGCCGAGGTTGACCTGGTCGGCGAGCACCTGGTCGGTCTGACCGGCCTCGCGCTGCTGCTCGCTCTCGCCCACCGCCAGGATCACGTCCAGGCCGGCCGCGAAGGCCGCGTCCACCTTGGCGGCCAGCGCCGCGTCGGTCTCGTTGAAGTACTGGCGCCGCTCGCTGTGCCCAAGCAGCACACCGTGCACGCCAAGGTCGACCAGCATCGCCGCCGACACCTCGCCGGTGAAGGCTCCCTGCGGCTGCTGGTGCATGTTCTGGGCGTAGACCTGCAACGGCGTCCCCGAGGCGGCTGCCACCGCGGCCGCCAGCGAGGTGTAGGGGACGCACACAGCGGCGTCCACGCCGTCCGGCACGCGCGCGGCCAGGTCGCGCACGAAACTGCCGGCCTCGGACGCCGTCTTGTGCATCTTCCAATTGCCGGCCACAAACGGACGGCGCTCGCTCATGAGGTCTGCTCCAGCGCCGCGACTCCCGGCAGCGTCTTACCCTCAACCAGCTCCAGCGCCGCGCCGCCGCCGGTCGAGACGTGCGTGATCTGATCGGCGACGCCGGCCACGTTGACGGCCGCCACCGAGTCGCCGCCGCCGACCACCGAGACCGCGTCCGAGGCGGCGACCGCGCGTGCCAGCGCCAGCGTGCCCTGGGCGAACGGCTCCAGCTCGAATACGCCCATCGGGCCGTTCCAGAAAACGGTGCGGGCGGCCGCCAGCCGGCCGGCAAACAGCTCGCTCGTTCGGGGCCCCACGTCGAGCCCCATCCACCCGTCGGGGATCTCGTCCGCGTTGACGATCCGCGTCTCGGCATCGGCGGCAAACCGATCGGCGACCACCACGTCCACCGGCAGCAGCAGCTCACAGCCGCGCACACCGGCATCCTCCACAGCCTGTCGGGCCGTAGCCTGACCGTCCTCGTCCTCGTGGCGTGAGGAGCCGACCGCGACGCCGGCGGCGGACAGGAACGTGAAGGCCATGGCGCCGCCGATCAGGATCGAGTCGGCGATCTGGGTGAAGCGCTCGATCACGCCGATCTTGTCCGCCACCTTGACGCCTCCGATCACGACCACGAATGGATGCTGCGGCTGGTCGAGCAGGCGCGCGAACGCGTTCAGCTCAGCCTCCAGCAGCAGGCCGGCCGCCGCCGGCAGCAGGTGGGCGACGCCCTCGGTGGAGGCGTGCGCGCGGTGTGCGGCACCGAAGGCGTCGTTCACGTACAGGTCGGCCTGAGCGGCCAGCTCGGCCGCGAAGCCGGGATCGTTCAGCTCCTCACGGACGTCGAAGCGCAGGTTCTCGAGCAGCCGCAGCTCGCCCTGCTCGTCTCCGAACGCGACGTCTCGATCGAGCAGCTCGCCGATCCGGTCTGCGACCGGTCGCAGCGACAGCTCCGGCTTCGGCTCGCCGCGCGGTCGACCGAGATGGGAGCACAGGACGACGCGCGCGCCTCGCTCCAGCAGCAGCTCCACGGTCGGCATGGCGGCGGTGATGCGGGTGTCGTCGGCAACCCGGCCGCCGTCAAGCGGCACGTTCAGGTCGGCGCGCACCAGCACGCGCCGGCCGCCAACGTCCAGGTCGCGAACGCTGCGCACCGGCGGTCTACGCGATCTTGTTGATCAGGTCGACCACGCGGCACGAGTAGCCCCACTCGTTGTCGTACCACGCGACGACCTTGACCAGGTTGCCGTTGGCCATCGTCAGGCCGGAGTCGAAGATCGAGCTGTACGGGCTGCCGACGATGTCGCTGGACACGATCGGGTCGGACGTGTACTGAAGGATGCCGGTGAAGGTGCCACTGTCGGCCGCTGCCGCGAACACCTGGTTCACCTCATCCCTGGTCGTCTCGCGATCGAGCACCGCGACGAGGTCGGTGACCGAGCCGTCCGGCACCGGCACGCGCATCGAGATGCCATCCAGCTTGCCCAGCAGCTCCGGTAGCACGAAGCCGATCGCCTTGGCGGCGCCGGTGGACGTCGGGATGACGTTGATCGCGGCCGCCCGCGCCCGTCGAAGATCGGCGTGCGGCAGGTCGAGGATCATCTGGTCGTTGGTGTACGCGTGCGTTGTGGTCATGTAGCCGCGCTGGATGCCGAAGTTGTCCAGCAGCACCTTGGCCAGCGGCGCGAGGCAGTTGGTGGTGCATGAGGCGTTCGAGATCACGTGGTGGCTCTCGGCGTCGTAGAGGTGATCGTTGACACCCATGCAGATCGTGATGTCGGGCTCGGTGGCGGGGGCGCTGATGACGACCTTGCGGGCACCGGCGGCCAGGTGCTTGGCGGCACCCTCGCGCTTGGTGAAGAAGCCGGTCGACTCCAGCACCACCTCGACGCCCATATCGGCCCAGGGCAGCGCCGCAGGATCGCGCTGCGACAGCACGGCGACCGAGCGGCCGGCGACCAGCAGGCCGTCGTCGGTGGCGCTGATCTCGTCCGGGTACTTGCCGTGGACGGAGTCGTACTTGAGCAGGTGGGCGAGCGTGGCGGCGCTCGTCAGGTCGTTGACGGCCACGATCTCGATGTCGGCGCCTCGCTCTCTCGCCGCTCGGAAGACGTTGCGGCCGATGCGGCCGAACCCGTTGATCGCCACGCGCACGCTCATCAAGAACCCCCAGATCGCTCACGGATACCCGGCCCCCAGTCTAACGACTGGCGGCTGAAGGGGATCCGGGTGGAGGTCCCGGGGCTTGTGGGTGACCGGCAAGATCGGGCAGCGTCAGATGGGGTCTAGGTCTGTCGCGCAAGGGATGCCAGGTCACCCACAAGCCTTACCCTCCCATCATCGTGTGAGGGGGCAGATGCTCCTACCCCCACTCGGGGGATCTTTAGGATTCTGTAAAGAAAATAAGGGTTTTCATGCGACGGGCGACCGCTGACTTGCTCAGTGGAGGGGTCGCGCGCTCGCCCAGCTCGCCCATCGAGCTGGACGGATAGCGCAGCCTCAGCTCGGCCACCTGACGCAGCCCGGGGTCGAGCCGGTCGAGGTCGAGCTGCGCGATCGCCTCGCGCTGGCGGTGGGCGGCGTCGCTGGCACGGCCGAGGTTGGCGCGGTCGCAGTTGGTCAGCCGGTTGGCCGCCTCGCGGGTGGCGCTGATCACCTCCGCCTCCTCGAACGACAGCACAGCGTCGTGGGCGCCGATGTGCGCCAGCATGTCGCGAACGCCCTCGCGCGCCTTCAGGTAGGCGAGG
>JBBQUW010000006.1:0-136495 GCA_038212095.1 Gaiellales bacterium | reverse complement strand
CAGCAGCCCCTCGCCGGTCACGCCCGTGTGCAGCTGCCGCCACTCTTGGTACCACCTGATGCCCCGGTGCAACGGAATCTAGACGGGCCGGCCCGCCAGAGGCCCACGGCGTCTGAGTTTGGTGCTGATGCCCTGGCTGACGTTGCGGCTGGGGTCTGGGTTGATGTTCCAGGGCGGGGGAGCGTTCGGGAAGGTTCCTCGACGTGCGGGGGTGTTCGCTTCCTGCGGCTTGTGAGGCGGTCTTTGGCGTCGTCGGGCACGGCGTAGGTCACCGCACGGTTATCGCTGGCGCTGCGGATTGACTGAGGAGTGGCGGTGCGGTACAAAGACGCGACTTCGCCGAGTTGAGAAGGGAGCGTGTGATGATCAGCGACGCCGCGCAGGGTGAGGCGCCCAGCGGTATCCGGGGTATCGAGCAGCGGTCGATCGACTGGGTGCCGGAGCATGAACGTCACGGGAAGCTGTGGCATCAGACGCCGCTGTGGTTTTTGGGTAACTTCCAGTACTTCTCGATCCCGATCGGCTTTGTTGGCCCGGCTTTCGGTCTCTCGCTGTGGTGGTCGATCATCGGCGGTGCGCTCGGCATCCTGGTAGGCACCGTGTTCATGGCGTTCCACGCGTCGCAGGGGCCGACGCTGGGGCTGCCGCAGATGATCCAGTCGCGTGCCCAGTTCGGCTACCGCGGGGTGGTGGTGGCGCTGTTTGCGACGCTGTTTACCTACCTGGCGTTCAACGTCGCCGACCAGGTACTGATGTCACAGGGCCTGAACGGGACGTTCGGATGGAACAAGACCCTGGTCGCGATCGTAACCGCGATCGGCGCCGCGCTGCTTGCGATCTACGGTCATGACTGGGTGCATCGGGTCTTTCGGGGGCTGCTGATCGTGCTGTTTCCGCTGATGACGATCATCACCATCGGTGTCATCACCGGCCACGCCGGGTACGTGCCGAGCAAGGCGAGTTACGGCTTTGGCTGGACGGGGTTCATGGCCCAGCTGTCCGCCGCTGCTGCCTACAACATCACCTACGCGCCCTACGTCTCGGACTACTCCCGCTACCTGCCTCGATCGACCCCGCGCAGCAAGATCATCGCCTCGGTGTTCGTGGGTGCCTCGACCCCTGCGATCTGGTTGATCGCACTTGGCGCGTGGCTCGCGATCCGACTGGGTGCGGTGGACGGCCTGGTCGGCCTGCAGACCGCCGGCAATAACGTGTTCGGGCACCTCGGCTCGGTGACGGCCTTCTTCTCGGCCGCCGCGTTGGCGGCGACGATGGGCATGAACGCCTACGGGGGGATGCTGACGTCTCTCACCGGCATCGACGCGTTCCGAAAGATCACGCCCACCAAGCGCGCGCGGGTGATAACGATCCTCGCGCTGACGGTGGTCTGGTTCGTGATCGCCCAGTCGATTACCACCAACGCTGTGGGTGCCGTCTTCACCGCGCTGACGCTGATGCTCTACCTGCTGGTGCCGTGGACGGCGACCAACCTGATCGACTTCTTCTTCATCCGCCGTGGCCACTACGCAATCACCGATCTGTTTCGGCCGACTGGTATCTACGGCGCGTGGTCGTCGCGTGGCCTGCTGGCCTATGGGATCGGCTTCGCGTCACAGATCCCGTTCATGGTGCTGATCAACCTCTTCACGTTCCACGCCTACTACACCGGCTTCCTGGCCAAGGACTACCTCAACAGCGTCGACGTCTCGTGGATCGTCGGGCTGATCGTCACATCGGTCGCGTACCTGGCATTGATGCGCGGCTTCGACCCCGAATCTGAGAGAGCAGCGATCGAAGCCAGCGAGCGGGAACTGGCGGCACTCCGGTGACCGCCACGAACAGCCTGCCGATCCACGCGCGGCGTCGCCATGCCCGCGAGCGCACGGGGCTCAACAAAGTCTTCCTCACGCTGCGAGCGGGGCCCGCCCCCAGAAAGAGGGCTTGGCGCTGGTCGTGAACGACCTTCAACTCCGGCTACCCGGCAGCCGACCTAGGGCGCCCAGCCGTCTCGTAGCGGGCTCCGCCATTGATGCTTCAGGCGTGAATCAGCATGACCAGGCCGCCGCTGACCACGAGTGGGTGGGTTATGAGCGATGAATTTCGCTCCTACGCGCAGCCGAACCCGTAGGACGTCCCCCGACCAACGAAGGAGTCTTCGCATCTCGGAACTTTCGGTTTGGAACGGCGACCTCGCCTGGATTCTGCTGGGGTTGGTTGCGGGCGCCGTCGGGTGGGTCATGGCACGAAGGAGTGCCGTTAGACAGGCGATCACGACATGACGACGACGCTCCAAGACCGCGAGGAAGTGCTCGACGCCGCGCGCAAACTCGTCGAGGCGTTTGGATCACACAACACCGAGGCGTACTTCGACTGTTTTGACCCAGATGCGACGTTCATCTTCTATACGACGCCCAAACGTCTTGGATCGAAGGCTGAGTTTCGACGAGAATGGGCGCGCTTAGAAGACGAGGACAGCTTCCGGGTGCTCAGCTGTACATCAACCGACCCTAACCTGCAACTCATCGGCGAAGTCGCCATATTCACTCACTCTGTCCAAACCACCGTGGAGGCTGGAGGCCAGCAGTCAACCATAAACGAGCGAGAAACCGTCGCCTTTCGACGTGACGCCGATGGCACGTGGCGAGCGATTCACGAGCACCTATCGCCGACACCCGCGTGACCACCCCGAAAGAGCCCAAGACCATGGACGCCCGCATCATTTGGATCCGCTCTGGTGGCCCGGTTTTGGGGGTGATTTCGGTAGTTCGTCAGACCGCGGTCGCTGGATGCCCGGGCAGCCTGGTAGTCAGCGGTGCCCGCGGATGCACTCCACGAACAGCGCTCACTGGGGCTGGTCTGCTGCCAGCGATGCCACAGCGAATGCACCGCCGGTGGCACGCGGAACGCAGCCGCCTTCAACGATAACCTCTAAACCACCGACCGAACCAATTTGCGTCGACAAGCATGTTCGAAGGTTCGCGTTACCGTGCGTCCACCTCCGAGTCCTCCTAAGCTGTAGTCGGGGTAGACCACAGCCTCGTGGGAGGCTCGGATGAATCCGCCCTCTCGTTCGCAACGTCCGCGGGCGCGGCAGCTAGAACCTCTGGTTGGACTGTGTCTCTGTGGTGGGCGTTTCGGCTGGGATCGTGGTGGTGCTGCTTTGCGCCTCGACCTTCTCCTTGTAGCGCAGGAGGTCAGCTTGCACCTGGCGGTCGTCGGCTCCGATCGCAGCGCCGATCGTTTCGACGATGCCTTCGGAGTCGTGCTCGAAGTCGACCTTGACGCGGGTCACACCAGCCTCGACTGGCTCGAAGATGACGACGCCGTCGTTGCGAAGCCCGCTCGTCGAGCGCCACGCGATGCGGTGGTTGGGCTGGATATCAATGATCTCGGCGTCCCATTCGTGGCGCTTGCCGCCGATCTCGGCCACCCAGTGCAGGTGAGTCTCGTCGAGCTTGGTGACTTCCTGGATGGCCTCCATGAAGCTTGGGAACTGCTCGAAGCGTGTCCATTGCTCGTACGCGACGCTAACGGGAACGTTGACGTCGACTGTCTCGGATACTGTTGCCATTTCTAACACCTTTCTGGTTCTCAGTGAGATGGTGAGATACCCGCTTACCTCTTCGGCGAAACGAGCGGGTCGCCACTCACATCTGGAGATTCGTTGGGTTACACGCTGAGTGCGATCGAGAGGGCGCCGTTCAGTAGGTGCGCTCCCGCGGCCGAGCGGGCTTCGGCGCCGCCAGGGCTCGTTCGTTTGGCCATCGCTGGGAGATGGTGCGGATCAGGGCGCGTTCTCGGTCGACCGTCGTTTGGAGGCGTCGTTGGGCGGCGGTTCGCCCGCTGGGCGGCGTCACCTGGTGGAGGTCGCGTGTTAAGCCGTCGAGGTCGGCCGCGGCCTGGCGCAGCGCGACCTGGGCGTAGGTGACGCCGATTCGGCCGGCGCGGCCCTGGGCGATCAGCAGTTGCGTGCTGCCTGCGGCCTCCGGCGCATGAGATCGGCGTAGGTACCGGCGTCGGGATTGACGGGGTGGCTCTCCCGGCGCGCGGCAGGCGGCAGCCGCCAGCAGGGCGGAGCGCGACGGCGAGCAGGCGGTTCACGGCGACTTCGTTCACGGCAGACTCAGTTCAGCGGCATCTCGCCGGGGTGCTTTTCCACCACCCAGTAATGGTCGTGCTGCTCGGCGAGGGACTCGACGTCGGGGTAGCTGTGGTCAGGCTTGACAAGGAACCGGATCGGCGTTGAGTGAACAGTTTCGTACTGGTCAACGGTAACCATCAATGCGCCGATGCAGTCAGCGCTTCCGCACTCACACACGAATGGGACGTGTTCTGCTTGGATGTCTTCACCGACGCCGGCTGCTTGCTGCTCGACCGCCACTCGTCGATTGTTGTAGTCCCGAAACGCCATCTCGTTCTTCACCAAGCGCTCACGGCGAACTGATCCCCAACCGTTGTTGTCGCTCACGGGCCCCCCAATCCGAGACAAGAATCTCTACCGCACGTCGGCCATGCTAGCGCGCGGCCGCGCGCCGCGTGTGGCCGCTCCGCGGCGGCGTCGTTTGGGCGCCGGCGTCCCAGGGAAACCATCACCGTGTGGTACCCCCAACGAGACACGGGTAGCCGCGTCATGGGTCGCGAGCGGCTAGGGACATGGCAGGCCACGGCGGTTCCAAGCAGCGTGCCGCAACTCCGCCGGACACTCGACGGCATAATCGCCGGGCGCGGCTTTGACGAGGCTTCGGTCGCCTTAGCGGTGACCGAAGCGGTCACAAACGCCGTTCGCCACGCCTACTCCGGATCGACAGGCACAGTCACGCTCAGCGCCGAAGCCTCCCCCGACGAACTCGTGGTGACCGTGACAGACGAAGGCCATGGCTCGCTCGATTTAGCGGCGCGCGCCAACCCCCCTCGGTTTTAGCGGCGCTGGCCGGGCGAGCTGCTGCAAATCACGTCAAGAAGCTGGCGGTATCGATGGTGTCGGACACGCCGCGACCGGGACACGGCGCGGCCAAAAGAAACGCACCGGCTCCCGCCGGCTCGGCTATGAGAACGTCCTTGTCTGTGTCGATGACGCCACCTCGTCTTGCCTACGTCGAGGTACTCACCGACCAGCGGGCCGCCACCGCGATCGGCTTCCTGCGCTGCCTTGCCTTGCACGCAGCGCGTGGCGTGCATGAGGCTGAACAACGTGCCTAACACCTACAACTAGCGTCCTTGCCGGCGGCGCTTGTGAGGAATCGATCGTGGCTGTGGCATGTCACGACGAGCACGGCTGTCCAGCGGCTTCTCGAACGGGCCGGCCTGGCGGGACTGTCCAGCGATTACGGGGGCGGCTCGAGACCGGCGGCTTTGGCCGCAACTGACTGGCGAGTGTTCGCCCCGGGAACGCACCCGAGGAGACATCGAGATCGCACAGAAGCTGCGAAAAGCCGCCGGGCTGCCAAAGCAACCCACGGCGAGATGCCGCCCCGCGACGCTTCACTTGTAGCAAGGCCACGGCGCAGCCCGCGCGAAAGCGCCCGCACTGAGGAGGGCCCCGCTATTCCTGCGGGCGGTCGGGCGCAGCGCGTAGTGATTGCGTCGCGAGCGTGGCGGTGGCGCCGCTGGTGGCCGCGATCGCCAGCAGGTCGGCGAACTGGGCGGCGCCCGCCGCGGTCGCGTTGCTGGCCACGATCCACCACAGCGAGTTGCGGAATGTGAGCGCCAACACAGCGGCGGCGCACGCGCCGACCTGGGCCTCGACCGCGCGCCGGTGTGCGTTGGTGAGGGGCCGCTCGCTGCGGACGATGCCGAGGTGTGCCCCTGCCACGACGAGGAAGGCGTACATGCCTGCGATCAACAGGCCCACGGTCAGCACCGTCGCCGGAAGGTTGTAGCCCTCGCGGATCGCTTGGTTGAGGCCCACGCCGAGGCCAAACCCGATCGCAGCGAGCGCCGCGCCAAGCAGAGGATGGCGCCGCAATCGCGCGACGATCGTCCGCTCCGCCCAGGTGGCCGCCGCGACGATCCACGGGCGCAGCGGGCCACACCACCGACTCTCCCGCCTGACCACCTCGACCAGGTCACCGAGCCAGTCGCCGATCGGAACCCCCACCAGATCGCCACTCCGATCGCCCGCGGCTGCCGCCAAAGCGGCGTGCCCGCGGAGTCGCCCAAGATCGGCGGTGACGCGACCAGTGCCAATGGTGACCAGGATAAGGAAGGCGATCAGCCCACCGGTCTGCGCCGGCCTCCAGGCCGAACTGTTCGCCCCGACGGCCACGCTGATCCAACAGGACACAAGCGTCACCCCGACCATCACCAGCACGACCCGGCAGGCACGCACCATCCGGTGGACACGCGCGAGCGGCAGCGCCTCGGATTTCAGGCACAAAGACACCTCCACGAGCAGGCAGAGCCCAACCAGTGGCACGAAGAACATGGCGAACGAATAGATCGCGTCGAACGGATCATCCAGCCACGGAGCGTGGCCGTACAACGGCTTGAACTGCTTGGTCGGGACGCTGAACAGGAAAAACAGTCCCGCCACCCACAGCGTGCCAAACGCCACCCGACCAATCGCCGCGCGCCGAGAATCCCCAACAGGCAAGACAGCGAACAAAGCGCCACTCATCAGCAGCAATACTATAACCGAGCTATCCCGACAGGCTGCTGCGATCACACGACGAGTGCAACCTCGAACGTAGCGCAGTGAACGGTGAGCTTGGCGTTGCACATCGGTGGCGTCGACACTCGGCAGTACCTCCCGCGAGCTGATTGGGCAGTCCATACGTAGTCGCCTACTGGGTCAGCGTCGACCCGCAACTAGGCGCGCGCGTCGCCGACGGGCTCGGAAAGACAAACGGAAGCTCGCCAGACGACCCCACCGCCGCACAGGCCGCCGAACTCGTCGCCGCCCGCGCCAACCGCGCCTGAAGGCCCACCTGCCCCATCCCACCCGACGGTGAGAGTCGTCCGCACCCACAGCACCTAGACGCGTTCCGTGTCGGTCATCCGCTTGGATGGTCGCCAGCGTGCGGGACGTGGCGGCCGGCTGGGCACGCTTTTGCCTCGTTGGGGGGAGGCGAGGTATGAGCCGAGCTGGTCGTCGAGCAGTCCGCCGCTGTCTTCTTCGCGGCCCTCGATGCTGTCTAGTGTGTCTCTCCCCGAGTGGTAGCGACGGGTGGGGGTCATGTTTGGGTCGGATTTTGTGGGCTGGGTCGATGATATCTGCGGGGATTCGGCCTTGGGTCCCAGGCTACAAGCCCCAGCAACGTCGCGAAGCTTGTCCCCACGCCGGAAATGGAGCCTCGCCGGTGCCCTCATGGTGGCCCCCACGGGGCTCCGGCCGAACTGGACGCTGCAGGTGTCAGCCGTGTGACCCGGCGCTGCCGATCGGGCTGTTCGCGGCGGGACGACTGCGCTGCGTAAAACCTCTGCCGGGTCGGACAATCGAATGGGTCAAGGAGGATGCGCGATGGCTCGCCGATCAGATGCTGAGCCTGATCTGAGGATCGTCCAACCAGGCTCCAAATCCGAAACGCAAACGGGTCAGGTGCTAAACACGGAACTGTTCGTCGCCCTCAGTGTCGGTCTCGCGGCGGGCCCACCGTGAACTGGCCGCTGCTTCCACGCCGCTGCGCTCCTGCGGAGCGAGCTGAAGCGGATCAAACGTCCATACCCAGGGCGAGCCGGGCATCATCAGACCTCCCGATCATGCCCGAGATCGACCCAGTAATCTCCTGCCCTCATCTCCGCGGGAACGCGCCACCGCCACAGGCCGAGTCCCGCATGTGCCGGGATCGGCTGGGGAGCACGGCGCACATCGGCCAGCACGACCGCCCAGCCGGTATTTCCGTGCTCGCACCCGACGATCTGTCCGATCGCGATCACCGCATCCTGCGGCAACGGAAACGCAAGCGGCGTCGTTCCGGTGGAGACACGCGCCACCAAGCTATTCCACGCGGCCGACGCGGTGACATAGGAATCGCGGCCATGCGCGTGAATCGCATATAGACCACGATCATCGACCGCCCAGGGGCTCGGCACGCGGTCAACGCCGGACATCGCCACAAGACTCGCCCACGGCTGTCGCAAGCTCAGCACGCTCAAGTATTCCGGAAGACTACTCACAGAACCGACCAGTCGGTCATGGTACATGATTGCAGGACGTGACCCCCTAGGTTGTGTGAGGGTCACGATGGATCGAAAGGGCCAGGAGGTGGTCGTCACGCCTCGGCGGAACCACCCGAGCAAAGCACCATGCTGACCAGGGCGCACGCCGCAACCGCTCTTTTCACCACAGAACCTCCCAAAGAGCCGCTGCGTCGACCATGACACAAACGGCACTAACCTGTCAAGTCGATTGGTGGACTGCCGGTGGCGGCGGCTCGCCGGACGGGTTGCCGATCGAGACGCTGCGCGAACGCGCCTGGCAGGTAGTCGAGCCGCGCTATCTCGCCCGACTCGCGGGGCTGGTGGAAGCCTTCGGCAGCGCGAGCTCCCACGAGCTGGGCTCAGACGAGGTCAACGACGTCGCCGAGGCCGCCGCGAGAGGGCGGGTCGCGACGCGTTAGGTGGATGCTGACCGTCGAATCGCCGGGCGACTCGACCGGGCGAGCGGCGCAATCGAGATTCGCCGATCTGAATGACACGGACGTCGATGATGTGCTCGATGACCTCGCCGAGGTCGTGTTGGGAGCGGGCGGTGAGGTCGTCGTCGTACCCACCGACCGGATGCCCACACCAACAGGCTTGGCCGCGATCTATCGCTACTGACCGGCTCGAACGAATGACGGCGTCGCCGGGCATCACCCGTGCATTACGAGAACGGACTGACGCCTGTGGTTTTGGTTGTCGTCGCTTCGCACGAAGCGCATGGTTGCGTGGGAAGCATTCTGGTGGCCGTGCCGCGTGTAAGGCACCCAATTACCGGCATCTGGACGCCGCGTGAGGCGGGGTAGGACGCGGGGCTCGTGGGTCGCACACCGCGCACAGCGGCAATCTAGGGGTCGCGACCCTATGGTCGGGGTTTACGGGCGCCGCTGCGTGACGATCCGGCGACAATCCAGGGTTAGTTCTAGGTCGGACGGGTGGCACCCATCATCATTGGGTGCGTGCGGCGGTGGCCGCACACCATCTACCGACGGTGTCGTGATCTGGCCAGGCTAGGTGGGCGCGTTCGTCGGGCCTACGAGCCATTGGCGGCGGGGGAACGCTCGAGGCGCATGGGTGGGAGGCCGACGACGTTGTAGGTGGCGGAGGCGATCCCGATGCCGGCTTGGTCGAGGTCCGCGAGGATTTGGCGGCTGATGGCGTCCTTGATCTCGCGAACACCGCGGGCTGGGACGAGGAAGCGTAGGGAGAGCTCCAGCCAGTTGTCGGTGATGCGCCAGAAGACGGCGGGCTCCAGTGAGGCGTCGGCCAAGGCGTAGAGGTTTCGCATATGTGCGAGTGCTTCGACCGCCCGGGTTCGGTCGATCGCGTCGTGTGTGCGGGCGGCGGTGAGGAGGATCTGTTCGGCACGGGCACGGTCGGCGTCGTAGTTGATGGGTAAGGCGATCTCTTCCCACAGGTAGGGAAAGTCGCGCGTGTAGTTGTAGACCGGCTCTTTGAAGATGGCGCCGTTGGTGACGGTTACGAGCCGTCCGGTGTACTGGCGGGAGTTGACCCATATGGCGGGATCCGCGGTGCTGATCGAGGGTGGCTGGCCCATTTCCATGATGGTGGTCTTGAGAAAGCCGAGCTGGACAACGTCGCCGCGCACACCGCCGAGGGTGATCCGGTCCCCAATGCCGAACGTGTCGCCGCGGAGGATCACGAAGTAGGCTGCCAGTGACAGAATCACTTGCTGCAGTGCGAATGCCAGCCCGGCGCTGATCAGCCCGACGCCGGTTGTGACGTTGGTGTCGGGTGTGATCCAGATCGACAGCGCCCCGAGCGCGAGCACGATGGCGGTCACGACCTGGACGCCTTGGCGGGTCCAGAAACGGCGTGGATCGGCGACCTCCCCGCCGAGCAGCCTGCGGATCACGGCCCGTGCGACGAATCTGACCGCGAAGACGACCAGTATCAGGGCGATCGTGTACAGCATCTTCAGCCCGGTCTCGGCCGTGATCCCGACGAGAGTCACACCGCTGTCGTCCGGCAGGCCGTTGGATGGCGTGACCTGCGCCGCGACCAGCCCCGGTGCGCTCACGAAGAAGTGGGGCAGCGGAGCACTCATGTGGCGCGCGGTCCCAGCGTCCAGCGCCCGGATTGGGCTTGCTCGACTCGGCTGGCTAGCGTGGCCAGCCATGCCCTCTCAGTGGCGTCGAAGTCCTGCTGCGCCGCGGTGGCGCGTAGCCGGTCGAGTTGACCTGCAACGGCCTGGCATTGGTCAGGGAACTGTACGGTCCACGCTAGCTCGGCCAACAGCATGAAAAGTCGCCCCAAGACCTGTGGATCGGCGGCGCCGTAGCGGCGGGGTTGACCGATCGCGACCTCCAGCAGGTCGGCCAAGCCCGGTTGGCGCAGGATGACGCGGATGTGATCATCGTCGTCGCGCAGTGGTCGAGCACTCAGATCGCGGCGGGCGAGCTCGCATAGCAGCGCCGAGCAGTGGCCCAGCGCGTGTACAGCGGTTGTCGGATCGTTGATTCCGGGCGAGAGCGCTTTGGTTGCTACGTCGGCGAGCTGCCGCAGTCCGAATCCCGGGTCGTTGGACTCGGTCCGCTCGAACCCTGTTGTCAGTGCATTTCGCGTGGCATGAACGAGTTGCTCCGTGGTAGCGGGATCGATATGCCCGGTTGGTCGCCACATAAAGCCTATCGGTGTGTCGGCCACGAGCGCGCTTCCGGCAGAGCAGTCCAAGAGCAGCACGGCGTCGGCATCGACCGTGGCGGCCAGCAACGCTTGCTCGTCGATCTGTACCACGAACCCGGATGCGTCGGCAATCAACACAGTGGCATCATCGGGGGGCTCCTGGGCGGCGGCCTCATCGGAGTTCGGCCGGCGCTGCTCCAGGACCCGACGCACTGTTTCGGTCGCTTCTCGGTGAACGTTGCGGAGCATCGTCTCTACCCGGATCTCCTCCGCCAGATGCGCCAGAAATAACACCAGCCCCACGACGCTCATCACTCCCAGTACAAACGCTATCGTGATCGACAGCTGCGGCACGAACGCTCTCTGGTGATCCCCGGCATCGCGCACGGTGCGCAGCACAGCCAAGGAGTATGTAAAGGTCGCCAGAAACAGTGCCAGCGTGATGTGGACAAACCGGTCGCGGGCGAACGTCCGCAACAGGCGCGGAGAGAACTGGCTGCTAGCCAGCTGCAAGGTCACCACTGTCAGCGAGAACGTCAGCGCGGTCACCGTGATTAGCGACCCAGCAATCGCTCCCAGGAGCGTTCTGGCGGCGCTCGGGCCACCTCCGAACAGCCACGCCGCGGCCGCCGGGGACAACCCGTCGTCAACGTGCGCATCCACCCGTGGCAGGCCAATGCCCAAGCCGAGGCCCACCGCGATACCTATCGTCGGGACCGGCCACAACTCGGTGCGCAACGCGTCACGCACCCTGTCCAGTCGATCCCGCCATCGGTCGCTCATCACGTTCCCTGTCCAATCGTATGGGCCGGTTCACGGATTCCGCACTAGCGCGCGCCGCTCGGGCCTATGTTGTCTGCTTGCTCTGAGAGGTGTGAGACAGCACACTGGCTGCCAACTTCTTATCCTTAGCTGATGATGTTGGATTGGCGAGAGTCCTGCCTGCGAGCGTTCTTCCCGCTCGCGCTGCGGCTTTCTTCGCAGTTTTCTTTCGATTCGGTAGGCGTGATGACGTGACCACGAAACCTGCTGGCACGCTCACCCGATCAGCTCGAGGCCGGCACCTTGCCGCCGAGGGGGCGTCGGCTTGTCAAGGCTGCGAGCCACCGCTCCACAGCGACCCCGCTCCCGCCATCGCGCAATTCGGCTTCGTGCGGATCGGTGCGTTGGGGCAGGATCCGCCCTCTGGGTGCGATCGTGCTCAGCGGCTCCGATCGCCGACCGAGCCCGGCTGAGCGCCCGAGGTTTTGTCGTGAACGGCAACACTGTAACCTCCCTACGTTGCGCGTTCCCGACGAGGTGTTAGGGCCAGACGCTCGCTTCGACCGTCCGCTGGGATCGACGCAGACGATGCGTACCCCGAACCCCCGGAACCCAAACGAATCGCGTGAAATGACGACCCGGCACTCGACCGTCTCACGAGCTGTACTCGCGCCTGCTCTACTTCGCGCCGTGCTTCGCTTGGGTTCCGACCCGTGCGGTGTTCCCCTTCACCGCCTCCGTGGGCAGCGGGGGAGAGGCCTTCCGCAACGAGCGCGCCCCCACGGCTCCCACGACAGCGGCGATGATCAGGCCGAGTTCGCCGAACACTTCCGCCATCCAGTTCGCCGCCGGCGTCCGCCGTTGATGGGGGAGGCGGCGCGTTCCGCCGCCAGATGGCCGCCACGGTGCCCGAAGTGAGCGCCGTTCTCGCAGGGCTGAGTGAGACGTCAGGTAGCAAACCAAGCAGGGGGCCGTCCGCGGAGCTAGGCTCAAAAGGTCCGTCGACGTGAATGACAACGGGTCGCACGTGCCCGGCGCGGCAGATCGTCAGCGCCGGCTCGACGCCAGTCGCATCGAGATACCCGAATACGAGCGTGCAGTACCCTGGCTCGCGTGCCCGGTCCGCGCTGGTTCGGATCCGGCGCGAAAGTGCTCTACATCCTCGCCATCCGAGCCACGGACACGCTGCTTGCGTTCGCGTTTGTCTGGTCGCACACCGTGTTCTTCTCCTACTACGGCCAGATCACGCCACGCCTGTGGGGCATCGGCGCACTTGAGGATCAGAACCTCGCCGGCGTGGTCATGTTGCTTGAGGGTAGCCTGGTCACGCTCGCCTTGTTCGGGTGGCTGTTCCTGGGCTGGTTGTCGGACGGCGAGTTGGTTGATCAGCTCACCGCCGCTGGCGTCACGCCTGAGCGTGCGGCTCGCGCCGTGCGCTACCGAACGGCGGGCAAATGCCCTTGCCTCAGTGTTGATCGCGCTCGCAGACGGTCTCATGTTGCACCGCGCGTTGGACCCGAAAGGGTTTCGCTGGGCAAACATCCGAGCCGTGATGGACGCGCTGATCAGTAGCATCGACAGCTCTGATTCCACGTGACCAGGGCCACCGCGGCACCACCCCGCGTCTTGCGGACGCGAACCGGCAGGGTGCGCCGGACGCATGCCTGGCTTCGCGGAGCGTCGGGTGGATTGATGTCGCTTGGCGTCCTGGTCGGCGTTGGAGACGGTCTCGGCGCTGTCTGCTTTCGCCAACTGATCATCACGACGACGCGGCTGTTCGCCGGCTATTCGGACTACAGCCGCGCGGGCCATGCCTCCAACCCACACCTGCGGCGTGGTCGCCTCGATCGGCTGCTAGCCGCGCCAATACGGCTCGTGCCACGGCGAAGTTGACCGAGTTGAGGCTGGCGCTCTCCTCCTGGGCCTGGTGCGCCATGCGTGAGGCCGCGTCGTGCTGCCGGTTCTCGTACAGCGTCCGTGCGAGATAGCGGTAACGGTTGACCGGAAGGCGACCTCGCCCAACCACGCCAGCTCGTCACGCGACTGCTCGAGGATTCCTGGTCGGTGGCCGTCGGCGACGGCCTGCCCTGTTCATCGGTCCAGCCGCATGCTCTGAGTGGTTCCCGTTCGGGGGGTTTTCGACGGCAGGTCCGGGTACGCTTCCGATCATGGCGCTGATCGAGCTCAGTCCTCTACCTCAAGCGGCTGACCGGGAGCGGCTGGAGCGCCGCGCACGGCTGCTCGCGTGGGGCGGGAACGCCTGGCACGTCGTGGAGTTCTCCATCGCCGTCGGCGCAGGCATCGCGGCTGGCTCAGTGGCCCTAGTCGCCTTCGGCATCGACTCGCTGATCGAAGTGCTGGGTGGCGGAGTGATCGTCTGGCTGTTCTCGGGCGGCCGGGGACAGTCGGCGTCCGCAGAGCGAACAGCCCAACGGATCATTGCGTTGTCGTTCTACGCGCTGGCGGCCTACGTTGTTGTGGAGTCCGCCCGGTCGTTCACGGGCGGCCACCCGGAGACCAGCTGGGTAGGCATCGGCCTCGCTGCGATCACGGCTCCGACAATGCCGCTGCTTGCTCGGGCGAAGCAGCGGGTCGGCAGGCAACTCGGCTCCCGCGCCGCGCAGAGCGAAGGTGCGCAGAACATGGTCTGCGCCTACCTCTCCGTGGCACTGCTCGTTGGCCTCGGAGCGAACGCACTCCTCGGCTGGTGGTGGGCCGACCCACTGGCGGGACTTGTGATAGCCGCAGTGGCCATGCGGGAGGGCCGCGAGGCTTGGCGCGGCGAGCCGTCGTGCGGGTGCTGCTAGCGCGGTCGCGCGTGTTGGCCGACGGCTCTATGATCGCCCAGACGGGCGCGGTTGGATTCCGTTCGCAGGTGACTAGAATTTGAGTCTAGGACAGTGATCGAAGCCCTCGAGATCGAACCGTTGACCCCTTCCTTACCATGGGGCATCGCTGCGCTGGTAAGGCAGTCAGGCCCAGCGATCCGATCACGGCCACCACCGTGATCCGGGGCCGAAAGCGTCTCGGGCTCGGTGGGCGACTGTTGGGCGACTGGGGATAACCGCCAGAACAGGCTCTAGCGACAACGTCGGGCGGGTCCGAGGAATGCCCATCGGCGCGTCCTGCCGTGCTGTAATCCGCTCAACCATACGTCCTGACGCGTCGAGAGCGGCGGGGGTGGGATTCGAACCCACGAATGACCTTGACGGCCATTGCCGGTTTTCAAGACCGGTGCGCTGCGAAGCCACGCGGCTTGCCGATCGGCCCCGGATGGTAGGGTCCCAGGTGAACCATCGGCTGGTAGCAGTGTGAACCGGGACGCTGCCACCGAGATCTCGCGAACTCCGCACCCAGAGCCACTTTGGAACTGTCCCCTCTCTTGGTTAGCTACATGCCCGCCATCCCGGCTTTGTGACACAAAAAAAACGGAACAAAAAAGGAACACCTTGTTCCGGAGTAGTGTCCACTCGAGGGATACTGAGTCCGGGTAGAATCCAGCGTATTCGGCTCAGATAGTCGGTTCGGCAGGAGTCTAACGCCCTCCGTGTGACAGGTTCGACCTGCTTTACACGCAGGGGGTCGGCGGTTCGATCCCGTCACCGCCCATCGCCAGAGGTGTGCCATCGCTAGACTCGTCGGAATGGCGGATCTGCACACCTCAGCCGATCGTCGCCGCTCCGAGACCCGCCCCACGCGCGAGCAGTACTTCATGCTGCTCGCGGTGGCGACGCGCGAGCGGGCTGCATGTCTGGGCCGGCACGTGGGCGCGATCCTGGTGGCCGACCAGCGCATCATCGCCACCGGCTACAACGGCACGCCGACCGGATTCCCCAACTGCGACGAGGGTGGCTGCCACCGCTGCTCCCATCCCGAGAGCTACGCCGCCGGCCGCGGCTACGACGTCTGCATCTGCGTTCACGCCGAGCAGAATGCGCTGCTGCAGGCGGCCAAGATCGGCTACTCCGTGCAGGGCTCGCACTGCTACTCGACGCTGCGGCCGTGCTTTGGCTGCCTGAAGGAGCTCTACCAGGCCGGCGTGACCGCGATTCGCCACCTCAACGAGTGGGCGCCGACCGATCCGATCGAGGCTCGTGCCTACGACGCATTGCTGGCGGAACTGGCCGGCCGTGGTGTCGTCGTGGCGGCACTGGACCTGCCCGAGGGGCTGCTCGACCTGCGCTGAGCGCTACGCGCTGCGGCGCAGCTCGTCGCGCGGCTCGTCGTCCCAGTCGAACTCGAGTGCGGCATCTGGCAGGGGGCCGGGATCGAACGGGATGAACGGCAGCAGCGTGGGCTCGACCGCGAGGACGTGATCAAGCGCGTCGTCCAGCAACAGCACCGCCGTCATCGGCGCCTGTTCGCCGGGGGCTCGCTGGGCCGGCTGATCGGCCACCGGCGTCGCCTCGATGCGGGCCAGGTGGCGGGCGTGCAGCGACATCCTCCAGGCTTGCAGCTCGGGCTCGGCCAGCGGCGCGGCGTGGCACGAGGGGCAGGCGCTGAGGGGGCGCTTGGGGTGATCGCACTGATGACAGGCAACGGTGATCTGCATGAGGTCACCTTTCGGCAGCCTGGCGCGCGGACTTGAGCGGTCGGCTCAAGGTTTCCCCACCCCCGGCCGACCTTCACCATATGCACCGGAACGTCCATCTCCGGCTGCCGTTCACGCTCGGGGTCGCTGTCCTGCTCGCGCTGATGGTCGCCGTCGCCCATGCCGGACCGGCCGCCGCAGACACGCTGCTTGCGCAGAAACAGGCCCAGTACCAGAAGGTGCACCGCCAGGTGCGCCGGTTGGACAGCCGGGTCGAGCTGCTCAGCGAGCGCTACGACGCCACCGTGCTTCGGCTGCACCAGCTGCACGGACAGATCAGGGATGCCACCCTTCAGCTGGCCGCGGCTCAGGCCCACCTGGAGCACGAGCAGAACGTGCTGGCCAGCCTGATGGTCGCGCGCTACAAGGGGCTCGGCGACGGCACGCTGAACATCATCCTCGGCGCCAGCTCGCTATCCGAGGTGACCGGGTCGCTCGACATCCAGCAGCGCTTCGACTCGGCCGTCTCATCGGCGGTGACCGAGATCCGCGGCACCCGCGACGAGATCTCCCGCCAGCGCGAGGTGCTCGTGCTGGCACAGGTGCAGCAGCGGCGCGAGAAGCGGTCGCTGGAGAGCCGCCGCCGCCAGATAACGCGAATGCTGGTCAAGCGCCGCAAGCTGATGGCGCTGGTGGGTGACCAGGTGCAGGTCGCGCTGGCCGCCGAGTCGATCGGCCAGACCAAGCTGGCACTCGAGGCGCAGGCATGGGTGCTGGCCGACCAGAAGCGGCAGACGGCCGATCCCGGCGCCGCGTTGCGGGACCAGGTCGTGCTGGAAGGCCTGGCCCAGATCGGCGTGCCGTACAAGTGGGGTGGCGCCTCGCCCACCTCCGGCTTTGACTGCTCGGGGTTGGTGACCTGGCTGTGGGCCCAGCACGGTGTCGCACTACCGCACTTCGCGGCCTCCCAGTACCACCTCGGCCCCTGGGTGGCCGAGAGCGATCTGCGGATCGGCGACCTCGTGTTCTTCCACGAGCTCGGCCACGTCGGCATCTACATCGGCAACGGCTACGTGCTGCACGCGCCGCACACCGGCGTCACGGTTCGCATCGAGCAGTTCTCGAACCCGTGGTTCCAGAGCACCTATGTGGGAGCAACGCGGCCCGGCCCTCCGTGAGCGGGTAAATTGGCGGTGTGCTGTTTCGCCAGATCCTCCACGCCGATCTCGGCTGCGCCTCGTACGTGATCGCCGACACATCGGCCGGCGTCGGCGCGGTGGTCGATCCGAAGTGGGAGATCGAGGAGTACCTGGAGCTGGCCCGGGCGCGCGGCTTTCGCATCGGCCACGTGGTCGAGACCCATAACCACGCCGACCACCTCTCCGGCCGCGCGCGCCTGGTCGAAGCCACAGGCGCCCGCTGTTGGGTGCATCGGTTGGCCGCGGCCGAGTACCAGCACTCTCCGCTCGAGGACGGCGACGAGATCGTCTTGGGCGACGTGGTGCTGCGTGCGCTGCACACACCCGGCCACCGACCCGAGCACACGGCGCTGCTGGTGATCGACGGCGCCCGGTCGGATCAGCCGTGCGCTGTGCTGACCGGCGACAGCCTGTTTGTGAATGACGTCGCCCGACCCGACCTGGCGGTCGAGACGCGGGACGGTGCTCGCGGGCTGTATGCCAGCGTGCGGCGACTGGCCGAGCTGGACGACGGCGTCGAGGTGTATCCGGGGCACACCGGTGGCTCGCTGTGCGGCAGCGCCCGCATGAGCGAGAAGACGTCCTCCACGATCGGTTTCGAGCGGCGCCACAACGAGCTCCTGCGGCTGGACGGCGAGGGCCGGTTCGTGGAGGCGTTGATCGACGGCCTCGCGCCCCAGCCGCCCAACTTCAAGTTGATCGCCGAGACCAACCGCAGCGGCCAGCCGACCATGGTCGAGCATCCGGTTGCGCTGGCCGCGGATCGCTTCCGTGAGCGGATCGCGGCCGGCGGCCTGGTGATCGATGGCCGTCCGTCGGACGACTATGACGCCGGGCACATTCCGGGCTCGCTCGGTATCACCCTGTCCGCCAATGGCTTTGGCACCAAGGTGGCATGGGTCGTCGACGCCGGGACGGAGCTGCTGCTGGTGGCCGGCGAGGAGCGCGACGCGCTGCGGATGTCGGCGCTGCTCGGCTCGGTCGGCGTCCATGGCGCGCACGCCATGCTGGCGGGCGGGTTCGAGGCGTGGCGGGCGGCAGAGCTGCCGCTCGACCGGTTCGAGGTGGTTGATGTCGCCGGGTTGGCGCAGCTGCGGGAGCAGCGCCCCGACGTTCAGATCCTGGACGTGCGCGATCACCACGAGTGGGCCGAGAGCCGCATCCCCGGCTCGGCGTATGTGCCCTACCACGACCTGGCGCGTGTCGCCCCACCGCTCGATCGTGATCGGCCGGTGGCCGTGATCTGCTCGACCGGACGGCGCAGCGCGATGGCGGTTGGCCTTGTGCGGCGGGCCGGCTTTGGCGAGGTGATCCACGTCACGCCCGGCGGTGTCGAGACCTGGGACGCGCTCGGCAATCCGATCGAGCGATCCGCGCCTGCCGTGACGGCGTGACTGCGCCGGAGCTGGAGCCGGCCGCGGTGGCGGCGGCGTTCGCAGCCGGCAAGCTGGCCGTGATCGACGTGCGCGAGCCGGCCGAGTGGGACGCCGGGCATATAGCCGGCGCGCTGCTGATCCCCCTGGGCGAGTTCGCAGACCGCGTCGACCAGCTGCCGCCCGGCCCGGTTGCGATCGTCTGTCGCAGCGGGTCGCGCAGCTCGATGGCGGCGGACTGGCTGCACCGGTCGGGCGTGCCGGCGTCGAACATGTCCGGCGGCATGAAGGCGTGGCTGGCCGGTGGCCTGCCGATCGAGCCCGCGGACGGCCGGGTGGCGTGAGCGTTCGAGTCGGCACCTGTTCGTGGGCCGACGACTTGCTGAGCAAGCTGTGGTATCCCGCCGGCGTCAGCTCGGCCGAGGCGCGCCTGCGGTTCTACGCCGACCAGTTCGACACGGTCGAGGTCAACTCGAGCTACTACGCGTTGCCCACCGAGGCGATGGCGGCCGCGTGGGCGGAGCGCACCCCGGCCGGGTTCGTGTTCCACGTCAAGGCGTTCGGCATGATGACCCGGCACCCGGTGCGGGTCGAACAGCTCCCGCCCGACCTGCGCTCCCACGCCGAGTTCGACCACCGCGGCCGCGTTCAACGTCCGCCCCACGAGCTGCGCGAGGAGGTGTTCCGTCGCTTCCGGCGTGCGATCGAGCCGCTACGGCAGGCGGGCAAGCTGGGCGGCGTGCTGATGCAGCTGCCGCCGTACGTCGTCTACAAGCCAGAATCGCTGGCGTACCTGGAGTGGGCGCGCGGGCAGCTCGAGGGGCTGCAGATGCTGGTCGAGTTCCGGCACAGGAGCTGGCTGGCAGACGACGCCGTGCAGCCGGTGCTGGCCTTCCTGGAACAGCTGCCCGCCACCTACGTGATGGTGGACGCCCCGCGGCTGGCGGCGAGCAACGTGGCGCCGACCGTCGTCGCCACCACCTCCGCCGCCGCCTACCTGCGGCTGCACGGCCGCAACAAGGCCACCTGGAACGTGCGTGGCGGCAGCGCCAGCGACCGGTTCGACTACCTGTACGGCCGTGACGAGCTGGCCGAGTGGGTCGGCCCTTTGCGGGAGTTGGCCGCCCGCACCGACGACGTGTGGGTGATGTTCAACAACAACGGCCACTCGACCGACGTTGCCAGCGGTTGCGAGATCGCCCAAGCGCCCACCAATGCGACAGAGCTGCTCGAGCTGCTGCGCGACGCGGGTGTGCCTGTCGCGGCCGCCCGGTAGCTTGGGGAGAGCCACCGGGCGGCCGGGAGGGTGGCGCCGGTCGGTCAGTGTCCGGCGCTGCGACGGGCAGCCACTGCGTCGTGGCTTCGAGGGGATCTCTATCCTCGATCGACACCACTATCGCAATCGCGGTTTGGGGAAAGATTGGAACACCGCAGGTGACCGAGCACGATCATGCACATGGCCATGCGCACGGCGACCATGGCCACTCGCATGGGCTCGTCCACAGCTCGATCAAGCGCTCGCGCGAGGGCGTCCGGGCGGTCTCGATCTCGCTCGCCGTACTTGGCCTCACCGCCATAGGACAGGCGGCGGTGTTCGTTGCCGCCGGCTCCGTGGCGCTGCTGGCTGACCTGATCCACAACGTCGGCGACGCGCTGACCGCCGTGCCGCTGGCCGCTGCGTTCGTGCTCCGCTCTGCCGTCGCCGAGCGCCGGGCGGGGCTGGCGGTGGTATTGGCGATCGCGATCTCGGCGGCCGTGGCGGCGGTGGAGTCGACGCGGCGGCTGATCAACCCGGCGCCGCCTCATCACCTGTGGGCGCTGGCCGCCGCCGGAGCGCTCGGCTTCGTCGGCAACTGGATCGCCGGCATCGTTCGTACGCGGGCGGGCCGCCGGCTGGACAGCCCGGCGCTGCTCGCCGACGGTGCCCACGCTCGCGCCGACGCCTACGTCAGCCTGGCCGTGGTGGCGAGCGCTGCCGTGGTCGCTCTCGGGTTCGACCTCGGCGACCCGCTGATCGGCCTTGCCATCACATTCGTGATCCTGCGCATCACGATCAACTCGTGGCGTACGGTGCGCGCCGACCATCATGAGCACTGACGTGCTGTTCTCGACCGAGAACCACGAGCCGCTGGTCGACGCGTTGTGGGACGAGGCGCGGGCGCGAGAGGCGATCGAGCGGATCCTGGACGACACCGAGGCCTCTGTCGGCGCGGACGGCTTCTGGCCGCTCCACCCGGATGACGCCGACGACGAGGGCAGCATCCTGCGCACCGGCGTGTACCTGGGCGCCGCCGGCCTGCTGTGGGGGCTGCACCGGTTTGGACGTGACCACCCTCGCGCGGCGGACCGGCTGCATGCGGCCTACCTGGACGAGCCTGACTGGCCCGGAGTCGTGCCGGGCCACTGGGTCGGCGAGGCGGGCATCCTGCTGGTCGCGCAGCAGCTCTCGCCGACCACCGATCGTGCCGCGCTGCTGTTGCGAGCCATCGTATCCAATGCCGACAACGAGAGTAACGAGCCGATGTGGGGATCGCCCGGCACCATGCTGGTCGCCCGGGTGATGTTCGAAGCCACCGGAGACCGGCAGTGGGCGGACGCATGGTCAGACAGCGCCGGCCTGCTGTGGTCGCGATGGGCGATCTCGCCCGAGCAGGGCTGTCATCTGTGGACGCAGCTGCTCTACGGGCGCGTCGCGCAGTACGTCGGACCCGGACACGGCTTCGCCGGCAACGTGCTCGCCCTGTCACTGGACAGCGGCCTGCTGCCGCAGGGCCGGCGGGCCGAACTCGAGCGGCGCGTCGTCGAGACGGCCACGCTGCTGGCGGTGACGGAGGGCGATCTGGCGAACTGGGCGCCCACCACCTCGGAGCCGCTGGCTGGCCACCGCGGAGGCATCCGCACCCAGTGGTGCCATGGCGCGCCGGGCATGGTCGCGTCGCTGGCCGGCATAGCACCGGCGGACGACGCCTTCTCGCAGCTGCTCGGCGCCGGAGGGGAGCTCACCTGGCGGGCCGGGCCGCTGGTCAAGGGTGCCGGCCTCTGCCACGGAACGGCCGGCAACGGCGCTGCCTTCCTCGCCCTGTTCGAGCGGTCAGGTGATGAGCTGTGGCTCGATCGCGCGCGCCGGTTCGCAATGCATGCTGTGGCGCAGGTGGAGGCGGCACGGTCTCGGTTCGGGTTCGGCCGACACTCGCTGATGACGGGCGACATGGGCGTCGCGCTCTACCTCCAGCAGTGCCTCGAGGGCCGCGCCGGCATGCCCTCGCTCGACCTGCTGTGACGGGCGGCCTCGTCCCGGCCTGCGCTTTCTGATTGACTAGTCGGGTGGCCGACCGCACCGTCCTGACGACCTGCCCCCGCGACTGTTACGACGCCTGCGGCGTGCTGGTCACCGTGCGCGACGGCGTGATCCGCAACGTACGGGGTGACCCGTCGCACCCCGTGAGCCGCGGAAAGCTGTGCCGCAAGTGCTCGATCGCCTACAACGGGGTGCTGCTGGACGCCGAGCAGCGGCTCACCCAGCCGTTGCGCCGTGCCGGCAGCAAGGGCGAGGGACGCTTTGAGCCGGTCAGCTGGGAGGTCGCGATGGCCGAGATCGCCGACCGGCTGGGCTCGATCACGGCCGGCTCAGGTGCCGACACGATCTTGAATGCGCACTACACCGGCACCTGCTCGGTGCTGGCGTTCAACTTCCCGCTGCGCTTCTTCCGCCGGCTGGGCGCGACCGAGGTCGATCCCGACTCGGTGTGCAACAAGGCCGGGCACGTGGCGCTCGACTACATGTACGGCTCGTCGGTGACCGGATTCGATCCGCGCAGCGCGCGCGACGCTGCCTGCATCGTCGTGTGGGGCGCCAACCCGTCCGCGTCGGCACCGCACGCCCATGACAACTGGCTTCCCGAGGCGCCCGGTCGCGTGATCGTGGTCGATCCGATCCGCACGCCCACCGCCGCCGCGGCCGACCTCCACCTCCAGCCGTACCCCGGCAGCGATGCCGCCTTGGCCTTCAGCTTGCTGCACGTGATCGTGCGGGATGGGCTTGCAGACCGGGGTCTGCTCGAGCAGCACACCGTCGGATGGGAGGAGCTGGAGCCGGCGCTCGCCGCCTGCACGCCCGAGTGGGGCGAGGCCGCCAGCGGCGTGCCCGCCGCGATGATTGAGGAGGCCGCCCGCTGCTACGGCGCCGGGCCCTCTCTGCTGTGGATCGGCCAGGGGCTCCAGCGACAGCCGACCGGCGGCAACGTGATGCGGGCGGTGGCGCTGCTGCCCGCCGTCAGCGGCAACCTCGCCTGCCCCGGAGCGGGCTTCCTGTATCTCAACGACCGGCTCGAGATCGACGAGCGGTGGCTGTTCGCCCCTCAGCTCGGCGAGCCGCCCGAGCCGGTCAGCCACATGGACCTGGCCGACCGGCTGGAGGACAGCGAGCGGTCGCGGGCGCTGATCTGCTGGAACATCAACATCGCCGCCTCGAACCCCCAGCAGGCGCGCCTGCGGGCGGCGATGGAGCGTGACGATCTGTTCACCGTGGCGATCGATCTGTTCGCGACCGACACCTGCGATCTGGCCGACTACGTCCTGCCGGCCGCGGCCTTCCTGGAGTTCGACGACATCGTCTCGTCGTACTTCGACCTCTCGCTGTCCGCGCAGGTCAAGGCGGTCGATCCGCCCGGGCAGGCGCTGCCCAACCAGGAGATCTTCCGGCGGCTGGCGGCGGCGATGGGCTTTGACGAGCCCGAGCTGCACGAGAGCGACGAGCAGATGCTCGCTGCCATCGTCGCCGGGTCGGGGGTCGCATCCAGCTTCGCCGAGCTGGCAGCCGTGGGGACGGTGCCGCTGGCCGTGGAACCGGTGGTGCAGTTTGCCGACCTCGAGTTCGACACGCCAAGCGGCCGGATCGAGATCGCCTCGGCCGCGGCCGAGGCCGACGGGCTGCCGCGCCTGCCGCAGCCGTGGGCGGATGCGCGGCCGGCCGGGGGACGCCTGCGCCTGCTGTCGCCGGCCTCGCCGTGGCTGATGAACAACAGCTTCGCGAACGACGGCAAGATCGCCCGCCGGATCGGTGGTGTGGGCGTGACCCTCAACCCGGCCGACGCGGCCGCACGCGGGCTGGTCGATGGCGACCGCGTGCGGCTCTGGAACGAGACCGGCAGCCTCGAGATGGCGGTGGCGGTCTCAGAGAACGTGCCGGTCGGCGTCGCCTACTCACCCAAGGGCCGCTGGCCAAAGCGCGAGCCGGAGCAGTTCAATGTCAACGTGCTGAACGACGGGCGGAAGAGCGACATCGGAGACAGCTCCGCGGTGCATGGCATCGAGGTTGCGATCGACGCAATCTGAGGTGGCGCTCGCGGCTCTCGCGGGCCGCTGACGCCACCCTCTTCCACAGACGTCCGTGAGCGCGCTGACATATCGCTTGCCAGGAGCCGGAATCGCCCCGATACTGGCGGGCGACTCGGGTCACACCAGGATGGGGGAAGCATGAGATCAGCACGGAGGCTCGGCCTGCTCGCGCTGGCAGTAATGGGCATCGTGGGCTCGGCCGCTCCGGCCGTCGCCACGGCGTCGGGGGGACAGGGAGGTGGCTGCGTCGGCCGCCACCCTGCGTATATCGAGGGCGTGTTCGAGCCGAGCTACTCGGCCGGTTGCTCGGGCCATGACGAGCCCGAACTGAATCCGCTGTCGTCGCTGCCTGGATCCGGCAAGGACGTCACGTGGACGATCAAGCTCCCAACGAACGGCGCGAAGTTCGGCGTCGACGCGGTCGGCCCGACGTTCTGGTTCGGCGGCCCGGTGAATGATCCCAACAGCTTGTTCGGCCAGGCGTTCGAGGAGCTGCAGTTCTATCCCAACGGCGTGGCGTCCAACTGCACGCCCAACGGTGGCTTCGTGCTGGCGCAGTCGCCCGGTGATTACACCGTCTGCTCCCCCGTGTGGTCGATCACGACCACCGGCCAGAAGCCGAACTATCACGAGCCGGCGGCGTTCAACGCGCTGCTCACCCGCCCAGGGCAGACGCGGGCGATGGTGATGCATGCGGGCGACACGCTCGATGTGCACTACTTCGTCACCGCGGCCAGGGACGGCTGGCACATCAAGGTCAGCGACCGCACCACCGGTCAGAGTGGCACCATCGTGCTGAATAGCAAAGCTGACGGGCCGCTGATGCCGTCCTACAGCGTCTCCAAGCTCGGCAACTCGCTCAAGTGGGGCGCCGTCTACGACGCGCCGATCTCGTTCGTGTGGGAGATCGGCCACACCTCGCCCTTCACCAGTCCCGGCAGCGCCTTCTGCTGGCCTGGCGAGAGCGGCTGCTACTCCTACGATGCTCCGGCCTGGGCCGACCAGTCGCCGGTCAGGATCACCAACGTGACCTTCGCCGATGGCTCGCATCCCAAGAGCTGGGCAGTGGTCAGCGATTACGGTGGAAAGGCCGAGATCACCGACCCCAGCGAGACCGGTTCGACCTGCGCCTCGTACGGCGATCCGTTCTGCATCTACCCCTGGTTCACCCGCAACGGTGACGGGTCGTTCTCCTACGGCGTCAACTACCCGTCGACGGTGAG
The DNA here is from genome assembly GCA_038212095.1 of Gaiellales bacterium. Classification (GTDB taxonomy): domain Bacteria; phylum Actinomycetota; class Thermoleophilia; order Gaiellales; family JAICJC01; genus JAICYJ01. The sequence goes on along the minus strand of JBBQUW010000006.1, from coordinate 111,285 downwards.
CGACTACGGCAAGGCCAATCAGTTCGCGCAGACGACGAAGTGTGACGGGCCCTTCGGTCCGGGCTCGTTGTACTGCGCCACGGTCATTCACTAGCGAAGCCCGAGCAGGATCGGGCGGGGGCAGCCGCTTCCGCCCGATCCCTCACTCGGGGGATGTACCAGTCATCACTTTGGGCGATATACGAGTCGATGACCGCCCGAAACCTCGTCGCGCGCCTGGGATGGCCGACGTATCTGCTGATCGGATCGGCGCTCGGTGCCGCCTACTTCGTGCTGCCTGCGGGTGCCGATCTCGAGCACGTCATCTATCAGTTGATCGGGCTCAGCGGCCTGGCCGCGATCGGGATCGGGCTGGCCGCCCGCCGCTGCTCCGGCACCGCCTGGTGGATGATCCTGCTGGGCCTGACGTTGTGGGTGGCGGGTGACGGCTACTGGAACGCATACCGCTGGATCGAGGGTACCGAGGCGCCTTTCCCATCTCCGGCGGACGCCTTCTACCTGCTGGCCTACCCGCCGCTTCTGATCGGCATCGGGCTGCTGGTGCGCGGTGGTCGACCGCGGGCGGCGGACGTGCTGGACGCCTCGATCATCGGCCTCGCGGCTGGTCTGACGGTCTGGTTCGCGGCCATCGCTCCCGCGGCAGAGGCGCATCAGGGCTCCTCGCTGGCCTCGTTGCTGGCGGTCGTCTACCCGACCATGGACTACCTGGTGCTGGTGGGCGTTGTGCAGCTCTCGTTTGCCGGTGGACTGCGCAACGTCTCGCTGCGCTGGGTCAGCGCGGCATTCGCGACCGTGCTCGTGACCGACGTCGTCTACGCCCGGATGCGGGTGGACGCCAGCTTCACGGCCGGCTCGTACGTCAACATCGGCTACTTCGCCTTCTACGTGCTGCTGGGCGTGGCCGCTCTTGCGACCTCGCGCGACAGCGCGGCCGGCGCCATGGTCACGGTTGCACCGTCCGGCCGCCTGACGCTGCCGCGCCTGGCGCTGCTGTCCGCGGCGCTGCTTTCGGCGCCGGCGGCGATCGGCCTGAACACCGCCAGCAGCTCGTCTGACGTGCGCGTGCTGGCGCTGATGGGAGCAGTGATCTCGCTGCTCGTGCTGCTGCGGCTGTCGCTGCTGTTCGTCGAGCGCGATCAGATCGACGGCGAGCGCCGGACGGCCCAGAAGGCGTTGACCGTGATGGCCTACCGTGACGGGCTGACGCAGCTGGCCAACCGCGCCGCGCTGTACGAATCGATGGCCGCCGCCCTGCGTGACGCGGATGACCGGTCGACCGCGCTCCTGTTCATCGATCTGGACGGGTTCAAGCAGGTCAACGATCGGCACGGGCACCTGGTCGGCGACGCGGTGCTGAAGGAGGTCGCGCGCCGTCTGAGCGGCGCCGTGCGCGGCGACGACCTGGTGGCCCGCCATGGCGGCGACGAGTTCGTCGTGCTGCTGCGCGGCCTGCCAGCCGACCAGGCCGAGGAGCGTGCGGCGCTGACCGTGGAGCGGATCGTGGCCGCAGTCAGGGCGCCGATCGAGACCTCATCACTCGCGGTGACGGTCGAGGCCAGCGTTGGCACCTCGATCCATCCCCGCGATGGCTCGTCGCCAGACGACCTGATCCGGCACGCCGACCTGCGCATGTACGAGCGCAAGCGCCTGACGGCGTCGCCGTCCGAAGCGGCCTAGCGATACCCCCAACCGGGTTCGAACCGGTGTTGCCAGCGTGAAAGGCTGGAGTCCTAGGCCACTAGACGATGGGGGCAAGCGTCAGCAGAATACGCCAGCACCCCGCCCTGCGTGACGGGTCAGGCCGTGCCGGTGGGAACGGGCGGCAGGTCGGCCAGGGCCGCCTGCAGATCGTCCCACGCCGCCGACTCGGTGTCTGCGTACTCGTCTGCCGGAACGTCCCGGACCGCCTCGAGATAGCGCAGCCATGCCCCTTCCCGGGTGGTGGGGAGGTACCGGATCGTGTCTGACGTGTTGCTCATCGAACGTGCCATACCCGAATACTACGACCGCCAAGCCGATCTGGTTCCCGATCGCTAGCGGTCGCGGCCATCCAGCTCGGGCCCCGCAACCCCGCCGCGCCGCCGCAGCGCGATGCCCGACAGCGTCTCCAGCACCACCCGGTGGGCGTTGATGGCGGTCACGTCGCTGGGGTCGTAGGCAGGCGCCACCTCGACCACCTCGACCGAGCAGACGTTCAGCTCGGCGCCGATCCGGCGCACGGCGCGGAACAGCTCACGCGGCGTCAGTCCACCCGGTTCGGGCGTACCGGTGCCGGGAGCGTACGCCGGATCGAGCGCGTCCACGTCCACCGAGAGGATCAGCTTGTCCCAGCCGGAGGCCGCGCCGATGATCTCGTCCAGGCACACGTCGAAGCCGCGCTGGTCGAGCTCGTACATCGTCCACCAGCGGAATCCGGCCGAGCGCATCCAAGCGAACTCCTCCTGCTCCGGCCACCAGCCGCGCAACGCGACCTGGATGAAGCGGTCGCCCGGGATCGCGCCAGAGTCGACCACCAGACGCATCGGCGTGCCGTGCGAGCGAACCACCCCGGACAGGTCGGCGGCGGTATCGGCGTGGGCGTCGAAGTGGATCACACCCACAGTCCCATGGCCGTGGTGGTCGGCGACCGCGGTGAAGTGGGGATCGGCGATCGAGTGGTCGCCGCCCAGCAGGATCGGGATCGCGCCCGCCTGAAGCACCTCGCCGATGATCTTCTTGATCGCGACGTGGCTGCGCTCGGTATCTCCCGGCACCACTTCGGCATCGCCGTAGTCGACCACGTTCAACACCGAGTAGGGGTCGACGCCGAGCAGCATGTGGGGCCGCTGCGGCGGTACTCCGGCCGAGTCATCCGCCATCCGTACCGCTCGCGGGCCGAACCGGCTGCCGGGCCGGTTGGAGACGGTCTCGTCCATCGGCGCGCCCACGATGGCGGCGTCGGCACCCGCCAATCCGCTCGGGTCGAGCGCCAGGGGCAGCTTCGAGAAGGTCGCTATGCCGGCAAAGCCGGGCTCGCCGATGCGGTTGACGCGGATGCTCATTCGGGCTCCTGGGGATGGCGGGATCGCGCCGGTTTGTACCGCCGGCGCGGCGCGGGCGCTCAGGTTACCTACAATCGCCACCCCGGGGCCGTTAGCTCAGCTGGTAGAGCAGGGGACTTTTAATCCCAAGGTCGTAGGTTCGAGCCCTACACGGCCCATCTTAAAAGGCGCATGGTTAAGCCGAAGCCTTAGGGCAACCTCTGCCCGAGATGGTTCTCCGGAGGGAACGGGGCAGTCCGTTGCTCACGCAGTGCTCACAGGAGCTTGGCTTCTTGGCGGCAAGAGAGGTCGAGGGCTTTGGCTAGGTCGTCATTCCTCGACCCGAAGGCCGCCGGTGACGGTTAGGTCTTGGCCACCCAATCGATCGAGTGCCCACAAACGGCTTGGACAGGCGACCGTCGCCGCCGTTTCAAGGCGGCAACACGGGTTCGAATCCCGTTGGGGGTACTCGCGCAAGGGTGACACCCACGCCAAACCCGCACAAACAGGCTGTTTTGCGCCTGGTTGAGCGGCCGGGCGTGGGGCCCACGTGGGCGGTTTTTCGGGCTGCTGGTACCAGTGTGGTACCACGCCCTCGCGGCACCGGCTGGGTGGACGCGCGGTTCGTGTTCGAGGTGTGGGTTGCTCTGGCGCGCAGCAGGAACGTGCGTCGAGCGGCGCGAACAATCGGCTGCGTCACCTGCTACGTTCTGTCTGCACGATCCGACGAGGGAAGGGGTGGGCATGGAGCGGCGTGACTGGCTGTTGCTGTTGGTGTCCTTCAAGGGAGCCCCCGCCGGGCTGGATCCAATCCGGCTACAAAAGGGCATGTTCCTGCACGCGATGGAGAGCGGCCGCCCCGCCGACGAGCTCTACGACTTCGAGGCGTACAACTACGGGCCGATGAGCAAGGCCGTGTACCGCGATCTGGATGCCCTGCGCCTTGTCGGGCTGGTCGAGCGCATCCCGGTGCCTGGTCAGACATGGAGCCGGTACAAGGCAACCCCCTCAGGCATCGCGCACGCACGTCAGAAGGTGGACGCGGCTGGCCCGGAGGAGCGGTCTGCGGCCCAGGGGCTGTTCGAGGTCAAGCAGACCATCGCGGACAAGTCCTTCAACTCGCTGCTTGAGGACGTGTACGACCGCTACCCGTCCTACGCGGAGAGGTCGGTCTTCCGCCGTAGCTCGTGACGGTCGTTCTGGCGATCAGATGCCGTGACGCCATCGTGCTCGGGGCTGACGGACAGGCCACCTCGGGTGGAGGGGCGCTGGCTACCCGTGGCCGCACTCGGAAGCTGTTCGACGTGGACAACCGCATGGTTTGGGGCGCTGCTGGCACAACTGGCCTCGCCCAGACCCTCGGAGCCACGCTGGCAGCCAACCTGGCCGGGCAGTTCGACCGCCCTGGCGAGGACGTCCGGCAGCACATCTGCGGACTCGTGCAGCACGTCCAGAATCAGGCCAACGGCCAGGCGGTGCAGCCGCAGGCACAGCAGCCGCCCGTCATCGAGGGCGTGTTCTGCTGGTATGACAACGCCGGTGAGCCCCGCATCCTGGTGGTGCCGTCGGGGATCGCCGGACACGTGTTCCTCGACCGCTTCGGGGCAGTGGGCAGCGGGACGGCGTTCGCCAACTTCGCCATGGCATCGGTCACCCACCTCGACACCCCGAACCTCGATCTGGAGCAGGCCAAGATGGTCGTCTACCGCGCTATCGACGACATGATCGCGATCGCGGCCTACGGCATCGGGCCGCCCATCCACATGTACGCGATCACCCAGGCCGCAGGTGCAGTTGCGGTCCCGGACACGGAGATGCCGCAGATCCGCGACAGCGTGTCGGCGTGGAAGCAGGTGCAGCGGACCTCTTTGGGGCCGTTGGCCGGGCCTGACTCGGAAGACGAGCCCGGCGATGACCCAGGCATTGAGCCGCCGGAGCCCTAGCTAGCCCGAGGTCAGTCGAACGCGAACGGACGGCTCCTCAGGCGGCGGGCCATCGTCCACCCCCACCTTGAGGCGCCCCCACACACCCAAGGCCGCCGCCAACCCTCCCCGGAGGCCGTAGACTCATCGCCGTGTACGCGGACGAAGACACAGCCATGCGCGAGGACTGCCCCAGCAGCGCGGGAGTGCTGATATGAGTAAGAAGGATCTCAGCGAGGCCGATATCTGCGCGAAGTTCATCACGCCGGACATTCTCAAGGCCGGTTGGGACGAGCACACCCAGATTCAGCGGGAGGTCCACTTCACGAAGGGCCAGATCCACGTTCGCGACAAGATGGTGACGCGTGGTAAATCGAAGTTCGCCGACTACGTCCTCTTTCACAAGGCGAATATCCCTATCGCGATCGTCGAAGCGAAGGACAATAACCACGCCGTTGGCGACGGCATGCAGCAGGCGCTCGAGTACGCCGAGGTCCTGCATATCCCGTTCGTCTTTTCGTCGAATGGCGACGGTTTTGTCTTCCATGACCGCACCGGCATCAGTCCCGAGTTAGAGGCGACACTGGGACGAGACGCCTTTCCACGGCCGGAGACCCTATGGAAGATGTATCGGGAGTGGAAACGGTTGTCCCCCGAGGTGGAAGAGGTCGTCGCTCAAGACTACTTCGATGATGGCAGTGATCGGCAACCCCGGTACTATCAACGGAACGCGATTAACGCTGCGACCGAAGCCATAGCCAAGGGCCAAGACCGCGTGCTTCTGGTCATGGCCACCGGCACTGGAAAGACCTATACAGCGTTTCAGATCATATGGCGGCTTTGGAAGGCCGGCCAGAAGAACCGAGTGCTCTACTTGGCGGACCGCAACGTTCTAATCGATCAAACGATGGTCAACGACTTCCGGCCGTTCGCGGGCGCCATGGCAAAGCTGAGCACGAGGTCAAAAACGATCGAGGCCGATGACGGCGTCACGGCGGGAGTTGCGAGAGCCATCGATACGAAGCGGCGCGTCGACACCGCATACGAAATCTACTTAGGCCTCTACCAGGCGCTGACTGGGCCAGAGGAGCGCCAGAAGCTGTTCCGCCAGTTCTCCCCCGAGTTCTTCGACCTTATCGTCGTTGATGAGTGCCATCGAGGGAGCGCCGATGACGACGCGGCGTGGCGCGAGATTCTGGAGTACTTCTCGGACGCCACCCAGATCGGGATGACCGCCACTCCCAAAGAGACGAAATACGTCTCGAACATCCACTACTTTGGCTCTCCTGTGTACACGTACTCGCTGAAGCAGGGCATCCAGGACGGCTTCCTCGCACCGTACAAGGTCATCAACGTGCACATCGATCGTGATGTCGAGGGATACCGCCCGCCCCGAGGAAAGACCGACCTGGAAGGGGAGGAGGTTCCGGACCGGATCTACAATCTGACGGACTTTGACCGCACGCTCGTTATTGACGAACGCACGAAACTCGTCGCGAGGCGCGTTACCCAGTTTCTCAAGGAGAGTGGCGACCGGTTCCAGAAGACCATTGTTTTTTGTGTCGATCAGGAGCACGCGGCGCGTATGCGTCAGGCGTTGGTGAACGAGAACTCTGATCTATCGACAGAAAACCGGCGGTACGTGATGCGGATCACTGGGAACGATCTGGAGGGTCAAGATCAACTTGGCAACTTCATCGATCCAGAAGCGAAGTACCCGGTTCTTGTCACAACGTCCCGGCTTCTGTCCACTGGGGTCGACGCCCAGACCTGCCGATTGATCGTCCTCGATCGACCGGTAGGGTCAATGACTGAGTTTAAGCAGATTCTCGGGCGCGGCACACGTGTGCATGAGGACACGCACAAGTATTACTTCACGCTTATGGACTTCCGGGGCGCCACGCACCATTTCGCCGACCCCGACTTCGACGGCGAGCCGGTAGATATCTACGAACCAGACGCGGGCGGGCCCATCGTGTCACCGGACACTCACACCGTCGAAATCGGTGACGATGAAATCGTGGTTGACCCCGGCAACGATATCGGCTTCGCAACCGCTGAACCGGACAGCCGAAAACTGTATGTCGACGGTGTGCTCGTAATCATCGTCGCAGAGCGCGTGAAATACCTTGACGCAGACGGCAAACTGATCACCGAAAGCCTTCGGGATTACTCCAAGCGCAGGGTGACGAACCAGTACGCGTCCCTCGACGCCTTCCTAAAACGATGGAATGCGGCGGACCGGAAACAGGCGATCATCGACGAACTTGAAGAGGAGGGTCTGCGCCTCGAGCCACTATCGGACGAAGTCGGGGCGGATCTCGACCCATTTGATCTCATCTGCCATGTGGCGTACGGTCGTCCGCCGCTCACGCGCCGGGAGCGGGCAGAGAACGTCCGAAAGCGGGATGTGTTTGGAAAGTACGGCGACCAAGCGCGGGCCGTGCTCGACGCTTTGCTCCAAAAGTACCAGGACGAAGGCGTGGTGGATCTCGGTGATCCGCGGATTCTCGGAGTCGCGCCCCTCGACAGGATCGGCACCCCTATGGAGCTGATCAGCGAGTTCGGATCGCGGGCGGCGTTTGACCGCGCCGTGCATGAACTTCAAGACGCACTCTACGAGGCCGCATAGACCATGACAGTCCAAGGCACTATCAAGTCCATCCAGGACATTATGCGCCAAGATGCCGGCGTTGACGGTGACGCCCAGCGGATCTCGCAGCTCTGTTGGATGTTCTTCCTGAAGATCCTGGATGACCAGGACGCCCAGTTCGAGCTGATGGATTCGACTTACGTGTCGCCGCTTCCCGATCAGTTGCGCTGGCGAACGTGGGCGGCGGATCCAGAGGGGATCACTGGCGACCCACTCCTGTCCTTCATCAACACCATTCTCTTTCCGCAACTGAAATCGCTGACTCCTGCCGGCGCGACCGCCCACCGCCAGCGCGTGGTGCGGGCGGTGTTCGAGGACGCCTACAACTACATGAAGTCAGGCACACTGCTGCGCCAGGTGATCAACAAGATCAACGAGGTGGACTTCAATCGCCTTGCCGACAGAGAGCACTTTGGCGTCGTGTATGAGCAGCTGCTCGCCGACCTCCAAAGTGCCGGGAACGCGGGCGAGTACTACACGCCACGTGCAGTCACAACATTTATGGCGGCACAGATCGACCCAAAACCCGGAGAGATTCTGCTGGATCCGGCGTGCGGCACCGGCGGCTTCATCACCTGCGCGATCCGACATATGCGCGACCGCTACGTAAAGACCCCGCAAGGTGAGCAGCTGATGCAGCGATCACTTCGAGCGGTCGAAAAGAAGCCGCTGCCCCACATGCTGTGCACTACGAACATGCTCCTTCACGGCATCGAGGATCCCAGCTTCGTCCGCCACGACAACACGCTCGCACGTCCTTACGTCAGCTACGGCGCCGCAGACCGCGTTGACGTCGTGCTCACCAACCCGCCGTTCGGCGGGACCGAAGAGCCGGGGATCGAGTCGAACTTCCCCTCCCACCTTCAGACCCGCGAGACGGCTGACCTTTTCCTGGCGCTGATCGTCCGGCTTCTGAAGCCAGGTGGGCGAGCGGCGGTCGTTCTCCCCGACGGATCTCTCTTCGGCGAAGGCATCAAGACGCGGCTGAAAGAGCAGCTCATGAACGAGTGCAACCTGCACACCATCGTTCGCCTGCCGAACAGCGTCTTTCGACCCTACGCGGCGATCGGCACCAACCTCCTCTTCTTCGAGAAGGCGGAACCGACCCAGGCGACCTGGTACTACGAGCAGCGCGTGCCTGAGGGCCAGAAGGCGTACTCGAAGACCAAGCCGATCCGACTCGAGCACTTTCAGGCGTGCATTGACTGGTGGGGTGGTCACGGCCGGAACGGTCGCGTAGAGACCGAGCGTGCGTGGGAGGTGGAGATCGACGCCGTCAGAGAGCGCGCCTACAACCTAGACATCAAGAACCCGCACGTCGTTGCAGAGGACTTTGGAGATCCGCTTGACCTCCTGGCGAAGCTGGATGCCGCCGAGGCGCAGGCCGCCAACCTTCGAAGTCAGCTGGAGTCCATCCTGGAGAAGGCGCTGCTTCGGTGAGGGCCGAACTGCTGTTGCGGGAGTTCGAGCGCGTATCCGAAGCGCCGAGCGCAGTGCGGGACATCCGACCATTCATAGTGGAGTTAGCCGTCAAGGGCGCACTTACCGGGTCGGCTCCTGAGGCGCTCGGTCCTGATCCAGTCAGCCTCGCGCGCATCCATCTCGGGATGGAAGCACTGGTCAGCACACGGCCAAGGTACCGCTGGGCGATAGCCGGATCGGCTCCGTCGCCGGACGACGCACCTCGCGGGTGGTTGGCCACTCTGCTGGCGAACACCGGCCTCTACGTCAACGGGCTGGCCTTTAAGCCGAGTGACTGGGCCAAGACTGGGCGGCCAATCATCCGCATCCAGAATCTCTCGGGGATGAGTAGTGACTACAACTTCACCGAAGGTGACTTTTCAGAAGACAACTTGGCGGACCCTGGGGACCTGCTCGTTTCTTGGTCTGCCACATTGGACACGTTCATCTGGAATGGTCCGCAAGGAGTGGTTAACCAGCACATATTCAAAGTAGTGCCAAACCCCGAGGCTGTGACGCGGGAGTTCCTGTACTGGTTGCTGAGGCACGAAGTCCGCCAGCTTGCGCAGAGCCAACACGCCCACGGCTTGGCCATGATGCACATCAACCGCGGACCGTTTCTCTCGCATGCAGTGCTGCTCCCCCCGCTGTCGGAGCAGCGCCAGATTGTTGCGAAGATGGACGAGCTTATGGCGCTATGCGACCAGCTGGAGGCTGCGCAGGCCGATTGTGAGTCGCGGCGGGACGCACTGCGCGCTGTCTCCCTCCATCGTCTCGCAGTACCCGATCAGGACGGCGACAAGGCCGCACACGTTCGATTCTTCCTGAACACCTCGCCGCGACTCATCACGAAACCCAAGCATTTGGCTGAGGTGCGGCGGTCGATCTTGGACATAGCGGTCGCCGGTGGGTTGATACCGCAGGATCGGGAGGACGTCCCGGTAAGTGAGCTACTTGGAGGTCGCGCACTCGCGGGCTATAGCGGCACGTGGGATCTGCCCGGTGGCTGGTCGTGGACGACCCTTAGCCGGCTCGGCCGTGTGCTCGGCGGCGGCACGCCAAGCAAGTCACGGCCTGAGTACTGGAACGGCCCGATACCTTGGGTGACGCCGAAAGATATGAAAAGAGACCGGATCGGGGATGCTATTGACCACATCAGTGAAGCCGCTGTCTCCGGCTCTGCTGTAAAGCGTATACCGCCGGGGTCGCTACTGATGGTCGTCCGCGGAATGATCCTTGCTCACTCATTCCCTACTGCCCTGACGACCGCCGAGGTCACGATCAATCAGGACATGAAGGCGTTGGTCCCGTTCGACGACCGTTTGCAAGACATCCTCCTCCTTCTGACAAAAGGAATGCGGGATGTCATTCTGGGTATGGTTGAGCGCTCCACCCATGGAACTGGGCGGTTGGCGACCGCGGATCTCTTCGAGTTGCCCATCCCACTGCCGCCCCTTGGCGAACAGCGCCGGATTGTTGCGAAGATGGACGAGCTGATGGCGCTATGCGACAAGCTGGAGACCGCTTTGGCGAGTGAGCAGTCGGCGCGAGCGCGGGCGTTGGAAGCACTGATCCACGATGCACTCGACGGGGCTCGCTAACCCCCTCCCCATCGCGTTGGCGGCGGGGCCAGGCGACGCGGACGCTGAATCAGGCGTCACCAGCAACGCGCGTTGAACGCGTCTCCGACACGGGCGCCGCGCGGGGTGTAGTGGATCGGGTATGACGGGGGTATGGACGTTCACCGTGCCACGCTCGATCCCGCCAACCCATTCGCTCGGGCGGTCATGTCGCGCGGGTGCGTGGGGTGTGGCCGCGCCAAGGATCCCGAGAACTACCCGCTGGCGACGTTCGCGTCGGATGGCCACTACATCGTTTCGACCGTTTGCCTGGCGTGCCACGCCGAGTCCGAGCGCAACCGCCGCTTCGCGGCCAAGGAGTCCACCGCATGAGTACCACCAACGAGCAGCTGCTCGCAGAGCGCCCCTCCAACCGCTCGTTGCCGGAGCACGAGCAATCTCGTTAGCGGCCAAGCAAGAGTGACGCAACGGTGTTCGCTGCACGCGCCTCCGCTTCATGGATCTGATGGGCATAGACACGCATGGTGAAACCAGCGTCTGCGTGCCCCAGCCGACTTGATACGGTGCGAAGGTCGACGCCGGCGGCGACGGCGTGGGATGCCCAGCCGTGGCGAAGATCGTGAAGGCGGATCGGTGGCAAGCCGGCCGAGCGGGCATGGGCCCTGAAGGACTTGGAAAGGCGCTCGGGGTGAATCGGTTTGCCATCCTCCCGCGCAAACACGAGGCCTTCATCCACGTAGGCCGGGCCCAGAGCCAGGCGTTCCTCCGCTTGGCGAGCGCGATGTTCTCGCAGCGCTGCCACGGTGGCCGGGTCGATGGAGATGGTGCGTCGACCGGAGCTGGTCTTCGGGGTCGACCACTCGACTGTGTTCCCCACCTGGACGAGGGTGCGGCGGATAGCGAGGTTGCCGTGGTCGAGGTCGATGTCGCCCCAGTGAAGGCCGAGCACTTCCCCGCGGCGCATGCCGGTGGTCGCGAGCACCAGCCAGAGGGCTGCCAGGCGGTTGGCTGCAACGTGCTGCAGGAATCGCTGTAGTTCCTCCGGCGTCCACACCCGCCGATCGGCGGGAGAGGCTGATGTTCCCTTGGGCGGGTCTGCCAAGTCAGCGACGGTGCGGGTGACGAGGTTCTTGCGCCCAGCGTAGGCGAGCGCGCCGTGCAAGATCGTGTGGACGTAGCGGACGCTACGGGGCGACAGCGGCTTGCCGTCTCGGCGCCCGGAGGCAAGTAGACGCGCGTACAGGTGGTCGAGGTCGACCGCGGTAAGGCGCTGGAGCGGGATGTCGCCGATAGTCGGGACGACGTGGACGCGGATGTTTCGGTCGTAGCTTTCCCAAGTGGCGGGCCGGAGCTGCGATCGCATGTGCGGCAGCCACGTTTCTGTGAGGAACAAACCGAGCGTGACCTTGGACGGCTCTACAAACTCACCGCGGCGTAGCCGGTCGACGACTTGGTGAAGTGCCTCCTGCGCCTCGCGCTTGGTTCGGAAGCCGCCCCGCCACATCTGCTTGCGCTTGCCGCCTGACCGCGGTTGATCCACGACGAAGTAGTACGACTGCCCGCGCTTGCCGACCCTCCCCCTCACGCTCCTGGCCTCTCTGACGGGGCCACGCCGTGGGTGTCCGTAGTGCTGGACCGTCCGTCTGACATGTCCGGAATATAGCAGATGCCGTACCATTCCTGTAGTGCCTTTGTAAGCAAGTCAGTCGTTGAAAACTACAGAAAGGACACCTGAGTGATGTCTAGTCCAAGAGGTTTCGTTGAGGCATCAGATCCGGCGAGCGGGCGGGCGGTGGTTCTTACCGTTGAGGAGGTCGCACAGTTATTAAGAATCTCACGCACGTCTGCGTACGAAGGCGTACGCAGCGGGTACATTCCAGCCGTGAGGATAGGTCGCAGCCTACGGATCCCGCGAAGCGCAATTGACGCCATGCTTAACGTGACGGGGCAGGTGTCATGAACACGTTGGAGTACGACTACAGTTACGGTGCACGCGGGTGGTCGACACTTCCGGTGCGGCCCGGACAAAAGGTGCCGTTACTACCGGAGTGGCAGCTTACAAACCAAGTGCCGTTCTCGTTTTCAGAACATGAGCCGATGAATATTGGTGTACGACTTGGGAGCGCGTCGGGCGGTCTCGTTGACGTGGACTTGGATCAGCCGGAAGCGATCACCGTCGCCGACGCTTTCCTGCCGGCCACCGGCTCGATCTTCGGGCGGCCCAGTCGGCCGCGGTCACACCGTCTCTACGTCGCGTCCCCGGTTCCGCGCCACGTTGGTTACAAGGACACCACGGGGGTGATGCTGGTGGAGATGCGTACCGACAAAGCCCAGACCGTCTTCCCACCCAGCCGCCACCCCAGCGGCGAGGCGATCGCGTGGCATCGCTACGAGCAGCCCGCGCTGGTGTCGCCGCAGGAGCTCGACGCGGCAACGCGAATGGTCGCCGCGGCCACGTTGCTGGCCCGTGCGTGGCCGGCGCCCGGCAGTCGCCACTATGCGACTCTTGCCCTCGCCGGGATGCTTCTTCGCGCAGACTGGGGCGAAGAGCGCGTCCGCGAGCTCGTGGCCGTGGTTGTGGAGGCGGCCCAGGACGACGATCTTAAGGACAGACACAAAGCCGTCTCGAGCACGGTCAACCGCTTGCGACAGGGTCTAGAGGCAACCGGCTTTCCCACCCTCGCTTCAATCATCGGCCACGGGACAGCGAGCAGCGTAACTGAATGGTTGGATCTTCCGGCGGGGCTTGGGCGCGCCCCGTTTACGGATGCAGGTAACGCGGAACGGTTGGTCGCCCGGCACGGGCAGGATCTCCGCTACGTCACCCACTACAACGAATGGTACTACTGGGACGAGAGACGGTGGCGTCGAGATGAAATCGGCATAGTCCTCCAACGAGCGAAGCTGACGGCCCGCTCAATCAGCAGCGAAAGTGCCGATCATGTCTAGCAAGGAATTACTCAGCCACGCGCGCCGATCGGAGAGCTACTCGGCATTAAAGAACATGATCGCTGTCGCGGCCACCGAAGAGCCGGTGGTCGCGACGCCGGCCGCCTTCGATCGTGACCCTATGCTGCTCAACGTCCGAAACGGAACGCTGAACCTGGAGACGGGGCAGCTTCAACCGCATCGGCGCGCTGACATGATTACGCGGCTCACGCCTTTGGACTACGATGAAAAAGCGCGCTGTCCGGCTTTTATCGGCTTTCTCGACAAAGTGTTCCAGGGCGACGGGGAGTTGACCGCATACCTGCAGCGCGCGATTGGTTACACGCTTACCGGCGACACCAGCGAGCAGGTACTTTTCATTCTCATGGGACGAGGCGCAAACGGCAAGTCGACGCTGTTGGAGTGCTTAAGAACCGTTCTTGGTGAGTACGCCATGCAGACCCCTGTTCAAACCATACTGGCGAGTCGCGGAGACAAGCCGAGTAACGACCTTGCGCGCCTGCCTGGTTCAAGGCTGGTAACAGCGGTAGAGGCAGGGCTTGACAGTGAACTGGACCAGACACTTGTAAAACGACTGGTCGGCGAAGACACTATCTCGGCGCGGTTTTATACCGTGAATCCTTTGAATTCCAGCCCCAATTCAAACTATGGCTCGCGACGAACCATCCGCCTAGAGTGCGAAGTGGCGACGATGCCATCTGGCGGCGGATCCAAACCATCCCGTTCCGACACTCGGTTCCGCCGGCACAGCGCGATCGCACCCTCGGACGCCAACTTGCATGCGAGGCCCCGGGGGTCTTGGCCTGGGCGGTAAGGGGATGTATGGCATGGCAGCGTGAAGGTCTTCTACCGCCAGCCGCGGTGACGGCAGCAACGGCGCAGTACCGCGCCGAGATGGATAGCGTCGGCGCCTTCTTGGACGCGGCCTGTGTAACAGGCCCGGGGAAAGAGGCCCGGCTCGAGGCCCTGCTTGCAACCTACACTCGATGGTGCGCCACCGCGGGCGCTGATCCTGTCTCGAAAGCCGCTTTCACGCAGGCTCTCCGCCGGCGTGGCCACCGCGCGACGCTGGGTCGGACAGCGCCGCGTCTGGAAGGGGATCGGCCCGAAGTGAAGCCGCAACGACACGTGACGCCGGTGACGGCAGTGGCGGCCGGGGGTCAAACCCCTACCAACTCCGGCGTAGGCTGGAGAGTTTCACCTGCGCCCGTCACTACCGACACCACCGCCGACTTATTGGAGAGAGACATGCCCGAGCCCGACCGAGTATCGTGCGTCAACCGTTCGGCCCTCCAGCTGCCCGGCCCTGAAGATCATGCCGACTGTGATTGCCTGATTGACGAGTTGCTGTATATCATCGAATGCCAGAGCGCTCTTCTCGTTATGGGGCGTGCTGCGCCGGCGATCGCGGCCGAGCTGGAGCATATGGCATCTGCAGGGTCGATCGCGACCCGCGCTCGCGCCGAGCGGGCAATGCGGCGCACTGCCTATCAGACGGTGAGCTATACGTGAGCAGGGACGCACAAACGCGCTGTTCTGCGGGTAAAATCGATACGCTTGGGATTCTATATCTCATTCCACTTGAACAATGAAAAGATTGTTTTCACCGATGTTCGAGACTGCGCGCGGGGTTGCGCGCGCGCACCAGGAGCCAAAATAGCATGTCAAGCGATAAGCAGATTCTAGCCAACCAGCGTAACGCCCAGCTTTCAACCGGTCCACGCACAAGTCAGGGCAAGGAGATAAGCCGTTATAACGGCCTTCGTCACGGATTTCGGACGGAGATTCCGCTTATGCCCGACGAGGACGCCGAGGATTACCGACGGTTTGCCGACGCACTAAACAGCGACTTGCGACCCAGCGGGTCGCTGGAATTAGAGATCGCGGATCGCATCGTTTCCCAAGCCTGGCGGCTCCGACGGGTAGCCCGAATTGAGACGGGAATCCTGTTGTGGGAGTTCCACGCCGAGCGGCTGGCAGGGCTAGAGAGTGCATGGACTGACTCCGCTGCCTTCTACGCGCGACTCTCGGAAGATGGGCGAGCAACGCTCGAAGATGTTCAGCAGGCTCGCAAAAAGGGGGCCCCAGCGATCGGCAGAGCCTTTGCAAGAGGCGCAAGCGCCGGCGATACCCTTTCCAAGCTTTCCCGCTACGAGATGCGGCTCAGCCGTAACCTGATCCGCGATGTCATGCTGCTGCGGCACCTTCAGCGCTCGCCCTAGATTGGGTTCGGTCGGCATGCAAATCAAAGCAGTCACACCGGTGCGCGCACATCGGAGTTTCGCAATGGCCCCGAGGCCCGCGCGCTTGAGATTTGCTCTAGCGAACGACGGAGGCTCCGCGGTTTTCGAATGCCAGGTCATGAGCCCGCTCGCCCCGATTCTCGTCCTCAGCGCGCCGGGAGGGCCTGCGCGGAGTCTGGGGGGAGCGGGTCGGCGTTTTCTTCCCACCATTGCGGTTGCGACTGTTGCGCCCAGGCGTCGAAAATCAGCCTCAGTTGCGCGACGCGTTCCTGGTCGGCCGCCGCCGCGTCTTTGGCGCTGTCGAAGCCGCCGAGCCAGTAGGGGACGAATGGGGCGAAGGCCGCGCTCATCGCGGCCGTGAGCGGCTCTCGTGCGTCCGACCACTTCTTGAAGTGGACTTCGAAGGTCACGTCGCCGGTCCGGGCCCAGCCGGCAGCCTCCATCAGATCGACCGCCTCGTGACCGTTCGGCATGCTGGCCTCGAACGTCCCATCCGTCGGTGAGCGAATCGGTGGCGCGGAGGCGGTGTCACGCATGCATCGCTCGGCGAACTCACGAATCGCCTCGAGGCCCTCTTCGACGTTCCAGAGCGGCTCCATCGCACTCCGGCCGAGAGACCGCTGGACGACCAGGTAGGGGGTGTCCGAGAGGGACCCAATCGCCTGCCCGTGGAGGTCGTTGCCGGTGATGCCAAGTAGCGGCACACCCGACGCCCACGCGCGACCATGACTCTCCGAGATCAGCTCGCCGTTCACCCTCAACCGCAACCCCGGAACGTACGTGTGAGACAGAAATCCATCGACACCACCTCGAGGGTGGTAGCCCACCTGGAACGTCGCGTCCACGCCGTGATCGCGCAGGTCGAAGTCGCGCCACGTTTCGAGAGGCGCGCCCTCCGGGAGCGCCTCTGGGGACACATTGACGGTATTGCCGCCATGGTTGTCGAGCACGACCAGCTCCGACGCGCCGCCGGCGAGCAGCCCCTGGCAGGCCGCGAACACGTCCGCCTCGAGCCGAGGCTTACCGGTATCCCAGTATTCAGGAAGACAGCCCCAGATCTCGCGCACCCCCCGAAGCTGGGACGCCCCCTCCATGTCAACGCTGACTGCGACGACCATTCGCCAACATTATAACGGGCCGACGCCCGCCTACACGAGCGTTCCTGAGTGACGGCAGGTACGTTCTGGCGGGGGGGTTGCGCTAGCACCTGGAATCCGCCCGTTCGTAGGTGTAAGGTCGGACTCGCGTGGGTGAGTCTGTGAATATCCGGGTGTACCGGCGGCTGATCGAGGGGCTATGTGACGGCCGGTTCGAGGTCGTGGATCAGTTGATTGATCCAGCTGTGGCGCTACCGACATTGTCACCGTCGTTCGAGCCGTCTGTCGCTGGGCTCCGGGAGGCGAACGCAGCATTTCGGGCAGCTTTTCCTGATCTCAGAGCCGAGATCGTGGAGGTGTTCGCCAGCGGCGAGTGGGTCGCGGCTCGTATCACCTGGACCGGTACCAATGACGGGGAGTTGATGGGCAGCCCCGCGACCGGGAAGCGCGTCGCGTTCACGGAGATCGAAATTGTGCGCATCGTCGGCGGCAAGATCGTCGACCTTCGCCAGGTCGCCGACTTCGAGTCGCTGCTTGCGCAACTGAGCTGAAACAGCTGAGCCGCCCCGGTCAGCACGCATTTGCCTGCGTCAGCATACATCGCTAGAAACTTGAACGGAAACGGCTTGGTTACACCGAACACGGCGACCCCGCCTGCCATCGATGTGACGCTGTGTGGCGACACGCCCGGGGTAGAGTTCGGCCGTGTGCCAATCAGGCTGGGCGGTGGGCCGGCCATCAAGTACTTCGACTGGGCACCCGCCTCGATGATCGGCAACGCCGTGCCGCGGCGTCTGACCGCGAGGCTCGAGCAGGCGGCCATGGCGGCCGGCGTCGAGTACCAGCGCGAAGTGCTGATGGGAGGGGCGACCGACGCCTGGGCGATCTCGGTGAGCGGCAACGGAGTGCTCGCCGGCTGCGTCTCGCTCCCGTCCCGCTACATCCACTCAGCAACCGGCTGCGTCAACCTAGACGACCTTGAGGGCGCCGTCACCCTGATCCTGTCATTCCTAGAGAGCGTGACAGCGCCGATCACCTAAAGGTGGTCGCGGCGCGGCAGACCGGTGCCGGCCTGGTCGGGCGCATCAGTCACTCGTCGCATGATCATCTGTCGATCATGTGGCCAGGGAGCATCCGGACATCGCGCGGTTCTGCCTTGCGTGCGCGGCCGGCCTGACTGCCAGCGTCCCGCTCCTGCACGCGAGGCGCGAAAGACGGCTGACGGTAAACGAGCAGCTGGCGATCAAATGTACTCGATGGTCCGCGCCTTCATCACCGGGCCGCTGGCGGCGTATGGGGGCGACCTCGAGGTCGCGAGGTCGTCGTGACGCTTGGCGATCACAGTCAGATCTGCTTGCTCTGCCGGGTTACTCCAAGCTCCATGTGTGTCAAGTCTGTGTGACCGTGCCGGTAGGGGGCACCACACCGGCCCCGGCGTCGAGTGGAACATCCACCTGGGCTCGGCGAACGTTCGCTCCTGCCATGTAGCCGACGATCCCGATCACGGCGATCACGGCGAGCGTGCCGAGCGTGAACGTTTCGAACCGCATCCGGCTGATGCCCCAGTAGTCGTGGAAGTCGTAGCCGGCGCCCACGAGGTTCTCGATCGTGTCGGGGAAGATCGCAATCCACGACCCGAGCACGATCCACGCCAGCGTTATCCCACCGCAGAGCCAGATCCCGAAAGTCCCGAAAGGTACGCGGTAGGGACGTGGAACATCTCCGTGGGAGTAGTGCAGCCTGATCAACGCCGGGAAGATGAGGACATAGGACAGAAGGCCCGTTGATGTCGCCATGTACAGCACCACCACGAACGTGTTGGCGTTCGAGCCGGTGCTGAGCATTTGCGCTGCAATCATGAACACCGTCGCGACGATCCCCGATAGCACGTTCACGCGTACCGGCGTACCGAGGCGATTGTTGAAAACTCCGAACCAGCTCGCAAAGCCGCCGTCGTAGCCCGCCACGGCCAGCACCCGATCGGAGCCGATGATCCAAGCCGCGCCGCTCGTTGCGAGCGCGAAGATGAACATCAGCGCCATCGCCTCGACCATGAAGTGGTGCGCCGACCCGTACACGGTGAAGGTCGCGTCAACCGCGTCCAGGAAACCGCCGATTCCGGTCACCTTGTTGGTCGGGAGCACCGCGACGATGCCGAAGATCGGAATCAGGTAGCAGAGAATCGCGATAACGCCACCGCGGGCAACGGCGATCGGCACATCCCGCTCCGGGTCCACCATCTCCTCGGCGGCTCCGCTCTGCAGCTCGAATCCGACGTAGTTGAAGAGCAGCAGCGGCACCAATCCGATGAAGACCGCCGAGCTCGGGCGAAAGTCGTGCAGGCCGTAGCCGTGCACGCCGTGCTCGATCGCGTAGATCGCGACGGTGAGCGAGAACAACGCCAGGACACCGACGCGCACGATCCCGCCCAGGTTGGGGATCCACTTGCCCCGTCGCAGGGCGATGATGGCCACGAACACTGTCAACCAGATGAACACCAGCTTGAAGGCGTAGTCACCGGCCGTCTGCGAGCCAATGGGATGGATGTAGGCCGACCATGCAGCGGCCGAGATGAACGCGAGCGATCCACCGACCCACAACGGATTCGAGATCCAATAGAGCACGGCCCCCATACCTGCCGCGAACCGGCCCCATGCCAGCTTCATCCACACGTACTGACCACCCTCTTGGGGGAAGGCGGTGCCCAGTTCGGCCATCACCAAGCCGTAGGGCAGGAGGAATACGATGCCCAAAACGACCACCCACGTGAACGTCTGGGCCCCGAAGCTGGCGACCTGGCCGAGGGTGTCGAGCCCGACGATCGCGCAGACAAGGAACAGCAGCATGTCCAGCCGACCAAAGCTGCGAATCAGCTTCCGCCGCTCCCGTACCGCCATTTCAGTCGTGTGATCGATCGGTTCAGTCATCGGAGTACCTCCCAGTCGGTTTCACGAGTCCTTCCATAGCTCGAGCGGCAGCTCGTTCAGCACCTCCGCACCTTGCGGCGTGACATGGATCATCTGCTCGAGAATTACGGCTCCCACTCCGGGGATCGCGATGCCGGGCTCGATGCACAGCACCATTCCGGCGGTGAGAGTCATGTCCGCGTCGTCCAAGCCATGCGGTGGCTCGTGCTGGCCGACGCCCGCGCCATGAGGCATGTAGTAGCCCCACCAATACTCACCGAACCCCGCGGCAATCACTGCACTCTTGGCCGCCCGGGTCACCACGCCGACCGCGGTTCCCGGCAAGGCCGCTTCGACCGCCGCCGATACCGCCGCCGAGACCGCTTCGAGCATCGCGCGCTGATCGGCGCTTGGCGGACCGACAGACACCGTCCGGCACATGTCGCCGTGGTAGCCGGCCACTCGCGCGCCACAGTCGAGCACCGCCAACTCCCCCACCTGCATCTCGCGCGCAGTTGGGAAGAAGGTCGCGTGAGCGGTGCGCGGGCCAGCGCCCATCACGGTCACAAACGACAGTTCGGCGCCAGTGGCCCGGATGGCATGCTCCGCCGCCGCCGCCGCCACTGCTTCGGGGACGCCCGGCCGGATTTGGTCGATTCCCGCCTGCATGCCGATGTCCGAGATCCGCGCCGCCTCACGGATCAGCGCGATCTCGGCTGGCGACTTCACGAGCCGCAGGCTGGTCACGGCCCCCGAAACATCCTCAAACCGCACCCCGGGGTGGGCGGTCGAAAGCGCGACGTAGACGTTGGCGGGCAAGCCGGCGAAGCCGCTGATCCCGATCCGGCCGACGGCCGAGGCGTACTCGCCCACGAGCCGTGCGAGCGTTTCGGCGGGAGTCGGGTCGAGCACGATCGCCCCGGCACATGCCACCACCCGCGCGCGCTCGAGATCCCACTCCGCGTCGGTGATCAACGTCGTCTCGCCCTCGGCCGGCACGAACACGTAGGACGTCTCCTCGTCGGTGCATGACCACCGGGCGAAGTAGCGCAGATCGGCCGGATAGTAGTCGCGGTGGGCGCCAAAGCAGATCGCCGCCGCCAGCCCTCTCTCGCGCAATTCGTCCTGGAGCGCGTCCACTCGCCGGGTGATCTCAGCGTTGGAGATATCAGCGGCACTGGCGAGCATCAGGAACGCTCCCGCGGGCGCCGCACTCGCACGTCTTCCTCGCGCAGCTCCCACTCCCAGCCGGTCTTGGCGATGCCGAGCACCATCGTCGTGTCCGCGCTCGTGATCCCATCGACCGTCTGCAACTCGGTTTCCATGAAGTCCAGCATCTCCGCCCGTGAGAGGAATATCGCCTCGCACACCACGTCGTAGACCCCCGCGCACGCCGCCGCGTAGCGCATTGCATGGAATCCCGCGAGCTCGTCGGCCACCCGGCGGGCCGCCCCCGGCGAGCAGCGCACCCCGATCCAGATGTTCAGGCGATATCCAATACGATCAGGCTCGATAACCGGCACGATCGCGAGCGCTCCCGACGTGAGCAGCTTGGTCAGACGGTTCTTGACCGTGCCCTCGCTGACTACGAGCCTTCCAGCGAGCTCGGCGTAGCTCATACGGCCATCGAGCTTGAGGGCTGCAATCAGCTGACGATCAAGAGAGTCGAGTGACATATCCGCAGCGATCATACCGCAGAGCTCCGGAAAACGGAACGAAATCTCTTCACTGCCGCAGATTTCACAGACTGCAGGTGCGCCCGCAGCACGTGGTGGAATCGGGCCAGCCCGACGAGAAACGGCTGTGACTGCGCGGACACCATCTCCTCGCGCGGTGGCGGACGACGGGCCGGTGGTGCCCCCGTCGGGGAAGCAGCGCGGGACCTTCAGGTGTTCGTGTCACAGGCGCGAAAGGCACGTTAGCGCTCACGGCGCGCTCACGAACGGCTCGCCACAGCCCGAAACAGGCCAGCACCCGCCGGTACGCCGGACCCGCGCAACCCGCATGGCTAACCACCATTCGGCACGGATCGACATGGAGAGGCACAACCGACCGGCGACTTTTAATCCCAAGGTCGAAGGTTCGATCCCTTCACGGCCTATCGTCGCAAAGCCGCATGGATAGCCGAGTCTCGTTTCTGCTCTTCGTTCAGCATGATTGGGGTGTCATCCAAAGTGTCACTCCCCACGCTCGTCCCGAATGGGTCACCCCCACCCGGCGCCGAGTTGCGCGCGCGCCAGGAGTCCCGTGAATGCGTGACGCGAGGGGCACCCGGACTTGGCGTTGCTCCCACGTTGCGACCAGGGTGCCCCCGCCGGGTTTCGTCGTAGAAATTGCTCGACCGGCTGGCCTGCGGATTAGATCTCTGTAGCGCCTCAGAACCCCTCGCCTGGGTGACGGACTGGTTAATCGCCTGCTGGTTGATCCATCGAGCCGGATGTGCTCGAGCTAGCCGAGTCGTGGTTTGGCTGCGTGGAGTCGCTATTTGTCGAGCTATCCCCGGAGCCGTCCGCTAAGCCGAGGTCTCCAGATCCAGAGCCATCGCTTGAGCCGGAGCCGTCGCTTGAGTTGGAGCTGTCAGAACCAGCGCTCGGAGGCTGGGTGTCAGGACTCGTCGGTGTGCCGGATTGGTCGGCTGTGCCTGCTGGGCCGTCACTGGGAGCGCTGCTTCCTGACCCGCCGTCGATCGGGCGGGCGGTTTGCGTGGAGCCGCCCTGTCCGTCGGCGGCGGCGGGATCAGAGAGCGTCTTTGGACGCGGCTGCACGCCGAGGCGTCCGGGGGTATGTTGTGCGACCGCCGCGCGAGGGTGGCTCCGCTGGGAGAGAGCATTGTGCAGGGAGAGTCCGTGGGAGTGAGAGACTGCCACTGCGCCACCTACCGCAACCATGCCAACGACACCCTTCACGGCGAGGGCGGCCTTGCCGGCGCCCGTCGCGGCCGCCCCCGACGCACTGGCGCCGGCGATACCGGCAGCTTTCAACGAAAAGCCTGGCACCGTCGCCGCCAACGCTTGGGCGACGTGAATCCGAGGAACCAGCGCAATCGCCGCCGCCACGCTAGCTGCTCGGCTGAGGCGGGTGCGTGCGATCTCGCAGCGCCGACAGCTACCCAGATGCCGAGCTTGCGGCGGCGCCAATGGCTGGTCGGCACGGAGCCGCTCGCGTACCGTGACGCAGCCCTGATCAAGCCCGCGTTCGGCCATGATCGTGGCTCGCGCCCGCACCAGCAACGACTCGACCGCCGCCGGGGTGGTGTTCAAGACCTCCGCGATCTCGGCGTAGGAGAGTCCGCTCCAGTGGCGCAGCACGAACGCGTGGTGCTGCGCCTCCGGGAGCGCCCACAGCGCTGCCCGCACGGTTGCCAGCTCGCTATCCGCGTCCGACTCGGAGGCCGTGACGGCCGGGATCGCATCGATCTGGTATGACGCGGCGAGTTCGCGCCGGTCACGATGCAGGTTCAACGCTCGCCGCTTCGCCGCAGTAAAGAGCCACGCCTGCGGATTCATGATCTGCTCCTGGCCAAGCAAAGCTTGGTGTACGGCCAGGAACGCGATCTGCACAAGATCCTCCGCATCGTCACGGTTCCCAACCAGGTGGTAGGCAAACCGGTACACCGCCGCGCCACACTCGGTGTAGAGCTCGGCGAGCTGCCGACCGCTGCCCTCCTCATCTGATCTTCGTCGCAACATCTCGTATCCACATCTCTCTCGACACCCGGGAGCACGAAACCCTGCGCTCAGTGCAGAGATATCGACCTTGGACACCCGAAAGTTGAGAGCCATCAGCGCCACCAACTCCGCCGCCGCGGCTAGCGGGCTCGCGTCCCACGGCACGTGTCGCCCGCCACGGGTCCCGCTGATAGACCGCGCTCCCCCATGTGGTGGGGATTGCCGGGTGAGCGCAGGGAAGTGGTGGTCGGGGTGTCTTCTTTGCGACAAGGGCAAACTCGTCGTGAGGCGGGGACGCAAAGCCTGGAGCTTCACTTGGTGAGGCCGTCCGGCTACCGAAAGGATGTGTGTGATGACGCGGACGGTTCGTGCTGGTGTGGCCACGTTGGTGGTCACCGCTTTGTGGCTTGTGGTTGGGGTGATGCCCGCGCTTGCGGCGGCACCGAAGGTATCGGTGTTCTCGCCGACCAGTGGTGCGGTGGGTGCCAAGGTCACGATCAGCGGCGGCTCCTTCACGGGTGCTAAGTCGGTCAAGTTCAACGGCGTCGCTGCGACCTTTAAGGTCGTGTCGTCGACGAAGATCTCGGCGGTCGTCCCGGCGGCCGCGACGACCGGGAAGATCTCGGTCACGACGGCTGGGGGTACCGGTACGAGCGTCGCGGTGTTCTCGGTGAGTCCGCTGGTGAAGACGATCGCTCCGGCGAGTGGTGTGGCTGGCTCGACGGTGACGATCACCGGCGCGACGTTTACCGGTGCGACCGTGGTCAAGTTCAACGGCGTCGCGGCGACGTTCTCGGTGTTGTCGTCGACGCAGATCAGCGCCACCGTGCCTGCTACCGCAACGACGGGTAAGGTGATGGTGACGACGCCGTCTGGCAGCGGTTTTAGCGCGACCAACTTCACGGTTGGGCCGGCGATCACGAATGTTGCTCCCAACAACGGCACGGTCGGCTCGAGCGTGGTGATCACGGGTACCACCTTCAACGGCGCAAGCGCGGTCTCGTTCAACGGTTCGGCGGCGTCGTTTGTCGTCAACTCGGCGACGCAGATCACCGCCGTGGTACCCGCGGCAGCGACGACTGGCAAAATATCGGTGACGACGCCATCGGGTAATGCCCTGAGCGCGGTCAGTTTCACGGTCACGCCGACCATCACTGGGTTTTCTCCCAGCCTTGGCCCGGTCGGCACCACCGTGACCATTACCGGCACCACGTTCAACGGCGCATCGGTGGTCACGTTCAACGGCGCCGCGGCGTTCTTTACGCTCGTCTCGCCGACGCAGATCAGCGCCACGGTGCCGGCCACCGCCACCACTGGCCAGATCCAGGTCACCACCCCCGGCGGCATCGCAACCAGCGCCGGCACCTTCGCGGTGACGCCCGTGATCAACTCGTTCCTGCCGACCAGCGGCCCCGTGGGGACGAGCGTCGTGATCGGTGGTACCACCTTCGTCGGTGTGACCGCGGTCTATTTCAATGGCCAGCCGGCGACCTACACTGTCAACTCAGCCAGCCAGATCACCGCCACCGTGCCGCCCACCACCACCGGCGCCATCGAGGTCGTCACCACGTCGGGCATCGCGCAGAGCGCGACGTCGTTCACCGTGACGCCGTCGGTGGTGCTCTCCCCGACCGTCGGCAACCCAGGCTCGACCCTGACCGTCAACGGCTACGGCTTTGACACCGGACAGCTCGTAGACGTCATCTTCGACAACACCCAGGTGGCGTTCTCGGGCACCGACCAGACCGGCTCGTTCACCGGCACCACCATCCAGGTACCCACCACCGCAGCGCCCGGGGCGCATACGGTGACGCTGATCGAGCGGGTCAACGGCAAGTGGGCGCGCAGCACGTTCACGGTGCGCACCGACTGGGCACAGTTCCACGGTGGCCCTCGCCACACCGGCTACAACGCGTTCGAAAACGTCATCGGCACGTCGAACGTCTCGGCACTCGACCAGGCATGGTTTGCTGGCACCGGTGGCACGGTGCAGTCGTCGGCCAGCGTGGTTGGCGGCGTCATCTACGTCGGATCAAGCGACGGCAAGCTGTACACCTTCGACGCTACCACCGGCACCGCGGGATGGAGCACCAACCTCGGCGCAGCCATCACCGGCACCCCCGCGGTGATCGCCGGCAGCGTCTACATCGGAGCGGCCAACGGCAACCTCTACTCACTCAACGCCTCCACCGGCGCGATCCAATGGACAGCCACGCCAGGCGGCACGCTGACATCGCCCGTCGTTGACTCGAGCACGGTGTACGTGGGGTCGAGCAGCGGCGTCATGAACGCCTACGACGCGGCGACCGGCAACCCGATCTGGAGTGCCACGATCGGCTCGGCGGTTACCACCCCAGCCGTCGCAAACGGTCTCGTGTACTTCGGCGCCGCAAACAACCGGGTGCAGGCGATCCGCACCACAAACGGCACCACGGCATGGACATTCACAACCACAGGTGGCGTCAACTCGACGCCAGCGGTCAGCGGCGGCACCGTCTACATCGGTTCCAAAGACACCAACGTCTACGCACTCAACGCGTCCACCGGCACCAAGATCTGGAACGTCGCCACCGCTGGCCAGGTCAACTCCTCACCGGCAATCGCAAACGGCGTCGTCTACATCGGCTCAAACGACACCACCCTCTACGCCCTCAGCACAGCCGACGGCTCCACCATCTGGAACGCCGGAACCGCCACCGCAGCAATCACGGGCGGCGTAACAGTCGCCAATGGCGTCGTCTACTACGGCTCAAACGACGGCAACGTCTACGCCGCAGACACCACCAACGGCAACACCCTCTGGCGAGCCGCCACCGGAGCCGCCGTCGTCTCAACACCAACCATCATCAACGGCACCGTCTACATCGGCTCAAACGACACCAGCCTCCACGCCTACCACTAGACGAAACAACATCACGGGCCTCCGCCGCACCCCGCGGCGGAGGCCCAGCGCCGTCGGGGCGGTGGCGCAGCGCTAGCGTCGCCTCACCGGCACGGCGGATGCGTCGGACGGCACAGAGTCGACCGGCGGGATCTTCAAGGAGGCTGGGGGATGCTTGTGGGGGAGATCGTGGACTCGCCGGAGTCGATCCAGGGCACCATCGCCGCCGGCTGGACACGCTCACCCCCGACGAGAAATCGTCGATCCAAGACGCCCTGGTGATCGGCGAGACCGGGTGGATCGGCGCGGTCTGCACGCTCGCCGCACGAACAGCGCCTCACTCTACCAACGCTAAGCACAGCAGTTCCTGAAGCAAGCGCGTAACCGTCCGCTTCCTCAGTACCCAGCTGCGGGACATGGTCTACACCTCCAATCAAAGCATGCCTCTTACCCGCGCTTGGGGGTGACGTGCCGTCGGGCGATGGTTGTGCTGGCGGTGATGGCCAGTACGATCAGGGTGAGCGCGGTGGTGGTGGCGGCGACTGTGTGGCTGGATGGTTCGGTGTGTCCGGTGGAGATGATGGCGAGTGGCAGGTCTGTGTGGATGACGTAGATGCCGGCTGCCAGCAGGAGCAGGCCGGATACGGTGGGGATGTGACGGCGAACGTGGTGCAGTTGGGTGACGAGTCCGGTGAAGAGGGCGGCGATGATGGTTGTGCAGGTGATGACGGCGCTCATCCCTGCGGCGAATGCCAGGAAGGGGATTGCTCCGCTGCGCGCGGTCTCGGCTGCTGATGTGCCGACGACGATCAGGAAGACTGGCAGGGAGCAGGAGAGCGAGCCGAGGCCGTAGGCGACGCCGAACCAGGCCATGGCGACCATGCCGCGGTCGCGCTGGGCGGTTGCGGCGACGCGCAGCCCGGGTACGCGGCCGCCAAGGAGCATCACTACACCCAACCCGACCAGCGCGGCGCCGAGGGCGACGCCGAAGACGGGCACTGCTTGGCCGAGCTGCGAGACGCCCCAGCTGATCGCGAGCCCCGCCAAAACGAAGGTGGCGACGACGCCGAGGCTGACGGTCGCGGCGACGGCCAGGCCGCGCAGCAGGCGGGCTAGTGTGTCTCGCTCGGCCGTGGCGCCGGTCTCGGAGGCGATGAAGAAGGCGAGGTAGGACGGCAGCATCGCGAGCCCGCACGGGTTCAACGCGGCGAGGACGCCGGCGGTGAATGCGAAGCTGTCGGCACCGGTCACGTCGCGCGCTGCACCGCGGAGAGAAGCGTCGACTGTGGCAGCGCGACTCCTCGCAGCACGATGTGACCGGTGGGGTCGATCACGACCTCCGTCTCAAGCGTTTGCACGCGGTAGGCGCGCGCGGTCTGGGCGCCGCGGTCGAGTGTGAACTGTGGGCCTGAGCTGGCCCCGATCTGACGCGCGAAAGAGGCGAGATCGGAGGCGGTGGTGTAGGTGTTGACGTTGACTGCGATCACGGCGACGCGGCTTTGGGAGACGTGGGAGGCGATGGCGCTCAATGTGTGGAGCGTGGCGATGCAGCTTGTACAGTCGGGCTGGACGAAGCCGAGTACGACCGTCTTTCCGCGAAGCGATGATAGCGACACGATTTCGCCACCAACCGCAGCCACGGAGAAGGGGGGCGCCGCGGGGCGACTGGCGGCCTGCGCCTTGGCGGGTGGCGAGGATGACCCTGGCGACGTCGCGACCCGGAACACGATCGCGCCCAGGGCGATCGTGACGGCGACGATGCCAAGCGCGGCTAGCGAGCGCCGGCGGCCAGACTCGGTGTTTGGTGCTGCTTTGCGGTTCGGGTCGCGGCTCACGGCTCACCTATTTCGCGTGTCGGTGGGCATGTCGCGCGGCGCCTGCGGCGTGCGATCAGCATCACGGTGCCCGCGACGGCGGCGGCAACGGTGAGCGCGCCGGCGAGTCCGCCGAGCATTGCGCCAGCTCCGCCGGCAGCGAGCAGGGGTAGGCTGGCGCAGCAGGCGACGCCGAGCACACCAATCCCGAGGAGCGGCTTCATTCCCCGCCCGCCTTGTTGGGGATGTGGCAGCAGGCGGCGACGTGGTCGGCGTTCTGGGCGAGGAGTTCGTGGGCGAGCGCGATGATGGTGGCGACGCGCTGGTCGGCTTGGCGGTAGTAAATGGTGCGGTGGTCGCGGCGGGTGGTGACATACCCACACCAGCGCAGGCAGGCGAGGTGGTTTGAGATCTTGGGTTGGGCCTCGCCGATGATCGCTGCGAGCTCGCCGACGGAGCGTTCCTGCTCGCCGACCAGCTCGAGGATGCGAAGCCGGGTCGGGTTGCCCAGGCCGCGGAAGTATTTCGACACTAGCTCGGTCTCATCCAGCTGGTCGGGGAGGCGGAATGGCGCATCTTCGATCACTCGTTGTGGTTGGGACACATTCGCTCCTCTCACGTTCTGATATAAGGATAACCATACATCATTAGCGTCGTCGCTGAGCGCGCCCACCGGCGTGGGCGGGGTCACAAAGGAGAGACGAGTGAGCGAGCAGGCGGATTTGGTGGTTGTCGGTTCGGGTGGGGCGGCGTTCGCGGCCGCGATCCGAGCCAGCGATTTGGGCGCGCGGGTGGTGATGGTTGAGCGGGGGACGGTCGGCGGCACCTGCGTGAATATCGGCTGTGTCCCGTCAAAGACGCTGATCCGCGCCGCCGAGACGCGGCACGCCGCGGAGCGACACCCGTTCGCCGGCATCCCCACAGCCGCTGGACCGGCCGATCTGGCCGCCGTAGTGGCGCAGAAGGACGAGCTGGTGGGTGAGCTTCGCCAGGCCAAGTACATCGACCTGTTGGACGCCTACGGGAT
Organism: Gaiellales bacterium; assembly: GCA_038212095.1. Taxonomy (GTDB): domain Bacteria; phylum Actinomycetota; class Thermoleophilia; order Gaiellales; family JAICJC01; genus JAICYJ01. Next base: position 82,064 of record JBBQUW010000006.1, on the reverse strand, counting down.
CGAGCTGGTGCGCGGGGATGCGAAGTTCGTCGATCCGGTCACGCTCGCCGTCGATGGGCACACGCTCACGCCCGGACACATCCTGCTAGCCACCGGCGCTCGCCCCGCGCTACCACCGATACCCGGCTTGGCCGATGTCGATCCGCTGACGTCGACGACGGCGCTTGACCTAGGTCGAGTACCGCCTCGGCTGGTGGTGATCGGTGGCGGCTACATCGCACTCGAACTGGGCCAGCTGTACGCGCACCTGGGAAGTCAGGTTACGATCCTCGCCCGCTCGACGCTGATGCGCCACGAGGAGCCACAGGTGGCCGACACCCTCACCCGTGTCCTGACCGGTGACGGCGTGCGCGTGCTCACCCACGCTGAGATACTTCGGGTTGACCGATCCGACTCGGGCGTGCGGATCGCAGTGACCACCCCGTCCGGGGAGGAGGTGGTGGAGGCCGCTCGGGTACTGGTTGCGACCGGCCGCCAGCCAAACACGGACAGCCTCGACCTCGCCGCCGGCAGCATCACCAGCGATGACGCCGGCGCGATTAGCACAACTGCAGACCTGCGAACCACCAACCCGCGCGTCTTCGCAGCCGGCGATGTCGTCTCGGGCGCGCCCAAGTTCGTCTACGTCGCCGCCCGCATGGGCGCAACCGCAGCCCAAAACGCGCTCAATGGCTCGAGCGAGGAGATCGACTACGCCGCCATGCCCCGAGTCACGTTCACCACGCCGCAGATCGCCGCCGCCGGCGTCACCGACGCCGAGGCAAAGCGCCGCGGCATCGACTGCTCGTGTCGCACCCTGCCGCTCAGCGCAATACCCCGCGCACTTGTGAACCACGACACCGATGGCTTCATCAAGCTGGTGATCGAGCGCGATACGCGCCGCTTGATCGGTGCCACCGCCGTTGCCGAGGGTGCCGGCGACGTGATCCAGGCCGCCATCTACGCCATCCAGTTCGGACTCACCATCGACCAGATCGCCACCACCTGGGCGCCCTACCTGACCATGAGCGAGGGCCTCAAACTCGCCGCGCAGGTATTCGACCGCGACGTCACCAAACTGTCCTGCTGCGCCGCCTGACCACTGATCCCGCCGTCGTCCGGTACGGGCGTCGTAGTGCATGCATTCGTCTAGGAACTCAGGCTTTACATAACCATGTTCGGGTCGGCTCGGGGTGTGCGGTTCGGTTCCATGGAGGCTTCCCTGGACGTGGGAAAGTTGACTGCCGTGGCTTGGTCGATCCCGGGGCGGCGGTGAGCGCCTTTGCGTGGAGGTGCCCTTAGTTGCTCGGGGGAGGCGTCTGCTCGCCGAGGCGGCCTTGGCCTAGTGAGCCGCCGAGTAGACCCGCCAGACGGGCTTGGTGCACCAGCCGGCGCGCGCTCGCGTGTGTCATGTGCAGCTCTTTGGCGATTGTCGGCCCTGGCTTCTTACCGACCGCGAGCGCTTCTCGGTAGATGCGCGCAGCAGCAGCGACGTTCGGGTTGAGGGGGCGCCTGTGACGGTCTAGCGCAGTTGTGACGTTTGACACGAAGTCGTCGAACTCCTGATCGGGAAGTGGTGACGGTTCGGATCTCACGGAGCGCATCGCGATCATGACCGCCACCTTGACCAACTCGGCCATTGGAATTGCTCGGAGTGTTTCGCCGCGAATCCCGCCGTGACCGTGATCGACGACGAGGCGGTGGCAGAGCGGCCGACCTCCCCGGTACCCGATCTCGACCGATCCGCTGGCGAACACGGTCCCGACAGGACGCTCGTCCCGGATCGGTACATCTACGTGCGGCCCCTTAGGGAGCTCCCAACCGGGTAGTAGATCAAGCACGTCGAACTCCATGCTGAACTCGCTCGGCATCTCGTGTCCGGCGAACTTGATCCACTTCGCTTCGTCTTTGGGCACAACGCGGCTAACGCATAGCTCCATCTGTTTCAACCTTCCCGCAGGGAGTGAGATACAGTCGTGCATCACTGTATCATAACGAACCATGGACGCCGAATCCGGAACGCTGTTGACGCCCCAAGGCGTGGCCGAGGCGCTGTCGGTATCGACCCGCTACGTACGTCACTTGGCCGCGAGCGGCCGGCTCCCGCGGATCGTGCTCGGGCATCGCACCGTTCGGTACCGCGACGTGGACGTCCTAGCTCTTACTGCCCCTAGAAACGCCGAGAGCTCGGCTGTGAACCCGAGCTCCCCGGCACCGAACGCGGAAGCGCCCGCGCATGACCCAGACTAGCCTGTACGCCATCCACGTCGCGGACGATGAAGCGCTCGTTCGTATCACCGTCGCAGGGATTTCTGGTTGGCTCGGCGGCGAGGAGTGGGTCTCCACCATAAGCCCGGGCGGGCAGGCCCACGAGCGCTCCTTGACCTGGCTTCGTAGAGCTCCTGGCCGCCCGATGCGGATACTAGGCGCGGCAGTCTGGGACGTCCGCCTGGAGCAGCGTTGGGCGGCGGCGTGAGTCGGCCACGGACGATCGAGCAGTTGGTGCGGGTTGCGAACGCGCGTGGCTTGGCGGTGGACCGGCTCTATCACGTTGGTACGGATCTCCTGCGGCCGGGCGGGGTGGCGGTCGGGTGTTTGGCGTGCGGCAGTGGGCAGGACGTAGTGGTTCGCGAGATGGTGGGCGGGGAACTGGGCGGCATCTGCATTCGTTGCGGCGGCGATGTGGTGGCGATGCTGGACACTGCGCCCTCGCCGGCCTCGCTAACAGTGGTCGACCGTGGCCAGCCACGGTCGGATGCGCGCGCTGTGTCGCTCGCTGAAGTGCTCAGTCTGGTGGAGGAGCTGGCGCGGCGGTTCGTGGTGTTCGCCAGCGACCATCAGGTGGTGGCCGCGGTGTTGTGGGTCGCCCACACCCACGCGATCGATGCAGCTGACGTCACCCCGTACCTGCATGTGCATAGTGTCGAGAAGCGATCGGGCAAGAGTCGGCTGCTGGACGTTTTGGCGTTGCTGGTGCGCTCGCCGTGGCGGGTGGTGACGCCGTCGGAGGCGGTCGTTTACCGGGTCCTCACCAAGGATCAGCCGTCGCTGCTGTTGGACGAGGTGGATGCGATCTTCGCAGGCAAGGGCAACGGCGCCAAGGAGCACGAAGGGCTGCGTGCGCTGCTGAACGCTGGATTCCAGCGTGGCACGCGGGTACCACGATGCGTCGGCCCGCGGCAGGAGTTGCAGGAGTTCGAGGTGTTCGGCGCCAAGGCTCTAGCAGGCATCGGCACCCTGCCGGATACGGTGGCTGACCGGGCGATCCCGATCAGGTTGCGGCGACGCAAGGCGTCCGAGCAGGTGGAGCGGTTCCGCCGGCGCGACGTCGAGGGACCGGCCAGCGAGCTTCACGCGGGGCTGGCATCCTGGGCATCCGCCGCGCTCAACACCCTGCGCGATGCCCGGCCGACGATGCCGGTGGAGATCACCGACCGCGCCGAGGAGGCGTGGGAGCCATTGATCGCCATCGCAGACTTGGCCGGCGGAGAGTGGCCGGCGCGTGCCCGCGCGGCGGCGGTCGCGCTGGGCACCGGATCACCCGAGGATGCCGGCGGCGACTCCACCGCTGTCAGGCTGCTCGCCGACGTGCGAACGGTACTGGCGGGCCTGGCAGATCCGGAGCGGGCGACAACCGCCGACCTGCTGACAGGGTTGCACGGGTTGGAGGAGGCGCCCTGGGGCGACTGGTATGGCAAGCCGCTGGGTGCCGAGAGGTTGGCGCGGACGCTGCGCGGGTTCGACTGCAAGAGCCGCGACATACGCACGCCGGACGGGAGCCGGAAAGGCTACTTCCGGGCACCGTTGGAGGACGCGTTTCAACGTTACCTCCCCAGTGTTACAGCCCCAACCCGCGACACCCGCGACAAACCGCATGGTTACGCAGGAAACGGCACCTCTTCAACCCGCGACACGACCCCCGTTGTCGCGGGTTCGGAAAGCCCCGGGAACCCGCATGGTTGTGTCGATGTCGCGGGTGTCGCGGGTTTGACCGCAGCAAGCGGCGTGGAGACGGCCGAGGCCGCCTTCATAAACGCGATCGTGACAGCGTTCGACGCCACCGTCGATGGGGCCATGCAGTTGCCGCTCGACGGCGGAGACGTGTCCCACACGCAGATCGCCGGCGGCGATGAGTGAGAAGGCCTCAGCAGCCGCGGTAATGCGACTACCCGAGCTGCTCGACTGTTGTGGCGCTAGGCCGAGTTGGGCGTAAAGCGCTTGAGCGTCGAAGGAGATATCCGGGCCATGGTTTCGATCACCCCTTGTGCGGTCGCCCGAGCCGTCGCAGAGTCGCCAGAGGCACTCGCATGCCTCGCGGCGGCCCTTGCGCCCTACTTGGACACCATATCCACCGATTCAACCTACCTGACCATCCCAGAGGCCGCAGAGTGGCTCCGATGCAAGCGCCAGCGAGTGGACGACCTCCTCTCCTCCCGCCGGCTCACCCGTTACAAGGAGGGCGCCCGCACGCTGGTGCTGCGGGCTGAGGTGGAAGCACTCCCAACGGCGATGACTCAACGCCGCGCGAGTGACACCCGCGTGACACCCAGTGGGCAAGTCCCCATGGATAGACGTTTCAAAGGGTGACCAGCGAATAGTTGATTCCACGGTCACAGCCGGGTAGAGTTGCCGGAACAGAGCGGCCCCGCACCGCGTCAACGGCCGGGGCCCGGCACCCGAACAAGTGGAGGTTCAGATGCACCAATCACCCTACAGCCACGAGCTGCGGCGATGAGCGCGCCGCTCGTGCCGACAACGACCCGCGGCGTCTACAAGCGCGGTAGCCGCTACGTGACCCGCTTCCGCGGCCCGGATGGCAGAGTCCGGCAACGCTCCGCAGCCACGCTGGCCGAGGCACGCGCCATGAAGTCGGCGCTCACGACCGACGTTCGCCGCGGCGAGTACCGTGAACAGGCCCGGATCGCGTTTGACGGGTACGCCCGGCAGTGGATCGACACCTACCAGGGCAGGACGTCCAACGGTGTTCGGCCGGCGACCATCGTCGACTACCGGCGAGCACTGGAGCGCCACGCGATCCCCCACTTCGGCAAGCGCCACCTGGCCGAGATCGAACCGCGCGACATCAAAGCGTTCGTAAAGATGATCTCCGACCTAGGCCTCAGCCCGAACACCGTCCGGCTCGCAGTCGCGCCGGTACGAGCCCTGTTTGCGACCGCATTCGAGGAGGGCCTGATCCGATCCAACCCATCGGCCGGCGTCCGGATCGCGGGCATGCTCCGCACCACAGAGGAGGGCGATGTCGAGCAGGCCAAGGCGCTCACCGAGCCCGAGCTGCGCAGGCTGATCGACCACACCGACGCAGAGTGGCGACCGTTCGTCGCGTTCGTCGCACACACCGGCATGCGGATCGGCGAGGCGATCGCCGTGCGATGGGCAGACGTCGACTTCGGCAAGCAACGGGTCAACGTCAAACGGCGCTGGTACGCCAACACCTTCGCCCCCCCGAAGTCCCGCTACGGCCGACGCTCGATCCCACTCACGCCCAACATGACCCGCGCGTTGTGGGAGCGCCGCAAGAACGCCAGCGACGCACACGACGCGGCGCTCGTGTGGCCCACCCGCAGCGGCACGCCCCACAACCCGAGCAACCTCTCATCTCGAGTACTGAAGCCCGCCGCCAAAGCGGCCGGCGTGCCCTGGGCGGGCTGGCACACCCTCCGCCACACCTGCGCCACGATCCTGTTCCGACACGGCGCAAACGCCAAACAAGTACAGCACTGGCTCGGCCACCACTCCCCCGCCTTCACGCTCGCCACCTACGTCCACCTCCTCCCCGACGACGCACCCGACGCAGACTTCCTCGACAAGCTTGCCCCGGTCATGGCGACGGGGGGAGATGGCAAGGCCGAACGAGAGAACGAACCCAAAAAACCGCCGGACGTCTCGCTCAACCACGAGTAGGCCGCTATCGGTCGCTACTGCCAGTCGTTGGTCGCTCCCGGCGACCCGGTAGGGCAGCATCGGTTGCTTGGCCCTTCGATGGCAGGAGAGCTGATAGGAGCGAGCCGACGTTGCTTTGGGCGAGGGTGGGGTGGCGGAGTGGTTTTTGGTGATCGAGGGTGTAGGTGTTTCGCCGGCCGACTCGAGTCCGTTTGATGTAGCCAGCGTGGGCTAGGGCGTTGACGATCGTTTGCGCGGCTCGTTCGGTGATGCCGACCCGCAGGGCGATGTCGCGGATGCGCGTGTCGGGGTCTTCGGCGATCGCGACCAGGGCGTGGCCATGGTTGCTGAGCAGCAGGAACCGGGAGGTCGTTTGGGGGGATGGGGGATTCATGAACGCTTGATCGTCCGGCGCGGTGGGCTGGGCTTGGCTAGACACTGGTGCGGCGTTTGAGGGTGATGGCGGTGAGGGTCATGAGTGCGAGTACTGCTGCCGCGAGGGCGCCGGTGAGTAGGTAGGTGAGGCTTTTGCTTGCCTGTGGGGTGTGGGATGTGAGCGGCTGGGTTCCGTGGAAGACTTGGGCTGCTTGGCGTGTGGTGATGGTGAAGGGGTGGTTGTAGGTGGTGGTGTGGTTGTCGTAGGTGAGGGTGAGGTGCGCGTTGTAGGTGCCAGGTGGCAAGAGGTGGCCGGTGATGTAGGTGGGGTAGTTGATGGTGGTGTGGGGCAGGAAGGTGTCGAGTTGGGTGACGTGGTGTTGAACGGTGTGGTTGTTGGTGTCGGTGATGGTGAGGGCGAGGCCGGGTTTTTCGAGCATGTTTCCGGTGTTTGTGAGGTGGGTGTAGAGGATTTGGTATCCGCTGTATCCGCCTGCGTGGATCCCGCCGATGTTGAATTGGTGGGTGGCGGGGCCGGGGATGTTGATTTGGATGGCGTCTGCTACGACGAGGCGGATGTTGATGTGGATCGATGATCCGTTGCTGCTTGTGCTTTGGGTTGCGAGTTTCGGGTTTTGGGCGCTGATTGCGCCGACGTATTGGCCTGGCATGGCGTCTGTGGGGACGTGGACGTGGAAGGTGATGAGGCGGCTTTGGCCGGGGTTGAGGTGGATCTGGTTGGGGGTGAAGCTGATCCAGGTGGCGACGACGATCCGGGGTGCGGCTTGGCTTTGGTAGATGGTGCCGCTGGTCTGCCCGGTGGTGGCGTCGACAGGCGCGAGGTCGGCGATGCCTGCGCGGTGGCCGACATTTGTGATGCGGATGGTGCTTGTGAGGGTCTGGCCGGGCTGGGCGGTGAAGACGTAGTAGGAGAAGTCATGGGGGACGCCCGGAGCAGCATGGTCGGGTGCGAGGCCAAAGACGGCTTGGGCAGGTGCCGCGTGTGCGGTTGATGCGAACAGCGACTGCGTTACGACGAGCAGCGTGATGAGCTTGGGGAGAACGCGGGTGGGGCTGAGAGTACGCATCTGGGGTTCCTTGCGGTTAGGGGCCGCTGGTGATGGAAATAGTGAGGGTGCTGGTGTAGCTGGCGGCGTAGCTGTTTGCGGGGATCGTGACGGTGATGGTGGGTGTAGCGGTGAAGCTGCCCATGCCGGTCGCGATCGCGGCGTTGAAGAACTTCACCGCGGCGGGCGCGGTTGACGCGGCAGGGACACCGACGGGGTAGGTGATGGCGTTGGTGGGGTTGGTGCAGACTTGGATCGTGCAGGTGGATGAGACTGCCGTGACCTGGGATGCGCTGGTCGGGAGCGTGTAGTGCTTGGGGACTCCGCTGTCATACTGGGTGGAGGTGATGGCGAGGTTCCAGCCGTTGCCGGTGCCGGTGAGGTCGCTGAGCGTGATCGGCAGCGTGAAACTTGGTGTCTGGTTAGTGCCGTTGAGCGTCGCCGAGACGCTGGGCGTAGCGCTGGTAGTGGCGGTGAGGGTGCCGCCGCTTGGCCCCGGCCAGCCGGTGTTGTTGATTTGCAGGTCATCGACCCAAAACGCCGTCACGTTCGCCCTCGCAGTCGTGAGGCCAAGCCCATAGGTCGTGAACTTCTGGCTGGTTGAGGCGCTTGCGATGGAAACGCTGTCTGAGGAGCTGGTGGCGTCCATCGTGTTGAACAGCTTCGCGTCAACCGCGCCGTTGTTGCCGTTTGCAAGCAGGTGAAACCCGATCCGCACCCACTGATTGGTGCCGACCGTGACGGTGCCGGTGGCGGTACCCGAGGCGCCATCAACGATCGCGACCTTGCCCGCTGCGGTGACGTTCACGCTGCCCTCCACCGTCGGGCCGTTACTGATCGTGATGATGTTGATGGGGGCGGCTGGAAGTGCGGTGAGGTAGACGTAGATGCGACCCCAGATCTCGGTCTGGTTTCCAAGCGTGCCAGTCCACTGGGCGTCCGCCAGCGCCGCGGTCGAGCCGGTAGAGATCTTGGCGGCCTTCGCTCCATGCGCGGCTCGAGCGGTATCAAACACAAACGTCGCGCCCGTGCCAATCGTGACGACATCAAACGGTGAGCCGCTCGCACCCCCCGAGTTGGCGACCGAAAGCGTGGAGCCGTTCGTGCCACCCTCAAGCGTGTTGTTGACCACCACCCCCGCCTGCGCGGAGGACACACCTCCAAGCGCCGTCAGCGCGACAAGCGCGACCAACAGCCAGCGAGAAAAATGGGGTGAGAAGTGGATCATGAAGGGGTGCAGCCGACCCGCCTCCTATCGGCAACCCGCCCCGTTTCTTGAGCGACGGTGAACCCCCCGCCCGGGGCATCCAGGCACACGGCCGCCCCGCCGATGATGTATTCAGGCGCGCCTCAGCTGCCTATCGCAGCGACGCACCCCTCGTACCCCCTCTATTAAGGAATGTCTTTATGAACCGCTCGCTCCTCAAGGCCCGCCGACTTGGCGTGGTAGTCAGCCTGGCTGCGATCTGCGCCGCGACCAGCGTCGCGCCCTCGTCTGCTGCCACAGCGACCGCCACCGCGACCATCTCCGCCGGGTCACTCAGCCTCACCACGTCGGCCGCACCCACCGTCACTGCCACCCTCAACGGCACTGACCAGGCCCCCACCTACACCGCCGCACTCGCCGTCAACGACCAGACCGGCAGCGGCAGCGGCTGGAACACCACCATCACCTCCACCACCTTCAACAGCGGCACACACACCCTCGCCACCACCGCATCCACCATCACCTCAATCACCTCAGCCTGCGCCACCGGCACCTGCACCAACCCCACAAACGCCATCACCTACCCCGTCACCATCCCCGCCGCATCCACCGCACCCGCCGCGGTCAAATTCTTCAACTCCGCCGTAAACACCGGCCAAGGCAACTTCACCATCACCCCCACCGTCGCCGTCAGCATCCCCGCCAGCACCTTCGCCGGCACCTACACAAGCACCCTCACCATCGCCGTCGTCAGCGGCCCCTAACAAGCACAGGGAACCGGTGGACTGCCCGGCCGCTCGCGAGTAGAGAAGTGACTCGAGAGCGGCCGATGGTGGCCTATGCCTGGCGGCGCTCGGCCTCACGCAGGGAAAGATGTGCGACGAAGGCCCCCCGTCCATTCGACCCGGTCGTGCGCCGGCGCCTAACTGGGCCGCGGGCCGAAGCGTGTGTCACTCGGGTGTCACCCAGACGATCCGCGAACGCCCGAACTCGCGACCGTGCCGGCTACCCCGAAAGCCGCATTTCTCCAGGCAGGGCGAGGTACGCCGAGGCCGCCGCAGGCATCTTTCAATCCCAAGGTCGCAGGTTCGAACCCTGCACGGCCCATGAACTCGATCGGCTGCTCGTCAGGCTTCGGGCAGCCGCTTCTGCCACACGAGCAGCGTGTCGTCCACCTCAAACGGCCCGGTCCGCAGCATGATCGTGCCCTTGACGCGGCGCGGCGGAGCACCCGAATCGACGTAGCCGATTCCACGGTAGAGCGCCTGTGAGGCCGCGTTCTCGACGCTCACGGTGACGGTGATCAGGTCGAATCCGCGACGCAGCGCCTCGGACTCGCACGCCGACGTGAGGGCTCGAGCGATGCCGCGACGTCGGTGTTCGGAACGTACGGAGACGTCCTGCACCTCGGGCGGCTGGGTGAGCGCGAGGTGCGCATGCCCGAGCGGCTCTTCACCCTCCCAAGCCACCAGGTAGAAGCCGTCATCTTGGTACAGGCGGGAGAGGCCGAGCACCTCCGCGACCCGCTCCACCCGGTCGGCGTCGAGCATCTCGATGCGCAGATCGGGTCGTCTGACCATGCTCTACACTCTCATGCCGTGGTCGGACAGAACGAGCTTCGTGCCGAACTGGAGAGTACGTACCGTCGGTTGGCGGGGCTACGGATCCACACGTGGCCGGCCTGAGAGGTGCCGGCGTGAGCAACGTCCTGTTCGTCTGCATCCAGAACGCCGGTCGCAGCCAGATCAGCCAGGCGCTGTTCCACCGTGCCGCGGGGGGACGCCATAGTGCGCGGTCCGCTGGCAGCAGGCCGGCAGCGCACGTTCACGACGAGGCGGTGGCCGTGTTAAGCGAGATCGGCATCGACGTCTCGGGCAACGTCCCGCACCTGCTCGGCCGGCCGGAGATGGAGTGGGCCGACCTTGTCGTCACGATGGGCTGCGGAGATGAGTGCCCATACGTCCCCGGCCGCCGCTACATCGATTGGGAACTGGCCGACCCGGCCGGCCAGCCGCTCGAACAGGTGCGCGCGTTGCGCGACGAGATCGCGGCACGAGTCGCGGCCCTGGTCGAGGCTCTGGACGCCGCGGGATGACTGCGCTCGGGCGGCGAGACGTCAGCATCTGCGCCGGTGATCCCGGCGAACAGGGCACGATTTGACACGCGCCCTTCCCGCGGAGAGAATCGACGCTTCAGCGTTCTCTGGGGAGGAAACATGGGCATCGGGCGTCGGCGAGTCATCTTCAGTTCTGTCGCGCTGGCTGCGGCGCTTACTACGGCGTCCATGGCATGGGCGACGCTGCTCAGCCCGACGGTGGTGGTGGGAGGCGTCGGCAACCAGCTCTCCCCGGCCGCCACACCCGGGGCCACCTACATCGCCTACGCGGCGAGCCGGCCGGGCCCTCCGAACCTGCTCGACATCTACGTCAAGCCGGCTGGCCTGCCACGGTTCAAGGTGAACGCCACCGGACGCGGGTTCGCCGGCGGCATCGACGGTAACACGCTGGTCTACCAGCACATCGTCAACGGCCAGTCGAACATCAACAGCTTCGACCTCGTCGCGCAGACGGTCTCCGCGCCGGCCGGCGTCAACACCACCGCCTGGGAGTGGAACCCCACGCTCTCCGGGAACTGGCTGCTGTTCGGGCGTGAGAACCCCAACGTCAACCCGGTGTCCGATCACGTCCTGCTGCACAACACCAGCACGCAGGCGACGCTGCTGCTCGACCAGCAGGTCGGCACTCCCGACAAGATCCTCACCCCCGGCCAGGTCAACGGCGACTTCGTCACCTGGGATCGCTTCACTCCTGCCAAGGCGACCGGTACGGTGGTGCGCTATCAGATCTCGAGCGCGACTCGCATGACCTTGCCACTGCCGATCGGCAAGATCCAGTACGCCTCCTCCACCGATGCCGCCGGCGACATCTTCTACGTGCGCAGCGGCCAGGGCTGCGGCAAGGCGGTCGTGATCCGCGAGGACATCCCCGGCAGCTCCGACGTCGCCCTGGCAGCGATGCCTGCCGGCTATGACATCTTCCGGACGTACGCGGTGGACGAGGGCGGCGGCGGTATCACGCTCTACTTCGATCGCTTCAACTGTGCCACCGGCAACGGCGGGGACGTCTACAAGCTGACGCTGCCCTGATCGCACCGCGCGGCGCGTTACGCGGGCGCTCGGGCCTCGACCAGCGACTTCAGCCGCAGCGCCATCCGCGGGCCCGCCGCCGAGTCCTCGTGCTTGAAGTAGCAGTAGACGTCGTGGCCGTCGTCCAGCGCCGACCGGATCCGCCCCGCCCACAGCGCAAGCTCGGCATCGCCGTACTGCGTCCTGCGCAACCGCAGGAAGCCGAACGGCTGCCACGAGAGCGCGTCGTCCGTCACCTCCACGTCATCCACGTCTGCCACACAGCGGGCGATGCCGCTCTCGGCAAGCAGCGGCCAGGCGGCCTCCCAGCTGGGGTGGCGGAACTCCATCGCGGCCGCAACGCCCGGAGGCACGTCGTCGGCGAACGCCCGGATGACGGCCTCGTCGAACTTCAGCCCCGGCGGGCACTGGAACAGGATCGGGCCGAGCCGGTCGCCCAGCACCTGCGCCCGTTCCACGAACGCCCGTACCTCGTCGCCGGCGTCCTTGAGCCGCCGGATGTGGGTGATCCGCTGGTTGGCCTTGAGCGTGAAGCGGAACCCGTCAGGGGTCTGGTCGCGCCAGCCGGTGAGCGTCTTTTCGGACGGGAATCGGCGGAAGGTGTAGTTGATCTCGACCGAGCGAAAGACGCTCGCGTAGTGGGCCAGCATGCCTGAGGCCGGCATGCCCTCGGGGTAGAAGGCGCCGTGCTTCCACTCGTCGTAGGCGAAGCCGGAGGTGCCGAGGTGGAGGATGCCGCTCACGGCTGACATCATTCCATCTCGTGAGCTCGTACGGCCACCCGGTGCTGGAGATGCGGCCGAACGGCGCGGTGGCGATGCTGGTGCTCGGCCACGGCGCCGGCTCGCCGATGAGAGCGCCGCTGTTGGAGGGGTTCTGCGCGGCCATCGCCGGTCTCGGCGTGGCGACGTTTCGCTTCGACTTTCCCTACATGCGCGACGGCCGGCGGATGCCCGACCGCGCGCCGGTGCTGATCGAGACCTACCGGGCGGTGGTGGCGGATGCGGCGGAGCGGGCCGCCGGTTTGCCGCTGCTGGTGGGCGGACGCTCGATGGGCGGCCGGATGGCGTCGATGGCGGTCGCGGAGGGGATGCCCGCGGCGGGGCTTGTGTTCCTCGCCTACCCGCTTCACCCGCCCGGCAGGCCGGAGAAGATCCGCGACGCCCACCTGTACCAGGTGCCGGTGCCGATGCTGTTCGTGCAGGGCACGCGTGACCCGTTCGCGCAGCCGGATCTCCTGCGGGGCGTGCTCGCCCGGCTGGGAACCCGGGCCGAGCTTGTGGCGATCGAGGGCGGCGACCACGGCTTCAAGGTGGCCCGCGGCGAGCGTGACCCCGGTCGCATCGGCGCCTCGCTGGCGGCGCCCGTGGCCGGCTTCGTCTCGCGTCTGGTACGAGGCGATCTCGCAACTTCTCCGTGACGCGCGCGCGGAGGGGTCAGACCCCTCCGCGGCCGTCGTGACGGCGCCGGCACACTGGCTTGACCTCTTCGCCGGACATGCGCACTGCCCGTGACCATGCGCGGGGAGGGGTCTGACCCCTACCGCTGGGCGCTGGCGAGGTTTGTTGCGAAGTCGTGACAGGTGGGGCGTGGTAGGGACCGCGCCGTGGGTCGGTATCCCGGTCGCCGGTGAGGGGCGCTGCGGTACAGTCGCGGCGTGTTCACCAGCGACAGCGGCCGCGAGGTTCTCAGCGAGGAGCAGTTGGAAGCGGTGCACGAGCGGGCGATGGCGGTGCTGGAGGAGATCGGCACCGACGTCCGTCATCCGGAGGCGTTGGAGATGCTGCGGGGTCTGGACCAGAACGTCGACGGAGAACGCGTTCGCTGGGATCGCGCGTTCGTGATGGAGATGCTGGCCAAGGCGCCGACCACCTTCACGCTGCAAGGCCGAAACCCCGAGAAGGCCGTCACCATCGGCGGCGGCCGAAAGCCGGTGCTGGCTCCGGTGGGCGGCTCGCCCTTCTGCTCCGACCTCGAGCGTGGCCGCCGCGACGGCACGTACGAGTCGCACGTCGAGCTTGTCAAGATGGCGCACGCGGCCGAGCTGATCACCTGTCACCAGAGCGGCACGGTCGAGGCCGCCGATCTGAACGAGCACAGCCGCCACCTGGACATGGACTACTCGGTGCTGCGCTATTCCGACAAGCCTCACGTCTGTTACGGCACCTCTGGGCCCAAGGCGCGCGATGCCATCGAGATGGCCGCGATCGCGTGCGGCGGCCGCCCCGCGATCGCGGAGAGACCCGCGCTGATGGGCATAGTCAACCCCAACAGCCCGCTGGTCTGGGACTTTCTGATGGTGGACGCGCTCAGCGAGTGGGCGCGGGCGGGACAACCGGTGGTGGTGACGCCGTTCCTGCTGGCAGGGGCCACCGCGCCGATCACGATCGCCTCCGGCCTGGTGCTGAAGGTGGCAGAGGCGTTGTCGGGCGTGGCAATGATCGAGGCGATCCGGCCCGGCGCGCCGGCGGTGTTCGGCTCGTTCTTCACCGCCGTCGACATGCGCACCGGCGGCCCGGCGTTCGGCACCCCGGAGTCGGTGCTGGGAACGCTGGCCGGCGGCCAGCTCGCTCGCCGCTACGGCCTGCCCTACCGCGGCGGCGGCGGCCTCTGCTCGTCCAACTCGCTGGACGCGGCAGCGTCCGCCGAGACGACGATGACCCTGTGGGCGACGATGCTGGCCGGGTCGGACTTCGTCATGCACGCCGCCGGGTGGTTGGAAGGCGGGCTGACCGCGTCATACGAGAAGTTCGCCCTCGACCTCGAGCTGCTGCGCATGTTCCAGATGATCGACCAAGGCATCCCGATCGACGACGAGCGCTTCGCGATGGACGCGATCTCCCAGGAGGGCCCAGGCGGGATGTTCCTGGCCAACGACCACACGCTCGCGCACTTCCGCGAGTGGATGTTCATGAGCCCGCTGTTTCGCTCGCAGGCCTACGTGACGTGGGAGAAGCAGGGCTCGCAGACCACCGACCAGCTGGCCACGCGCGAGTGGAAGGCGCTGCTCGAGAGCTACCAGGATCCCGGCATCGACCCGGCCGTCGACGAGGAGCTGCGCGAGTACGTCGTCCGGCGCAAGGCCGATCTTCCCGTGAGCGACTACTGATGCCGCGCGAGTCCCGCCACGACATCCTGTTCGAGCCGGTGCGGATCGGCCCAAAGATGCTGCGCAACCGCTTCTACCAGGTGCCCCACTGCACCGGGTTCGGCGTCGAGAAGCCGTGGACGCAGGCGGCCTTCCGCGGCATGAAGGCGGAGGGCGGCTGGGCGGCGGTGTGCACGGAGTACTGCTCGATCAGCCCTGACTCGGACGAGTCGCCGTACACCTCCGCTCGCCTGTGGGACGACGAGGATATGCGCGCGCTCTCGCTGATGACCGCGAAGGCGCACGAGCACGGCGCGCTGGCCGGCGTCGAGCTGTGGCACGGCGGTGTCTACGCCGAGAGCCGCGAGGCGCGGCTGCCCCAGCTCGCGCCGTCGCAGATCGGCAGCGACATGGAGAGCGTGGTGGTGCCGAAGGCGATGGATCGCCTCGATATCGTCCGCGCCCAGCAGCAGTGGGTGGACGCGGCGCTTCGCGCCCGCACCGCCGGCTTCGACATCATCTACGTCTACGGCTCCCACACCTACCTGCCGACGCAGTTCCTCTCGCCGGTCTACAACCGCCGCAGCGACGAGTACGGCGGCTCCTTCGAGAACCGCGCCCGCTTCTGGCTGGAGGCGATCGAGCTGGTCAAGACCGCGGTCGGCGACGACGTCGCGATCGCGGTGCGGATCGCAGCTGACACGCTCGAGCTGTCAGGCGTGCCGATGGAGGACGGGCTGGCGTTCATCCGCGCCGCCGACCACATGGTCGACCTGTGGGACGTGGTGATCGGCTCGATGTGGGGTGCCGGCAGGCTCGACTCGGGGCCGTCCCGGTTCTACGACCAGGGCTACCAGATGCAGTGGTCGGGGCGCGCCCGCGAGGCGACCGAGAAGCCGATCGTGGTGGTGGGGCGGTTCACCGATCCCGACCGGATGGCGGAGCTGGTGCGAGGCGGCACCGTCGATCTGATCGGCGCCGCGCGGCCATCGATCTCCGATCCCTTCCTTCCCAGCAAGATTGAGCAGGGACGCTACGACGAGATCCGCGAGTGCATCGGGTGCAACGCCTGCTACTCACGCTCGATCTGGGGCGGCCACCTGGGCTGCACCCAGAACGCGACGGCCGGTGAGGAGCATCGCCGGGGATGGCATCCCGAGCGGTTCACGCCTGCCGCCAACGCCGACCGGGCCGTGCTGGTGGTGGGCGCCGGGCCGTCGGGCATGGAGTGTGCGACCGTGCTCGGCAAGCGCGGCATGGAGCTTGTGCACCTGGTTGACGCGGGTGACGACATCGGCGGCTGCATGCGCTGGATCACCCGCTTGCCGGGGCTGGGGGGATGGGGCCACGTGGTCGACTACCGGCGGGTGCAGCTGGGCCGGCTCGACAACGTCTCGCTGGGCCTGGGGACGCGGTTGACGGCGTCGGAGGTGCTCGACTACGGCGCTCAGATCGTCGTCGTGGCAAGCGGCGCGCACTGGGTGGGCGACGGCATGAGCGGTGTCACCCGGGGGCCGATCCCGGGGGCGGACGCGGCGTTGCCACATGTGCTGACGCCTGAGCAGGTGATGGTGGAGGGCAAGCGCCCCCCCGGCACCCGTGTTGCCGTAGTCGACTACGAGGGCTACTTCACCGGCACGGCGATCGCCGAGCAGCTGTGCGGTGACGGGTTCGAGGTCGAGTTCGTCACCAGCCACGAGTCGGTCTCGCCCTACAGCGACCAGACGCTGGAGGGCCGGCCGGTGCGGCGGCGGCTGCACGACCTGGGTGTGCGGCTCCACCGTGGCGTGATGGTGACCGCGGTCGCTGAGGGTGGCATCGAGCTTGAGGGTGAGTTTGGCATCCGCTCGCAGCTCGAGGTGGACGCTGTCGTGCTGGTGACCCAGCGGGTCTCCGACGACGCGGTGTACCACGAGCTGGCCGCCCGCCCGGATGCGCTGGCGGAGGCAGGCATCGAGGGGCTGTACCGGGTCGGCGACTGCGTCGCACCGCGGCTGATCGCGGATGCGATCTTCGACGGCCACCGGCTGGGGCGTGAGATCGACTCTGCCGACCCGTCGCAGCCGCTGCCGTACCTGCGCGAGCGGCCGCTGGTCGCCTCCCTCGCCCGCTGATCGGCGACCGTCGACCGTCGGCGCGACGCGGGTGTGACTAGGTGACGCCGAGGCGGATGGTGTATCCGGTCAGCGCCGGCCACTCGTCGCTGCCGAGTACCCGTTCGGCCGTCTCGCGCAGCGCGATCAACGTTGCCGCCACCTCTGGCGCGCGGCCCTCGAACAGCGCCAGCGGCCCACCGATGCTGTGGGCCATGCCGATCAACCTGCGTGCGTCGATCGTCCGCTCCGCGTGGCACTGGACCTCGCGGGCGTACGCGAACAGCCCACTCGAACGGATCTGCTCGAGGTGCCCCGACTTGGGCCAGGTGGCCGCGCCGGCCTCGATACCGAGCCGCGATCGGGCGTCGGATCTGGCCGCGATGTGGGCGGCGAAGGCGGCATCAACCTCGGGGTCGACCACCGGCACCACGTCGTAGTCGTACGCTGCGAACACGCCGCCCGGCCGCAGTATGCGGCGAGCCTCGGCCAGCACCGGCGCCGGCTCCATCCAGTGGAAGGATTGACCGCAGGCGACGATGTCCGCCACGCCGCTCTCCAGCCCGGTGTCGTCCGCCAGGCGCTGGTCGAACTCGACGTTGGCCGCCTCGGTGGCTCCCCGCGCCTGGGCGGCCATGGCCGGATTGCCCTCGATCCCCACCACACGCTTGACGGACGCCGACCACGCCCGGGTCGAGAGGCCGGTGCCGCAGCCAAGGTCGACCACCAGCGCCGGCCGGCGGGTGCGCGCGTGCCGCATTACCACCGCCAGCACGGCCGCCGGAGGGCTGGGCCGAAACTCGTCGTAGACGGGCGCGAACCCCTCGCCCTCGTATCCCGAGCGTGCGATCAGCTGCTGCGAGAATCCGGCCACGAGCAGATGGTAGTGGGCACCGGCCACCGCGATCTAGAATCCGCCCACATGGCCGAGTACCGCATCACCTACTGGCGCGAGATTCCCTCGATGGTGACCGCCCGCGAGGGCGAGGTCACGTCCAAGTCCGGCCTCCCGGCCCGCTTCCAGGAGGCGATCGACGAGGCGGCGATGCGGCAGGGAATGGCCGGCTCCGACGAATACCTGGAGCAGTGGCACCACGGCGAGTGGCAGCCACAGGCGGGATCGCCGGACGAGATCGTGTCGGGAGTGGCCGAACGGCTGGATGCGGAGTTCGACGCCGCTCGGCTCGAATCGATGCTGGAGGAGTAGTCATATGGGCGCAATCGCACAGCTTCTTGGGGACGACCGGCCGATCGTCGGAGACGGCGCCATCGGCACCATGCTGCAGGCCGCGGGCCTGATGCCCGGCGCGTCGCCGGAGGTGTGGAACGTCGATCACGCTGATCGCATGTTCGTCATCCATTCCGCCTACGCCGATGCCGGAGCGCGTCTGCTGACCACGAACACCTTCGGCGGAACCCGTCCCCGGCTGGCGCTGCACGGCATCGAGCATCGCGTCCACGAGCTGAACGAGGCCGGCGCACGGCTGGCCCGGGAGGTGGCCGACGGGTGCGGGGCGCTCGTGCTGGGCAGCATGGGCCCGACTGGCGACCTGATGGAGCCGCTGGGCGTGATGACCCACGACGAGTGCTCCCAGCTGTATGCCGAGCAGGCGGCCGGGCTGGCCGCCGGCGGCGCCCACATCCTGCTATGCGAGACGTTCTCGGACCTGGGCGAGGTGCGCGCCGCCGTCGAGGGTGCGCGCCGTGCGGCGCCCGACGTGCCGGTCGCCGTGACCATGACGTTCGACCTCAAGGGCCACACGATGATGGGGGTCAGCCCGTTGCAAGCGCTGGAGTCGATCGCCGAGCTGGGCGTCGAGATGATCGGCGGCAACTGCGGCAGCGGCCCCGAGGAGATCGAGAACGTGATGCTGGTGATGACGGCCAACCGTCCCGAGGGTGTGCTGCTGCTGGCCCAGAGCAACGCCGGCCTGCCGCAGATGGTCGGCGACGAGTTCCGCTACGGCGGAACGCCCGAGGTGATGGCCGGCTATGCCGTGCGCATGAGCGAGCTGGGCGTGGACGTGATCGGCGCCTGTTGCGGCAGCACGCCGGCGCACATCGTGGCGATGCGCGAGGCGCTTGGTCTGGCGGCGGCGCGGGCGTAGCGGCGCCCGGCCCCGGCGCTAGTCGCCCAGCTCGGCCCGCCGGCGCGTCACGTACTCGGCCAGCTGCTCGCGCACCGCGGGATCGATCGGGGGCGGCTCGTAGGCCTCGATCTTGGCCCGCCAGATCTCACCCGCGCGAGCGTTCGCATCCCGCTCGCCCAGCCGCTTCCACCGCTCGAAGTTCTCGGTCGATGACAGCAGCGGCCGGTAGAAGCAGTCGCGGAATCGCTCCAGCGTGTGCGCCGCGCCCAGGAAGTGCCCGCCGGCGCCGACCTCGAGGTGGGCGTCGAATGCCAGCGAGGCTTCGTCCACCTCGAGCGGTGTGAACTCCTCCTTCAGCATCCGCAGGATCTCGATGTCCACGATGAACTTCTCGTAGCACGAGACCAGCCCCGACTCCAGCCATCCGGTGGCGTGCATGACCCAGTTGGTGCCGGCCAGGAAGGTCGGCAGCATCGTCATCATCGCCTCGTACGCCGACTGCGCGTCGACCGTCTGGCTGGACGTGAAGCCGCCGCCCGACCGCCAGGGTAGCCCCAGGTGGCGTGCGATCTGGCCGGTGCAGAGCAGTCCGATCGCCGACTCCGGCGTCCCCAGGCTGGGCGAGCCGGACTGCATGTCGGTGTTGGACAGGAACGAGCCGAAGATCACCGGCGTGCCGGGCCGCAGCAGCTGCGCCAGCGCGATCCCGGCCAGGCCCTCTGCCATCTGCTGCACCAGCGTTGCCGGAATCGACACCGGCGACATCGCGCCCATCAGCAGGAAGGGCGTGATCACCACCGGCTGGCCGGCGCGCACGTACTCGAACATCGCCGCCAGCATGCGGTCGTCGTAGCGCAGAGGCGAGTTGACGTTGATCAGCGAGATCACACCCGGCGTCTTCTCGATCGACTCGCGTCCGCCCAGCAGCATCTCGGTCATCGCCACCGTGTCGGCGGCGTTGGGGCCGGAGGTGACCGAGCCCATGTACGGCTTGTCCGTCAGCGTCTGCAGCGCGAACACCATGTCCAGATGGCGCGAGTCGAGCGGGCGATCGTTGGGCTCGACGATCGTGCCGCCGGCCGAGTCGAGCTCCTCGAACGACTGGGAGAGCATCGCGAAGCGTTCGAAGTCCTGCATCGTGGCGTCGCGGCGGTCGTCGCCCTCGCGCACGAACGGCGGCCCGTACACCGAGGCAAACGCCATGTGATCGCCGCCGATGTGGATGGTGTGGTCGGGGTTGCGGGCCTGCACGTCGAACTCGCGTGGCGCCTTTGCGACCTGCTCGAGGATGAAGTCGGGGTCGAACTTGACGTTGTCGCCCTCCACCTTCTGGCCGGCCTTGGCCAGCACCTCCACCGCCTCGGGCAGGATGAACTCGACGCCGATCTCGGACACGATCCGCTTCCAGCCGCGGTCGAGGGTCTCGATCGCGTCCTGCGAGAGGATCTCGTATCGGGGCATCCTGTTGACGAACATCGGCGCACTCCCTACTATCTCGAATGTGGAACAATCGTTCCACATGATGGATCAGAAATCAATGCAGACCGGAACCCAGGCCATCGATCGCGCCGCCCAGCTGCTCGTCCTCGTGGTCGAGAGCGAGGACTCGAGCAGCGTCGGCGAGTTGGCCGACGCGGCCGGGTTGCCCAAGAGCACGGTCTCGCGCGCGCTTGCGGCGCTGGAGCGCCAGGGCCTGGTGCAGCGCAACAGCGCTCGGGGCGGCATCCGACCCGGCCCGGTGCTGCTCGGCCTGGCCCGCCGCGGCGTGTCCGACGGCGACATCGTCGAGCTGTGCGCCGAGTCGATGCAGCGCCTGGGCGAGCTGACCGGCGAGACGATCGACCTGGCCGCCGCCGTGCCCGGAGGCGCCGAGCACTACCTGGCGCAGGTGGACAGCCGCCACTTCCTCGGCACCACCAACTGGACCGGGCGGCGGCTGCCGCACCACTGCACCGCCGTGGGCAAGGTGCTGCTGGCGTTTGGCGCCGCACGGCTGCCGGCGGGCGTCTTGGCCCAGCTCGCGCCGGACACGATCACCGACCGCGCACTGCTCGAGGCGCAGCTCGAGCAGGTGCGGGCGCGCGGGTTCGGGACGGCCATCGGCGAGCTCGAGCCGGGGCTGGTGGCGGTGGCGGCGCCGGTGTTCGCGGCGGACGGCCGCGCGCTGGCGGCGATCAGCATCTCGGGTCCGGCGCTGCGGCTGCGGCCCGAGCGGCTGGACGAGATGGGAGCTCTACTGGTGGAGGAGACGACGATGCTTTCTGAACGGCTGGGATACAGGCGCCCGAAGGAGGGAGCGGCATGACCAACGAGGAGATCCTGCAGGGACTGTTCGACAACACGCTGATCGGCAACGCGCCGACGGTCAAGGAGCTGACCATCGAGGGCCTGGCGCAGGACATGGGGCCCGAGACGCTGCTGTACGACGCGCTGATTCCGTCGCTGGAGGAGGTGGGCGCCCGCTTCGAGCGCGGCGACTTCTTCGTTCCGGAGATGCTGATCGCCGCGCGGGCGATGCAGGGCGCGCTGGACATCTTGCGCCCGCTGCTGGCCGAGACCGGCGCCAAGCCGATCGGGACGTTCGTGATGGGCACCGTCAAGGGCGACGTCCACGACATCGGCAAGAACCTGGTCAACATCATGCTGGAGGGCGCCGGCTTCACCGTCTACGACCTGGGCGTCAACGTGCCGCCCGAGAAGTTCGTCCAGCAGGTACAGGAGCACGAGCCCGACATCGTCGGCTTCTCGGCCTTTCTCACCACCACCATGCCGATGTTCAAGGCGAACATCAACGCGCTGGAGAAGTCCGGCCTGCGCGACAAGGTGATCGTGATGGTGGGAGGCGCTCCCGTCACACAGGCATACGCCGACGCGGTCGGTGCCGACGGGTACGCCGCGGACGCCTCCACGGCGGTGCGGCTGGCCAAGGCGCTGATCGAGAATCGTCGTTCGGCGGCGGCGATGGCGTGACCGATCCGGTCGCCGATCGCCTGCGCGAGCTGGCCGGTGAAGCCAGCTTCGAGATCACGCCACGCCACGCCGGCAAGCTGGCGGAGCTGGGCGGCGTGCTGCCATCCGGGACGCGCGTCTACATCACCGCGCTGCCCGGCGCGGGACTCGGCGAACTGGTGTCGGCGGCGTCCCTGGTGCGCGCTGCCGGCCACGTCCCGGTGCCGCACATCGCGGCCCGGGGTCTGGACGGCGACGGCCAGCTCGACACGCTGCTCGGCGAACTGGCAGCCGGAGCGGCCGTGGACGACGTGCTGGTGGTGGCCGGCGGCATCGCGACCCCGGCCGGCAGCTACCGCAGCAGCATGGACGTGTTCGCATCCGGCCTGCTGGAGCGGCACGGCATCGTGCGAGCCGGCGTTGCCGGCCATCCGGAGGGCAGCCCGGACATCGACTCCGACACGCTGCGAGCGGCGCTGACCGAGAAGAACGCGTTCGCCGAGGGGAGCTCGATCGAGCTGCGTATCGTGACCCAGTTCGCGCTGGCGGCGGCGCCGTACCTGGAGTGGGAGCGGCGCATCCGGGAGGACGGAAACCGGCTGCCGATCGTGGCCGGCATCCCCGGCGTGACCTCGCCGCCGACGCTGCTCAAGTATGCGCTGGCCTGCGGCATCGGGCCGTCGATCGAGGTCGTGCGCAAGCAGGCCGGTGGCCTGCTGAAGCTGGCTACCACGCGTGTGTGGAAGCCCGACGCGGTTGCGGAGGGGATCGCAGCCGGCGTCGCCGCTGACCCCGACTGCCTGATCCGCGGCCTGCACATGTTCCCGTTCGGCGGGCTGGAGCGGTCGGCGGACTGGCTGGCCGAGGTGCGAGCTGACCGACCTGCCGTCACGGCATGACACGACGGCCGATCCACGAAAGGACGATCTGATGCAGACGGTGCTCGAATCACAGTCGAAGACGGTTACGATCGGGGGTGGCCAGCCGTTCTGCGTGATCGGTGAGCGGATCAACCCGACCGGCCGGAAGGCCTTCCAGGCGCAGCTGCAGGCCGACGACCTGTCTCAGATCGAGATCGACGTCGCCGAGCAGGTGGCCGGCGGCGCTGACGTGCTCGACGTCAACGTCGGCGATCCGCTGGCGGATGAGATCGGACTGATGGACAAGGCTGTGCGGCTGGCACAGACGATCACCGATCTGCCGCTGTGCATCGACTCGTCGATCATCGAGGCGCTCGAGTCCGGCCTGGCCGCGTACCAGGGCAAGGCGCTGGTCAACTCGGTCACGGGTGAGGACGAGCGGCTGGAGCTGATCCTGCCGATCGTCGCCCGCCACGGGGCGGCCGTGATCGGGCTCGCCAACGACGACGAGATCCCGATGGATCCGCAGCGGCGGCTCGAGATCGCGCGAAAGATCGTGTCGGCGGCTGGTGACCACGGCATCCCGCCCGAGGACGTCGTCATCGATCCGCTGGCGATGCCGGTGGGCGCGCTGCCGGAGGCCGTCACGCTGTTTCTGGAGACGGTGCGGCTGATCCGTGACGAGCTGGGCGTGAACATGACCTGCGGCGCCTCGAACACCTCGTTCGGGCTTCCCGGCCGTCACGTGCTGAGCGCGAACTTCCTTGCCGTCTCGTCCAGCCACGGCCTGACCAGTGCGATCATGGATGCCCGTTCGCCCCAGTGCGTGGAGGCGGTGCGGGCCACCGATCTGCTGCTGGGGCACGACGAGTGGGGTGGCCGCTGGATCGCCGCGCACCGCGCGCGCCAGGCCGCGGCGGCGACGTGACCTCAGAGGGCGGTGGCACGCGTGGACGTTGAGACCGTCGAGGCCGGCACCGGCCGCGTCCGGCTGACCTTCCGGCCGGATGGCGGCGAGGTGCGGGTCCCCTCCGGCACGACGGTGTTCGACGGCGCCAGCTGGAACGGGATCGCGATCGACTCCACCTGTGGTGGCCACGGCACCTGCAAGAAGTGCAAGGTGCGGGTGATCGGCGGCGACGTGCCGATCGACGTACTCGACCCCCGCGCCTTCGCGCCCGACGAGCTGCGCGACGGCTGGCGCCTGGCCTGCCGGGCGATCGCCACCCACGACCTCGAGATCGAGGTGCCGCCGCTGCAGACGCGGCCCAAGGCGGCGCTGGTCGGCGTCGGCCGGCATGTGATCCTGCGGCCGGCGGTACAGAAGCGCTACCTGGAGCTGGAAGAGGGCGACCTCGAGGATCAGGCCTCCGACCTGGAGCGCGTGCTGGCCGCGATCGACGACATGGAGCTGCGCGTCGAGCTGGGCGCCGTGCGCAACCTCGGCCGCACGCTTCGCAGCTCCAACTACAAGGTCACGGCCGTGATCTGCGACGACCTGCTGCTGGACGTCGAGCCGGGAGACACGAGCGAGCGGCGACACGCGATCGCATTCGATCTGGGCACCACCACCGTCGTTGCCACGCTGCTCGATCTGAGCACGGGCCAGCCGCTGGCGGTGGCGTCGATGCTGAACCGCCAGCAGCCGTTCGGCGCGGACGTGATCTCACGCATCTCGGCCACGATGATGGACGCCGACGCGCTCGAGGCGTTGCAGGAGCGGGCCCACGAGACGATGAACGGCCTCGCCGCCGAGGTCTGCGAGGAGGCCGGGTTGATGCCGGCTGAGGTGTACGAGATCGTCGTCTGCGGCAACGTGACGATGATGCAGCTTGCGCTCGGCATCGATCCCGAGCCGCTCGGCATGGCCCCGTTCATCATCACCGCCCGCCGGCTGCCGCCGGCGCTTGCAACCGACTTTGGCGTGCGCGTGCACCCGCGTGCTCCGGCGGTGGTGTTCCCAGCGCTGGGCGCGTACGTCGGTGGCGATATCGTGGCGGGGATGCTTGCCACCGGCCTCACCCGCGACCGCCGCGTGCGCCTGTTCATCGACGTCGGCACCAACTCCGAGATCGCGCTTGGTTCGAGCGAGCGCGTCGTCTCGACCGCCGCGCCGGCCGGCCCGGCCTTCGAGGCGGCCCAGATCCGCTGCGGCATGCGCGCGGCCGAGGGCGCGATCGAGGGCGTTAGGATCGCAGGCGAGGAGCTGACGCTGGAGGTGATCGGCGACGCTTCGCCGGTGGGCATGTGCGGCTCGGGCTTGGTGGACGCTGTCGCCCAGCTCGTCTCGTGCGGGCTGCTCGACCACTCCGGCCGGTTCGTCCCGGACGAGACCGCCGCGCAGCTGCATCCCGAGCTGTCGCGGCGCCTGGTCAAGGTGGGCGAGGAGCGGGTGTTCGTCCTGGCCTGGCGCGGGGATGACCCGGCCAACGCGATCTACCTCTCGCAGCGGGACGTGCGCGAGCTGCAGTTCGCCAAGGCCTCGATCGCGACCGGCTGGCGGATCCTGATCAAGGAGCTGGGCATCGAGGTGGACGAGATCGGCCAGGTGCTGCTGGCGGGCAGCTTCGGCTCGTACCTCTCCCCGGCCAGTGCGGTCAAGATCGGGCTGGTGCCGAAGATGGCGCTGCCTCGTATCGTCTCGGCCGGCAACGTCGCCGGCGAGGGCGCGAAGATGGCCGCCCTGTCGCTGCGCGAGCGGGCGGCGGCTGATGCAATTCTGGATGAGGTGGAGTACGTCGAGCTGTCCGGGCGGGAGGACTTCAACGACATGTTCATGGACGAGCTGGCGTTTCCGGCATGAGCACCGCCGTCGTCGCCTGCGGCGCGCTGGCCGCTCACGTCTCGGCCATCGCCGAACGGCGGGGGTGGAGCATCGACGTGCATCCGCTGCCACCGGAGCTGCATAACCGCCCGGAGCGGATCGCGCCGGCGGTGGCGGAGCTGATCGACGAGCTGCGCGGCCGCTACGACTCGATCGCGGTCGCCTACGCCGACTGCGGCAGCTACGGCGCGATCGACCGCGCGCTTGAGGGCGCCGGCATCGCACGGCTGCGGGGCGAGCACTGCTATGACGTGTTCGCCGGCCGGCAGGTGGCCGCGGCGATGGGGGAGCAGCCTGGCACCTACTTCCTGACCGATTTCCTGGCACGCAGCTTCGAGCGCACCGTGTGGCGCTCGCTGGGACTCGATCGGCACCCCGATCTGCGCGACAGCTACTTTCATGCCTACACCCGCGTGCTGTGGCTGGCCCAGCGCCGCACGCCGCCGCTGCAAGCGGCCGCCGAGCACGCCGCGGCGCTGCTCGGGCTGCCGCTGGAGGTGCTCGAGGTGGGAGAGTCGGGGCTCGAGCGAGAACTGGCGCGGCTGGTGGCCGGCCGAGCCGCGACGGACCGCACACATACGGGAGGCGACCATGCGCACGCGAGCTGACGTGGTGATCGTGGGAGCGGGCATCGTCGGCTGCAGTGCGGCCTACGAGCTGACCCAGCTCGGGGTGCGTAACGTGGTGGTGCTCGACCAGGGCCCGATTGAAGATACTGGCGGCTCGACCTTCCACGCGCCCGGGCTCGTCTTCCACACCAACGGCAGCCGAACGCTGGCGATGCTGGCTCGGGGCAGCAGCGACCTGTACCGCGACCTCGACCGGACCGAGCTGCGGACGTGGCTGGAGGTGGGAGGGATCGAGATCGCGACAACTCCCCAACGGCTGGCGGAGTGCCACCGGCGGGCGGCGTACGCCACCGCCTGCGGCTTCGAACCGGAGCTGCTGAGTCCTCAGCAGGTGCGCGAACGGATACCGCTGGTCGACCCCGATGCCATCCTGGGCGGGTTGCTGGTTCCCCGCGACGGTCTGGCCAAGGCGATCAACATCTGCGCCGCGCTGCGTGCGCGGGCAGAGTCGGCGGGTGCCGAGTTCCGCGGCCTGACAGCGGTGACCGGCATCGACCGGCGCGGCGGGCGGGTGCGGGCGGTCGAGACCGCGGCCGGTACCATCGCCACCGGTACCGTGCTGATCTGTGCCGGCATTTGGGGCCCCGAGGTGGCCGAGTGGTGTGGCGTGCCGATCCCGCTTCAGCCGATGCAGCACCTGTTCGCCTGGACGGCTCCCGTGGCCGAGCTGGCCGGCGAACGCGAGGAGGCCCGCCACCCGATCCTGCGGCATCAGGATCGATCGATGTACTTCCGCCAGCGCGGCGACAGCTATGGCATCGGCGCCTACCGTCACGACCCGCTGCCGATCGATCCATCCGAGTTCACGCGTGAGCCGGACGGGCACACCACCGCCCAGAGCTCGTTCACTCCGGAGCACTTCGCAGATGCGCGCGATGCGACCAACACCGTGCTCCCGGCGCTGCGCGACATCGCGCTCGCCTCCACCTTCAACGGGCACTTCTCGTTCTCTCCCGATGGCTACCCGGTGCTCGGCCCCTCCTCACACGTCCACGGGCTGTGGCTGGCGGCCGGTATCTGGGTCACCCATGCCGGTGGATCGGGCCGCGCGATCGCGGAGCTGATGACCGCCGGCCGCAGCCGGATCGACATGCGGCTGGCAAGCCCCGACCGCTTCCAGCGGCACGTCACGACCCGCAGCTACGTCCGCTCCCGGGGCATGCAGCAGTATCGCGAGGTGTACGACATCCTGCATCCGTCGCAGCTGATGGAGCATCCACGCGGGCTGCGCTGCCTGCCCTACCACCAGCGGCTTGAGCAGGCTGGCGCCTTCCTGGTCGAGAGCGCAGGCTGGGAGCGGGCGCACTGGTTCGAGAGCAACTCCGACCTGCCGGAGCCCGAGCACGTCCAGCGGCGCGACGCCTGGGCCAGCCGCTACTGGTCGCCCGTGATCGGCCGCGAGCACCGCCACACCCGCGAGCAGGCCGGCGTGTTCGACCTGACGCCGTTCACCAAGGCCGAGATCGAGGGGCCGGGCGCGGCCGCGTGGCTGAACCGCGTCTGTGCCTCGGAGATGGATCGGCCGGTGGGGCGGATCGTCTACACCACCGTGCTCGATCACGGCGGCGGTGTCGTCTGCGATCTGACCGTCACCCGCACCGGCGACGAGCGCTTCATGGTCGTGACGGGGGGCGGGTCGGGACCGCGCGACCTGGCCTGGCTGCGCCGTCATCTGCCGGAGGGCGGCGCGGTCCGGATGGCCGACGTCACCTCCTCGGTGGCGGTGATCGGCCTCTGGGGTCCCCGCGCACGCGATATCTTGTCAAAACTGACAACGGACGATCTCTCGTTCGCGTACCTCGACTCGCGCGAGATCGAGGTCGGCCCGGTGCCGGCCCGCGCGCTGCGCATCTCGTACGCGGGCGAGCTTGGCTGGGAGCTGTACGTGGCCACCGAGTACGGCCGCTGGCTGTGGGATGCGCTGGTCGAAGGCGGTGGCCGCCCGGTCGGGCTGGGCGCCTTCAACTCGCTGCGCGTCGAGAAGGGCTACCGCTTTGCCGGTGTGGACATGCACACCGAGTACACGGCGGCCGAGGCCGGTCTCGGGTTCACGGTCAACCTCTCGAAGTCCGCGTTCATCGGCCGTGAGGCGGCGCTGCGCGAGCGCGAGCGCGGCGGCCCCGCCCGACGCCTGGTGTGTGTGGTGCTGGACGAACCCGACGCCGCCCCGCTGGGCTACGAGCCGTTGATGGTGGACGGCGACGCGGTCGGATACGTGACCAGCGCCGACTTTGGTTACACCGTCGGCCGCAGCCTGGTCTACGGCTACCTGCCGCGCGACCATGCCGGCGAAGGCACCCGCGTCGCGGTACGAATCTTCGATCGCACCGTCGCCGGCACCGTCTCGTCCGAGCCGCAGTTCGATCCCCGTGGGGAGCGGCTGCGCGTATGAGCACCGCCGTGCGTGCAGCACTGCTCCCGGCCGCAGGCACGGCGCTGCGCGTGGTCGAGCTCGAACTCGAGCCGCCCAGGGCAGGTGAGGTGCAGGTGCGCGTGCATGCGAGCGGCGTCTGCTCGGACGATCTGAACGTGCTGGACGGCAGCGTCGATGTTCCGGCGCCGGTGGTACCTGGACACGAGGGCGCCGGGGTGGTGGAAGCGTTGGGCGACGGCGTCGACTGGCTCTCGGTGGGCGATCATGTCGCACTGTCCTGGGCTCCCTACTGCGGCCGGTGCGAGGAGTGCCTTCGCGACCTTCCCCACCTCTGCAGCACGGCCTGGCCGCTGATGCTGGCCGGTGGCCTGCTGGACGGCACCACCCGGCTGCGATTCGGCGGCGCTCAGGTACATCACTACTGCTTCGTCTCGTCCTTCGCCGAGCGGGCGGTGGTGCCGGCGCGATCCTGCATCCGGATTCCGACCGACGTGCCGTTCGAGGTGGCGGCGCTGCTCGGCTGCGCCGTCACCAGCGGCGTGTGCGCCGTCTGGCGCACGGCGTCGGTGCGCCCCGGTGACCGCGTGGCGGTGTTCGGCATCGGCGGCACAGGGCTGTCAGCGGTGATGGGTGCGGCCGCGGCGGGTGCCTCCCAGATCGTGGCGGTCGATCGCCGCGAGAGCCGCAGAGCCCGCGCCGAGGCGCTCGGCGCCACGTCGCTGGTGGCCTGGAGCGGCGAGCCGGAGAGCGTCGCTGAGGCGGTGATCGAGGCCAGCGGCGGCGGGGTCGACTATGCGATCGAGACCAGCGGCCGGCCGGCCTCGATGCGGGCGGCCTTCCTGTCCACCCGCAAGCGCGGCGCCGCTGTGATGGCGGGCATCCCACGCGCCGACGTCGAGCTGACCGTGCCCGCGCTCTCGATCCCTCGCATGGAACGGCGGGTGCTCGGTTCGATCTACGGCTCGGCCCGGCCCGACCGAGACTTCCCCCTGATCCTGGATGCCTACCGCCGCGGTAGGTTGCCGCTGGAGCAGCTGATCTCGCACCGCTTCGACCTCGACGATGTCGAGGAGGCGGTCGATGCGGTTCGATCCGGCGACGCCACCCGTGTCGTCTTGCGGTTGGCGGATGCGCCGTGAGCGATCCGGTCGCCACCGGCGGCTGCCTGTGCGGCGCGGTGCGTTTCGCGGTCACCGGGCCGCTGCGTGATGTGCTGCTCTGCCACTGCGTCGAGTGCCGTCGCTGGCATGGCGGGCCGGCCGCGTGCACCGCATGCCGGCGAGAGCATCTGCGGCTGGACGAGCAGCGCGGACTGCGCTGGATTACGGGCCCGGCCAGCGACGCCGGCGCCCGCCGCGGCTTCTGCGGCGAGTGCGGATCGAGCCTGTTGTGGGACGCGCCAGGCCGGCCGACGATCACGCTGAGCGCAGGCTCGATCGATGGCGCGACGGGGCTGACGGTGGCCGGCCACTGGTTCACCAGCCAGAAGGGCGACTGGTACGAGCTGCCTGACGATGGGCTCCCCCGTCACGAGCTGTCGGCTGCCGCGGAGGGCGTTCAGCCGTGACGTCGGTGTTCGAGCAGCATCCCGACTTTCTCTGGCACGCGCCCGAGCCGCGCTCGAGCTACGACGTGGTGATCGTCGGCGGCGGCGGGCACGGGCTGTTCACCGCCTACTACCTGGCCAAGCTGCACGGCATCAGCAACGTGGCGGTGCTAGAGCGGGGCTGGCTGGGAGGAGGCAACGCCGTACGCAACACCACAGTGATCCGCTCCAACTACCTCTGGGACGAGAGCGCCGCCATGTACGAGCACTCGCTGCGGCTGTGGGAGGGGCTGACCGAGGAGCTTGACTACGACATCCTCTTCTCCCAGCGCGGCGTGCTGAACCTGGCCCACAACCTCGGCGACGTGCGCGAGGGGGTGCGGCGGGTGAACGCAAATCGCCTGAACGGTGTCGATGCGGAGTGGCTGGATCTCGACGACGTGGCCGAGTTCTGTCCTCAGGTGAATATCTCGCCCGAGCTGCGCTACCCCGTGCTGGGCGCAACCCTTCAGCGCCGGGGCGGTATCGCCCGTCATGACGCGCTGGTGTTCGCGGTCGCGCGCGCCGCGTCTGCCCTGGGCGTCCACCTGATCCAGAACTGTGAGGTGACCGGCATCGAGCTGGATGGTGGCCGGGCGGTTGCGGTGCAGACCAGCCGCGGACGGATCGGCGCCGGCCGGATCGGGCTGTGCGCAGCCGGCCACTCATCGGTGGTGGCAGCGATGGCGGGCGTCGAGCTGCCGATCCAGAGCCATCCCCTGCAGGCGCTGGTAAGCGAGGTGCTCGAACAGGTGCTGGACTGCGTCGTCATGTCTAACGCGGTGCACGTCTACGTCAGCCAGGCCCACAAGGGCGAGCTGGTGATGGGCGCCGGCATCGATCCGTACAACTCGTATGCCCAGCGTGGTGGGTTCCACGTGATCGAGCAGCAGATGGCGGCGGCGCTGGAGCTGTTCCCGATCTTCGCCACCGCGCACGTGCTGCGGACGTGGGCCGGCATCGTCGACGTCTCACCGGACGCCTCGCCGATCGTCGGGGCAACGCCGGTGGATGGGCTGTTCGTCAACTGCGGCTGGGGTACCGGCGGCTTCAAGGCCACCCCCGGGTCGGGCTGGGTGTACGCCCACACGCTGGCCACCGGACAGCCGCACGAGCTGAATCGTCCGTTTTCGCTCGAGCGGTTCGAGACCGGCGCGCTGATCGACGAGCATGGCGCCGCGGCGGTGGCGCACTAGGGTGGCGCGATGCTGCTGATCCCCTGCCCCTGGTGCGGCCCGCGCGATGAGGTCGAGTTCCGCTACGGCGGGCAGGCGCACGTCGCGTACCCGGCCGACCCGGAGGCGATCGACGATCGCGAGTGGAGCCGCTTCGTCTTCTACCGTGACAACCCGAAGGGCCGCTTCGCCGAGCGTTGGACGCACCAGCACGGCTGCCGGCGCTGGTTCAACCTCGTCCGCGACACGGCCACGCACCAGATCGCTGGTAGCTACGCTCTCGGCGAGGAGCCGCCGGCATGATGCGCAGGCTGGCCGAGGGCGGGGCGATCGACCGCTCGCAGGAGCGCACCGTGGTCGTGAACGGCGTGTCCTACCAGGGCTACGCCGGCGATACGGTCGCCTCGGCGCTGCTCGCAAACGGCCTGATCGCGGTCGGCGCGAGCTCGGTGTTCGGCCGCGTGCGCGGCGTCGTCTCGGCGGGCGGCGAGGAGCCCAACGCGCTGGTGCAGGTGACCGCGCCATGGTCGGAGCCATTGGTCGCGGCGACCCTGCTCGAGCTGCCAGAGCAGGCGCTCGAGGTGTCCCTGCTGCCGGGCCTGCGCGGTCGTCTGGCCGGCGACGACGAGCAGCGTCACGATCATCACCATGCTCACTGCGATCTGCTGGTGATCGGCGCCGGCCGCAGCGGCCACGCGGCGGCGGCCGCCGCCGTGGCCGAGGGGCGGCGGGTGATTCTGGCGGAACGCGACTTCCGGCCGATCGAGCTGGCCGGCGACGAGGCGATCGCGCTGCCACGGACGACCGCGCTGGGCAGCTACGACGACAACTTCGTGACGCTGGTGGAGCGTGTCTCGCCGGTGCGCCGGCGGCTGTGGCACGTCCGCGCGGGTGAGGTCGTCCTGGCCACCGGCGCCTACGAGCGGCCGCTGGTGTTTCCAGGCAACGACCTGCCCGGCGTGATGCTGGCGGGCGCCCTGCGCACCTACCTCGAGCGGTTTGCGGTTGCGGCCGAGCGTCCGGCAGTGTTCTGCAACAACGATCGCGGCCTGGAGGTCGCCCGGCTGCTGGGCGCGGCCGTGATCGACCTGCGCGCCGGTCGCACCGTGGTCGGCGTCGAGGACGCCGGGGAGGATGGGCTCTCGGTGCTGGTCGCGCCGCTGGAGGCACCCGCGGACATCGAGCGGATCGAGTGCGACGTGCTGGGCGTATCAGGCGGCTTCGACCCCGTGCTCGATCTGCACCTTCACCGTGGCGGCAGGGTGCGCTGGCACGAGGGGCGCGCCTGCTTCGTGCCCGACGGCGCGCTGCCCCGCCAACGCATCGTCGGGGCAGCAGCAGGCGAGGGACTGCCAGCGGTACAGGCGCACTGGCTGCTGCCCGGCGATGAGTCGCAGGCGTTTGTCGACCTGCACCGCGACGTGACCGTGGCCGAGCTACGGCGCGCGGTCGGCGCCGGGCTGCAGTCGATCGAGCACGTGAAGCGCTATACGCTGATCGCAACCGGCGCCGATCAGGGCCGCACCGCCAAGACCAATGCCACCGCGATCGCCGCGCAGCTCCTGGGCAGCGGCGTCGCCGAGGTGGGCTCGTCGACCACTCGCCCGCCGGTGGAGCCGATCTCGTTCGCGGCCCTGGCCGGTCGTGCCCGCGGCGAGCGTTTCGATCCGGTGCGCACGACGCCGATCCACCCCTGGCACGTCGACCGAGGCGCGGTGTTCGAGGATGTCGGTCAGTGGAAGCGGCCGCGGTACTACCCGCGCGACGGCGAGCAGATGGACGCGGCCGTGCTGCGCGAGTGCGCGGCGGTGCGGGGAGGCGTCGGCATGATGGACGCCTCGACGCTGGGCAAGATCGATATCCAGGGGCCGGACGCGGCTGAGTTCCTGAACCGGCTCTACACCAATGCCTACGACACGCTCAAGGTGGGGCGTTGCCGCTACGGGCTGATGTGCCGCGCGGACGGCATGGTGTTCGACGACGGCGTCGTCTCACGCGTGGCCGACGACCGCTTCTTCGCCACCACCACCACCGGCGGCGCGGCCGTGGTGCTGGACTGGATGGAGGAGTGGCTGCAGACAGAGTGGCCGCAGCTGCGGGTCTGGCTGACATCGGTGACCGAGCAGTGGGCGACGGTGGCGGTGGTCGGGCCGCGCTCGCGGGAGGTGCTGGCGGCAGTGGTGCCCGGGGTCGACCTGTCGGCCGAGGCGTTCCCGTTCATGAGCTTCGTCGACACCGCTGTGGCCGGGGCGGACGCGCATGTCTCGCGGATCTCGTTCTCCGGCGAGCTCGCGTACGAGGTTTCGGTGCCGGGCACGCGCGGTCTGGAGCTGTGGGCCGCGCTGTGGAGTGCGGGCGAGCCGCACGGCGTCACCGCCTACGGCACCGAGACGATGCACGTGCTGCGGGCCGAGAAGGGGTACCCGATCGTCGGTCAGGACACCGATGGCACGGTCACGCCGATCGACCTCGGAATGGACTGGATCGTGTCCAAAACCAAGCCCTTCGTCGGCAGCCGCTCGCTGCGCCGCCCGGACACCATGCGCCCCGATCGCAAGCAGCTGGTCGGGCTGCTGCCGGACGATCCCGCGCTGCGGCTCGACGAGGGCGCGCAGGTCGTGCTCGACCCCAACCTGCGAGCGCCGGTGCCGATGGCCGGTCACGTCACCTCGTCCTACGACAGTGCCGCTCTGGGCCGGACGTTCGCACTGGCGCTTGTGAGGGGCGGCCGCGATCGGATCGGCCACTCGCTGTACGTCTCGCAGTCCGGTGTCACCGCGCGCGCGACGGTCGTGGAGCCCGTGCTGGTCGACCCGCAGGGGGCGCGCCGTGATGGCTGAGCTCCGTCGCGGCGGCTCCCTGTCGCAGCTCGGCCTGCGGGTCATGGCCGGCGGTGACGCGGCGGGCCGGGTCGAGCGGCTGCTTGGCGTCCCGTTGCCGCAGTCGCCGAACACCGTACGGGAGGGCGTGTTGTGGCTGGGACCGGACGAGTGGCTGATCGTCGGCCGGCCCGAGGACGAGCCGCGGCTGCGCGAGGTGTTGGCGGGTGAGGGCGCGGCGGTCGAGCTCTCGTCCAACCGGGTGTCATTGGAGCTGTCGGGTCCGCAGGCGCCCGACGTGCTCGCCTCGTGCTGCTCGCTCGACCTACACGGCGACGCCTTTCCCACGGGCCGCTGCGCCCAGACGCTGGTGGCGGGTGCGCCGGTGATCATCGAGCGAGTCGACGACCGGCCCGGATTCCGGCTGCTTGTTCGCCCGTCCCTGGCGATGTACGTCGAGTCGTGGCTGGCCGACGGCATCGTCGGGCTGGCATGAGCCGGGGAGGCTGATGGCTCGTCTCGAAGCTGCACCACCCGAGCTGCTCCCGGGCCACCGGCTGCTGCTGCAGCGCGAGGACGAGCACGAGCTGGGGGCGTTCAAGTGGCGCGGCGCGCTTCCCGCGGTCGCCGGCTTCCGGGAGGGGGGAGCGAGTGCGGTGGTCACCGCTTCCACCGGCAACCACGGCGCCGCGACCGCGTGGGCGGCCGCCCGCCATGGGATGCGTGCGGTGGTGTTTGTGCCCGAGGGGTCGAGCCTGGCCAAGCTGGAGCTGCTCGAGCGACTTGGCGCGGAGCTGGTGGTGGGCGGCAGCGATCTGGACGTCGCCAAGCAGGACGCGTGCGCGTTTGCCCTGGCACATGGAGTGCCGTTCTTCGAGGATGGCGCTGAGCCGGCGCAGTTCCAGGGCTATGCCGCGATCGCGGACGAGATCGTCGCCGCCACCGATGAGCCGCCGGGAGCCGTGCTGGTGCCGGTCGGAAACGGTGCGCTGCTGATCGGCATCGGTGCGCGGCTGGCCGAGATCTCGCCCCGGACGCGGCGGATCGGTGTCGCTGCGGCAGCCGCACCCGTGATGGCGGAGAGCTTCGCCGCGGGCCACGTGGTGGAGTGCGACCGCAACCAGACGTTTGCCGACGGGCTGGCGGTGAGGGTGGCGATCCCGCTGGCCGTTGAGCGGCTGCGCACCGCTGCCGACGAGCTGATCGTCGTCTCGGAGCGGGAGATCGCCACCGCCGTATCCGCCCTGGCTGCCGCCGGATTGCGGGTCGAGGGTTCGGCCGCTGCCGCCCTGGCCGCAGCTCGCACGATTGCCGGTCGCCTGCCCCAGCCAGCGATCCTGGTTGTCACCGGGCGCAACATCGACGAGCAGCTGTGGCAACGCGCCGTGCAGCGACCGGAGTCGTTCCCAGGCTGATCGCCCATCCAGATGTGCGGCGCGCCGTCTACCCGCCGGCGGGCACCCCGCCGGCCAGCGCCGCAGCGACCAGATCAACATTCGCCCGGTGGACGTCCTCATACGGCGCGAAGTAGTGCAGCTGGCCGTCCGCCAACTGCTGCGAGACGAACTCTTGCAGGCCGATCCCGCGCAGCCGGCCATCCCCGGGGCAGCGCAGCAGGTCGGTGATGTAGCGCCGCGTGGCGGCGATCAGCTGGGGTGGATAGCCACCGTCGGCGATCACGTCCGGATCGCCGTGGTTCGGCAGAATGCGGTCGATCGCCAGCCGGCCGACTCGCTCCAGCTCGGCCAGGTGGGCCGGCAGCCGCAGCGGCTCGTCCACGTACGTGACGGTGTCCTCGAGCGTGTCCCCGGCGAATAGCAGCCCATGTTCCGGGATCAGCATCAACGCGGCATCATCGCTGTGGATGTCGGCGTGCAGCAGCTCGACTCGCAGCCGGCCGACGTCGAGCCGCAGCTGCTCGTCGAACACGGTGCCGGGTAGCACCAGTGGCCGGATGGCGGGTGGACCCGAGGCGGTACCGGACTCGATCGCCGCGGCGTTCGCGCGCAGGTGGGCCAGCGTCCGCCGCTGGGCGATCATCTCGACGTCTGCGAACACCTCGTTGCCCGCGATGTGGTCGAGGTGCCAGTGGCTGAGCACGACGCGTATCCGTTCCGCACCAAGACGTTCGACGTACTCCCGCATCCGCCGGGCATGGTCAATCGAGAGGTGGGTGTCGTAGATCAGCGCGTCGCCATGGTCGACGATGGCGTAGGCCGCGACGCCAAGCTGGTAGCCGCCGTCGTCGATCCAGTTGTCGTCAGACGAGTACAGCCGCGTCCCATCCACTCGGCCGTCGTAGAACGCGTACACCGACGGGTGCGGGTGCAGCACTCGCATCGTGCGCGCGCGGTTTCCGGACGCGATCTCCGCCACTAGGTGATCGCACGCACGCCGGGCGGCAACGCGCCCCCGGCCAGCAGCTCGGCGGCACCGTCAGCGAGCGCTGTCATTGCCAGCCGCTGCGACCAGGGGCCGTACGAGATCCTCGCTACCCCCATTCGCTCGAGGTCGCTGTGCGGCAGCGTGCCAGGCACGCCGATCACGCTCACCTTGCGGAGGCCGATGCCCTCCACCAGCCGCGACACCGTCTCGCTGTCGAGCAGGCCGGGCACGAACACGCAGTCGGCGCCGGCCTCGATGAACGCCCTGCCGCGCTCAATCGCGTCGGCCAGCACCAGCTCGCGGTCTCGGTCTCCGGCGCGAAGGAACGCGTCCGTGCGCGCGTTCAGCACGAACGATACGCCCTCCGACTGCCCCGCCGCCACGGCGGCTGAGACCGCCGCGACCGCCTCGCCGAGCGGCCGCATCTCGTCCTCCAGGTTGCCGCCCACGGCCCCGGCGGCGATCGCACGTCGCACCGTGGCACCGGCATCGCCGTACCCGGCCTCGATGTCAGCGGTGACGGGCAGGTCGACCGCCCGGGCGATCCGCTCGATCGCGTCGATCATCAGGTCGAGTGGTATCTGTTCCCCGTCCGGGTAGCCGAGCGTGGCCGCGATCGAGTGGCTGGCGGTGGCGATCGCGCGGCACCCAGGCAGTTCAGCCACGATCATCGCGCTGATCACGTCCCAGACGTTGACCAGCACGAGCAGACCGGGCTCGTCATGCAGACGGCGAAGCTCGGCGGCTCTGTCTGACGCGGTCATCTCGGCATCGTACCTGGCCGCGCCAACGCCATCTCGTTCCCGTGGACACTCTCTCGATCAGATCCAGCGGTACCGTCGGGCGGTGATCAGGGCGCCCACCACGATCACGGTTATGGCCGTGAGCACCACCCAGAAGTAGCTGGGGTGGTCGAAGAACCTGGGGTGGAAGTTCATCCCCAGGATGCC
Organism: Gaiellales bacterium; assembly: GCA_038212095.1. Taxonomy (GTDB): domain Bacteria; phylum Actinomycetota; class Thermoleophilia; order Gaiellales; family JAICJC01; genus JAICYJ01. The sequence goes on along the minus strand of JBBQUW010000006.1, from coordinate 44,569 downwards.
GGTCAGCAGCGTGGCCGGCAGGAGCGAGACCGAGACCACCGTCAGCACCCGCATCGTGCTGTTCGTCCGCTGTGCGACGCGTGACATCAAGAGGTCGAAGCAGCCGTTCAGCGAGTCGCGGGTTGTGTCAGCAGAAGCCATGGCCTGAGCGAAACGCTCCGCCACGGCGGTGAAGTGTTGCTGCGCGCGCTCCGTCATCACGTCGCTGAACTCCGTATGGGCGGGCCACGCGACCAGCTCGCGGTGCGAGGCCAGAGCGCGTCGGATCGCGGCCACCCGGCGCCGCAGGTTGGCGATGCTGGTGAGGTGCTGGTCGTTGGCGTCGGTGCGCAGGATCTCCAAGTCGAGCTCGTCGATCTCACGATCGAGAGCCTCGATCTCGCCCATGTACCGGGTGAACAGCAGTCCAGCAGGAAGGCGAGAAACGACGCTCCGTCCAGGTCGCCGACCCGCCTGCTGGTCTTCAGCCGCGCCGCGAAGTCGTCGATGGTGGCTACTGCCTCGCCGTGCGATGTGATCACCCAGTTGCGGCCGGCGGCGATGTCGAGCGCTCCGCGGTCATAGCCGTCTCCGGCCCGCTCGAGCGTGTACGCGTGCGCCGCGACCATCCCGCCCTGGTCGTCCAGCCAACCGTCCTCCTGGTCGTCGGACAGCAGTTCGTCCAGTTCTTCAGGAGTGATCCCGACCGCCTTCGCGGCCTGGTCGACGTGCGAGCGGTCTGCCGCCAGCAGGTCGATCCACAGCAGTTGGCTCTCGTCCCGACCCAGCTCTTCCTGATGGTCGAGAGCGGCCTCGCGCACATCGCCGTGGCCGTCGAACAAGCGCACGTGGCTTTGATCCGGGCACATCGCGGCAGAATACCCGGGATGGCCGCTGGCGGAACGTGTGGATGGTCGCTCTCGCGGGGTACCATCACCGGCATGATGGGCGTGAAAGCCGCCGGTGGCGCCGTACTCGAGAACTTCGACCGCGCTCTGGGCACCGGACTCAGCTGGACGATCTCGGCACACCACCGCCGGCGCCTGCATCGTGCCGGTTGGCCGGGGCTGCTCGATCCAGGAGACGGGACGCTCGGCGCGTCGACCCCGCCGCGGGACGGCAACCGGCTGGAGGTGCTGATCGACGGCGAGCAGGCCTTTGCCCGGATGATCGAGGAGCTCGCACTTGCCACCAACGACGTCTTTCTGGCGGGCTGGTTCGTCTCGCCGGAGTTCGTTCTACGGGGCGGGTCCGAGCCGGTGGTTCTCCGCAACCTGCTGGCCGAGCTGGCCGATCGGGTGGACGTGCGGGTGCTGCTGTGGGCGGGAGCGCCGATGCCCCTGTTCCATCCTTCGCGGGCCGACGTCCGGCGGGTGCGAGACACGCTCTGTCGGGGTACCCGGGTGCGCTGCGCGCTCGACCGCCACGAGCGTCCGCTGCATTGCCACCACGAGAAGCTATTGATAATCGACGGCCGGGTTGCGTTCGTGGGCGGCATCGACCCCACCGTCAGCAAGGGCGATCGTCTCGACTCGCCGCGTCACCTGCCGCGTGCCGCGGTCGGATGGCACGACGTTGGTGCCTGCCTCCACGGGCCGGTGGTGACCGACGTTGCGCGCCACTTCGCGATGCGCTGGCACGAGGTGACCGGCGAGCGGTTGCCGCCTCCGCCCGCGCTGGTGTCGGCGGGGGAGACCCGCGTGCAGTTGATCCGCACCGTGCCCGAGCGCATCTACCGGTCGCAGCCCCGCGGAGAGTTCTCAATCCTGGCCGCGTACATCCGCGCGTTGGCGTCGGCACAGCGGCTGATCTACCTCGAGAGCCAGTACCTGTGGTCGCCGGAGATCGTCTCCCTGCTGGCGGAGAAGCTGCGCAGCGCCGACGACCCGCGCTTCCGGCTGGTGATCGTGCTTCCGGCCAAGCCGTATGGCGGCGGCGACGACACGCGCGGCGCGCTGGCGGAGCTGGTCGAGGCGGACGACGGGCGCGGTCGGATGCTGGCATGCACCCTGTACGCGCGCGAGCAGTCAGCCGCGGATCCGATCTACGTGCACGCGAAGGTGGCGATCGTGGACGACCGTGTGCTGACGCTCGGATCGGCCAACCTGAACGACCACTCGCTGTTCAACGATACCGAGATGAATCTGCTGGTCGAGGATGGCGAGATCGCGCGCGATACCCGCATCCGTCTTTGGGCCGAGCACCTCGAGTGCGGGCCCGACGACCTCTCGGGCGATCCGACCGAGATCGTCGACCGGCTGTGGCGGCCGATCGCTGAGGAGCAGCTCGCCCGACGTGAAGCGGGCCGTCCGCTCGACCACCGGTTGATGATGCTGCCCCACGTCTCGCGCCGTTCTGCGCGCCTGCTGGGACCGCTGCAGGGCCTGCTCGTCGACGGCTGACATCTGACGACAGCGGCTGGGTTTAGGCGTGCCGCATCGGCGGGTAGCGGTCGCAGTATGACAACACACCGAGAGAACCAGCGGCACCTGACCTTCCACTTCCTACCTCCGGCGCCGGCCAACGTGATCGATCCACGCCAGCGGCGGCAGCCACATCCGGCCGCTATGCCGGAGGGCGGCGGTCACGAGGATCTCAGCGGCCTCGACCAGAGCCTGGCCGACTCCTTCCCCGCTTCAGATCCGCCGGCAGGGCCAGGTACGGTCTGAGAGCAGCGCGTGCTGGGCCGCCGCGGGTGCGGCGCCCCAGCACGCGAGGCGATCGCGCATCGCTCAGTCGGCGACCCTGTCGACGGCTCGCTTGACGGCATCGCCAGCGTTGTCGACGCCGCGCTTGATGTCGCCCTTGGCCTGGTCGACCTGACCCTCGCGGGTCAGCTGCTCATCGTCAGTGGCCCGGCCGATCTCTTCCTTGATCGTGCCCTTCGTGGTGTCGATCTTGTCACCCACAGCGCCCCTCCTGGTGGTTTGTCCGCGTCCGCCCGGCGGCGGCCGTATCGATCTGCTCTTCCCGCGTCCGGCGTGTGCCCAAACATCGGTCGGCCATCTCGGAGACGGCGCCCCTACCCGCCACGCCTCTCGCACCGATTCCGTCGCATCAGAGAACGCGCAGGATGACGATCACGATGATGATGATCACGATCAGGCCGATGATTCCTACCCAAGCCCTCTTTGCCCCACTTCTCGCCCTCGGAACTGTGATCTCCAGTTTCGTTGAGCCGTCTCCAGCCCGACTACCCGTCCTCCATCACCTGCAAACGGCCTCAGCGGTCGTCAGCTGTCGCCGGCCGGCCGTTCGACCAGCTCCATCGCCCGCCCCAGCGCCGCCACCTGCAGGGTGCGCTTGACTGACGGCGTCGCGTACACCAGCTCCAGGTGGCCGCCGCGATCCCGCAGCAGGCGTGCGAAGAAGAGCAGTACGCCAAGGGACGTCGAGTCGAGCAGCGTGACCTGGCGGGCGTCGACGCTGACGATCCGCACGCCCGTGTCGATGGCACCCTCCAGCACGTCGCGAAGCCGGTCAGCTGACGCCAGATCGAGCTCTCCGGTCAGCGTCACCGAGGCCCAGCCATCGACCGGGAGATCGCTCTTCGCTGTCAGGGAGTGCCGCTTCGCCACGCGCCGGATGTACCCGCGTCACGCACAGTCCAAACCGCCCGTGCGTACCACGTGCAAATGGCGCGAGGACGGCCGCGCCCACCGCGGCCGTCCCCGTCCTTTCCCTCCGCACCGTGCGGAGGCCATTTCGAGCGCTACGAGACGTACGGTCGGTTCGTCGCGTCGATCGGGCGATCGTCCGCCACGGTGGTGCCGCGGCGGGAGGCGGCCGCCATCCAGAACATCGACATCACGAGGCCGACCACGCCGGCCGCCATCAGCACGTCGCCGACGATGTTCCAGTTGACGTACGTGCTGCCGACCTTGTGATTGAGCGTGAGCGCGGAGCGCAGGATCGCGCCGACGGCGATGAGAACGATTGATGAGCCGATCCGCATGGGATACGTCCTTTCGATCGATTGTCACCTCATCAATACCCGGTGGTGGCCCCGAGCAAACCGGCTCTATGCAGGATGTTCTCGCTGTTGACGCCGAGCCGGACGGTTCGTCTGAACCGCCCGGCTGGTGCGTGCGATTGATCTGGAGTCAGGAGGCGAGCCGCTGCGAGGCCGGCTCGGTGAGCGAACTGCGCAGGCCATCGAGCGCGGAGCGGAGCAGGCGCGACACGTGCATCTGGCTGATGCCCATCTCACTGGCGATCTCGGACTGCGTCATGTCCTCGACAAAGCGCAGCCGCACGATCTCGCGCTCGCGGGCCGGCAGGTGCCGCATCGCCTGCCACACCTCGTCTCGGTCGCGCACATCGCGAAAGCCGTCCTCGTCGACCATTAGCGCCGGCACGGGCCGCATGTCCTCGTCGCCCTCGCCGGCACCCGGCTCGGTGAGCGGCTCTGCCACGTACGCGCGCTGGGCCATCAGCGCCTCGGCGACCTCGTCCTCGCTGTGGCCGGTGGCGTCGGCCAGCTCGGCGACGGTCGGCTTGCGTCCCAGACGGTGGCCGAGGTGCTCGGATGCAACCGCCATCGAGCGGCTCATCTCCTGGAGCGACCGCGGAACCCGTACCGCCCATCCACGATCGCGGAACAGGTGCATGATCTCGCCCTCGATGGTGCGGGCGGCATAGGCCTTCAGCGGCACGCCGCGCGAGGGGTCGTAACGATCAACCGCCTGGATCAGGCCCAGGTACCCGCTCTGGACGATGTCGTCGTGGTGCAGCCCACGACGTGCGAAGCGACGGGCGATCGCGCGCGCGAGGCCCGAGTACCTGAGGATCAGCGCCTCGCGCGCATCCTCGTCGCCGGTCTGTCGGTGAGCGATGACGAGCTCGGTGTCGGTGCGGTGGTCAGCTGTGGGCATCTGGCCGTCTCCTCTGCGGAAGCAGTGTCTGTGTCACGTAGCGCCCGGATCGGCGCGCAAGGAGCAGGTGTGTGCGCGCGCGGGATCTGAAACATCGATTCGTTGTTCAGGCGCTGGAGTCGTCGTCAGCCAGCACCGCGAGGGCCCCGCGCAGCAGCCGTGAAACGTGCATCTGTGAGATGCCCAGCCGGGAAGCGATCTCTCGCTGCGACAGCTCGAGTCCGAACCGGAGCATCACCACCTGCCGGCTGCGCGGATCGAGCCGCTCGAGCTGGGCGCCCAGGTCGAGCCGCTGCTCGACGGTTCGCAGCCCGTCGTCGTGCAGGCCAAGCTCGTGCTCGCGCAGGTCGTCCAGTGCGACCGGCGCCAGCGCCATCCGCGCGCGCAGTGCCTCGAGCACGGCGTCGTGGTCGAGTGCGGTGTGTGCGGCGATCTCGTCGACGTTCGGACTGCGGCCGAGTGTGGCGGTCAGCTCCTCGATCGCCGTGGTCGTGATGCCGCGGCTCTCGTTCAGGGACCGCGGCATTCGCACCGGCCCCGCCAGCTGTCGGACACAGGCCAGCATCTCTCCCATCACGAACGGCGCCGCGTATCCGCCGAACGGCGTGCCGTTGGTGGGGTCGAAGCGCCGTGCCGCCTGCAGCAGTCCCACCATGCCAGCCTGCTCCAGGTCGGCTCGCGACACGCGGCCCTCGAACCGGCGTGCCATGCCGCTCACCAACGGCCGCATGGCTGCCACAAGCAGGTCGCCGGCCGTCTCATCGCCGGCCACGACCCGGCCAACGAGCCCCTCCACGCTGTCACGCGTCGACACGCAGGACTACCTCGGTCGGTGCGACGTTCACGTCCGACACGAGCACCGCCAGCATCTGCCCGCGGCGCTCCACCCACTCGGCGTCGATGCCGGTGAGCGCGACCTTGATCTGGCCCTGGTCGACGGCGAACACGGCGTGACGGTCGACCCGCGGCCGGTGACGCACCAACAGTTCGATCGCCATCGCCAGGTCATCGATCTGTTCCACCGACAGGCCGGCCCGCGCGCCGGTGACCAGCGCGAGCGGAACCAGCACGTCGGTCTGCGGCGCCGCAGCCGACAGATGTGCCCTCACGGTGTGTGCTCGCATGTCCATGCCAGGCAGCCTAGCGATGGCGCGATCGCGGGACTGCGATGTTTGCCGTCCCGCAGACCGGGTATCGTGGGGCCATGAGCGTGCGGACGATCTCGCTGGTGCGCCATGAGGGCGGCGCCTGCATTGTTGCGCTCAGGGGCGAGCACGATCTCGCCTCCGTAGATGAGCTGAAGGAAACCTTGAACCAGGCAGCCGATGGATCGTTGGTGATCGTCGATCTCTCAGACGCGGCGTTCATCGATTCAGCGGTGCTCGGCGCACTGATCACATCGCACCGAGATACCGTTGACTCCGGGCGCCGCTGGGCACTGGTCGTGGGACGGGAATCGGGGGCAGCGGTGCGGCGGATCCTTGAGCTGACCGGTTTGGATGCGGTGCTGCCGGTGTACAGTCGGCAGGAGGACGCGCTCGTTCCGAGTTCTCACTCGAGCTTGGGGGTGCCGCGATGACCGGGGAGCAGGTTCAGTTGGAACTGACGGTGCCATCGACAGCAGAGAACATTCCGCTCGTCCGCCATGCCGTGGCAGGTTTCCTCGACGGCCAAGCGCTATCAGAGGCGCTCGCGTCCGACGTTCTGCTGGCGGTAACCGAGGCGTGCACGAACGTCGTACAACATGCCTATCGCGACGGCAGTGGAAGGGATGAACCCGAGATCGAGCTGACCGCCGAGTATGCCAGCTCCGCGTTGACGATCTCCGTTCGCGACCGCGGTCGCGGTTTCGCGCCGCGCGTCGATAGCCCCGGACTGGGTTTGGGCTTACCGGTGATCGCCGCGCTGACACAGAATGTGGAGATTCGTCCGTTTCCGCCCTCGGGCACCGAGGTCGTGATGACGTTCGCGCTCGAGGTCGCGACGTGATCGGCGCGCGTGGCGCCGGTATGCGGAGTGGACTCCGGCTCAGTTGAGAGAGGGAGCTTGGCGTGCAGGAACGTGACTCCGGATCTCACCCGCAGTTCGAGCGGAGGCAGGTGGAGGAGGTCGTGACTGAGCTGCGGATAAAGGGCGAGCTGGACATCGGCTCGGCTGACGCGTTGCGGCAGGCGCTCGACTCCGCCGAGGCAGAGGGGGCGATCGTACGGCTCGATGCTTCCGACGTGCTCTTCCTCGACTCGACCGCGCTGGGTGTGTTGCTGGCCTCCGCCCAGCGTCTGTCCGCACGCGGCGGCCGGCTCGAGCTGATGAACGCCTCCCCCGCAGTCAGGCGGATCCTGGACATGACCCTGATCGCCCGAACGGTCCACCTCATCCCGTAGATGGCGGCAGCGCGGAAGTCTGCCGAGCTGGAGCCGGTGACCGGCGGCATGGACGATGCGCCGTTCTGCTTCGGCGTGGTCGATGCCGAGATGCGGCTGCGCTCGGCCAATCGCGCATTGCGACAGCTGCTCGGGGCTGGCCCGGAAGGCATCGCCCTCGAACTCTTCCCGCAGCTCTCGCCCGAGCTGGTGTCGGCCGTCGGCCGTGCCGTCCAGGGCGAGTCCGTGTGTGGACTGGAGATCGAGCAGGCCGGCGGCCAGCACCTGGTCGACTGCTATCCGGTGTGGGATGCGCCGAGCAGCCCCTCCGGAGCTGCCTTCGCCTTCCGTGACATCACCTCGTGGATCGACGTTCGCCGCCGCGGCGAGCGGCTCCAGCGGGTGTCGGCTGAGCTGTCCGGCGCAGCGCGGATCGACGAGATCGCCGACCTGGTGCTACGGGGTGGCCGCGAGGTGCTGGACGCCTCGGCCGGCGCAGTCGCCCTCCTGACCGAGGACGGAGCCCAGCTCCAGGTGATGGCCATGGTCGGACTCGACGACCGGACGCGGCAAGAGTGGAGGTCGTTCCCGCTCGAGCTGCACACACCGATGGGCGACGCGGTTCGTGGCCGCGCGCCGGTGTTCGTCGACGCCGGGGAGGGACGGGACGAGCGCTACGCCGATCTGCCGATTCCGGCCGACGTCGCCAGCGCCTCGGTGCCGCTGATGGTCGCCGACCGCGTGCTGGGCGGGCTGAGCTTTCGCTTCGACGCGGGCCGCACCATCGACTCCGGAGTGCGCGGGTTCGTGATTGCGCTTGGCAATCAGTGCGCGCAGGCAATCGATCGCGCGCTGTTGTATCAGGCCGACGCTGCCGCGCGCCTTCGTGCCGAGCGCCTGGCGGACATCGCCGTCCGGCTGGCGGCGGCGACCGAGCCGGGGGAGGTCGCTGAGCTAACGGCCGAGGCCGGCTTGCAGGTGCTTGGTGCCAGCGCCTCAGCCGTGGTGCGGGTGACAGGAGAGCGGCTCGAGATCATGAGCAGCAGGGGCTACCCGGAGCCGGCCCTGGCCGCGTGGCGCAGCTTCGACCGCGACGATGATGCCCCCCTGGCCGAGTGCATCCGCGAGGGCCGGCCGATCTTTCTCGACTCCCCCGCCGAGGCCGCGCGTTACCCTGCGCTGGCGGCGGCGGCCGAGCGGCACGTGGCGTGGGCGGCCGTGCCGCTTATCGCCCACGGTCAGGTGTTGGGTGCGCTTGCGCTTAGCTTCGACTCGGCCACGGCGTTGGCGGGCCGGGAGCGCGTGGCGATCAACACGCTGGCGGCGGAGTGCGCGCACGCGCTCGACCGGGCTGTGCTGTCTCGACACATCTCCCAGGTCAACCAGCGTCTGGAGGCGGCGCTGGAGGCGGGCAACATGGGCTGGTGGGAGTGGGACTCCACCTCCGGACGGGTGGTCTGGTCACAGAATCTGGAGCGGATCTATGGGCTCGAACCGGGCACGTTCGGCGGCACCTATGACGACTTCCTCGCCCTGGTGCACCCGGACGATCGCGAGACGGTCTCAACGCGAGCGCGCGCCGGCCTGGACGGGGAGGGCCACGAGGCCGAGCACCGCATCGTCACCCCCGACGGGCGCACGCGCTGGATCGACGGGCGCAGCCGCGTGGACAGAGATGCCGAGGGCCGGTCGACCGGCCTGGGCGGGATCGCGATCGATATCACCAAGCGAAAGCTGGTGGAGCTGGCCCTGCGCGAAAGCGATGCCCGCTTCCGTGGGCTTTTCGAGAGCGGAGTGTTGGGTGTCTCGGGCGGCTGCGGACTGTTGATCGACGAGGCCAACGATGCCCTGCTGGAGCTGATCGGCTACTCGCGGGACGACCTCGGCGAGCGAGCGATCAGCCTCGATCGGCTGATCGTGGGCGAGGGCGGCGGTCTGCTCACCGAGGTCGAATGGAACCATTTGCTCGAGCCCGGCTGGCTGGCACCGCACGAGCGTCAGTACCGTCGTAAGGATGGCAGCAGCCTGGCGGTGCTGTTTGCGGCTGCGATGATCGACGCGCCGTCGAGACGGTGGATCGGCTACGCGCTCGACCTGACCGAGCGAAAGCGGGACGAGGCCGCGCTGCGCTTCCTCGCCGACGCCAGCGACCTGCTGTCGGAGTCGCTCGATTATCAGCGGACGCTGCAGCGGCTGGCCGAGCTGGTTGTGCCACGGCTCGCCGACTGGTGCATCGTTGCGGTGTTGGGCGATGATGGTGTGATCCGCAACCTCGCGGTCGCTCACACCGACCCCCAGAAGGTGGCGCTTGTGCGCCAGCTGGAGCAGGACTATCCGTCCGATCCGGACGCGCCGACCGGTGCGCCGGCCGTGATTCGCACAGGTCACACGGAGTACCTGGCCACGATCCCGGACGAGTTGTTGGTGGAGGTCTCTCCGGACGAGAGGCTGCTCGGCATCCTGCGCGACCTCGGCCTTCGCTCGGTGATCACCGCGCCGCTGACGGCCCGCGGCCGCACCTTTGGCGCGCTCTCGATGGTGATCGCCGAGTCCGGCCGCTCGTACACCGAGAGCGATGTGCAGCTGGTCGAAGATCTCGCCCACCGCGCCGCGCTGGCGATCGATAACGCGCGGCTGTTCCGTGAACGCAGCGCGATCGCCGACACGCTGCAGGCCAGCCTACTGCCACCGATACTGCCCAAGGTGCCAGGCTTCGACGTGGCTGCCGAGTACGTTCCGGGCGGCGACGGCGTCGATGTCGGAGGCGACTTCTACGACCTGTTCTCGACCGGGGACGGCCGTTGGGCGGTCGTGATCGGCGACGTCTGCGGCAAGGGTGCCGTGGCGGCCACCCTGACCGGCGTCACCCGGCACACGGCGCGCGCCTCGGCGATCGAAGACGACGATCCGTTGCACGTGTTGGGGAGCGTCAACACCGCGCTGCTGCGCACCGATACGGACGGCCAGATCCGCTTCTGCACCGCGGTGGTGGGACGGCTCGAGACCGGCTCGCCGTCACGGCTTCAGCTCGCGCGCGCCGGACACCCGCCGCCGCTGGTTCGCCGGCGCAACGGCACGGTCGAGGAGCTGGGCGCGGGCGGCACGCTGCTGGGCGTGTACTCCGACCCGGAGCTGCGTTCCACCACCACGCAGATCGAGTCCGGCGACGTCGTCGTCCTCTACACTGACGGCGTGACCGACTCCTGGAGAGACGCCGGTGGTGACGCCAGGCTGGTCGAACTGCTGGTCGCGCTTCCGGGGGAGAGCTCAGCCGTCGAGGTCGCGCAGCGTATCCGGGCCGATGCGATCCGCGCCCGCGGCAGCGTCGGCGACGACATGGCGGTGCTGGTGCTGAGGGCCATGTAGGTGCAGGCCCTCTCCCTCGAGCGCCGGGAGCGCGACGGCATGACGCTGATCGAGCTGGCGGGGGAGTTCGATCTGGCGGCGGAGCCGGTATTTCACAGTGGCGTCGAGGCGGCGCTGAGCGAACCGTTGCTGGTGCTCGACCTGAGCCACGTCAGCTTCATGGACTCGACCGGGCTGCGGTTGCTGCTCGAGACTGACGCCCGGGTGCGCGAGAATGATGGACGCTGCGTGATCGTGCAGGGGAACGGCTCGGTGCATCGGCTGATCGAGCAGGGACTGCTGGCCGCGCGGCTCGAGGTGGTCTCACGGCTGGACGACGTCACCCTCTGATCCGCCACCCCTCATGCATCGGCTGAGCGACGTGGTCGCCGTGCGCGGCGACGGCGACGGTCACCTGCTCGAGGCTCGCATGTGGCTGCCGCTGCCGCGGGCCGGGGTGTTTCCGTTCTTCGCCGACGCGATGAACCTCGAGTCGATCACTCCGGCCTGGCTGCGGTTTGCGGTCGTCACTCCGCAGCCGATCGTGATGGCCAGCGGCGCCGAGATCGAGTACCGGCTGCGGCTGCACGGCGTGCCGCTTCGCTGGCGGACGCTGATCGCCGCCTGGGAGCCGCCGCACCGATTCGTCGATAGCCAGATCTCTGGTCCGTACGCGCGCTGGGTACACGAGCATCGCTTCTACGAGGTCGCCGGCGGCGTCGTGGTCGCAGACCGGGTGAGCTACCGCATTCGAGGCGGCGGCCTGATCGATCGGATCGGCAATGCGGCGGTCGCCGAGCGCGACCTGATCCGCATCTTCGATCACCGCCAGCGCGCGCTGCGATCACTGCTCCTGACGTAGGTCACCGCAAACCGGCCGTTGGTGGATCGGTGCCGTCAAACCCGGCGGGACGACCGGGACTCACAGACGATCTCGCGACGTAGTCATCGCGATGGCGAAGATGATGATTGCCGCCGTGGTTGCAGCGCTCGCGGCGGCATGTGCGTCCCCGGCGGCGACGGGCGGTCAAGGCGATCGCACCTTCGCCCGAACCGCCACCGTACCGCTCGTCGTGCTGCGGGGCTCCGCGGTCACCTTCCGGCTCGGCCCCGCGCGGGCGACGGCCGTCGCGCAGCTGGATCGGCGGGCCGGCGTGATCCTGCTCTACCGGCTGCAGGCACCGCCGGGAACGCGCGCTCGCGCCACCGTTCAACTGCCGTCGGTATCAGCGCCGCTGGCGATCAGCACGGTGCCGGTCGGGCCCAGCAGCGGGTGCAGCGTCGGCCGGGTCGGCGTCACCTGCACCGTGGGGGAGGAGTGGTGTCCGATGCCAGCCGGCAGGTGGCGCGTCCTGATCACCAAGCTGTCGGGACCGCCAGGCGACGTCACGATCCGACTTCGCGTCGACACGCCGCCTGGCGATGCCCGTTGAACCGGTCGGTCAGAGCCGCTTGAGGCTCTTCGCCTTGGGCTCGCACGTCGAGCAGAAGCGCTCGTGTGCGGTATCGATGGGCCGGTAGCAGAGCTCGCATGGTCGCGCCTTGCTCCTGCTGGAGGAGTGCGCTCGTGTCGAGTAGCTGGGCGTGGGGGGCAAGGATGCTCCTCGGGCCGTGGTGCGCGAGCAACGGGTGCCGTCGACCGGCCGAGCCGGTCTCGCCTTGCCGTCGCGTTTCGGCACAGCGTCTGGGTGAAGTATCCCACCGAAGCGGGTTTGGCGCCAAGCCCGACCCGCGCCGGACAGCTCCAAGGCTGTGGCAATGTGGGTAGATCGTGCATGGATACACGGTTGCGGGCACCGCTGCCGGCCGTGACCGTCCTTGCGTTTCTGCGCGAAGTCCGCCCCCGCTTCCGCTCGCGCCGGGCATCTTTGAGGATCGCAACGAGGGCGGCCCCACGAGCGTGCCGATCATCCGACATGGGAACGTGCTCCGAGACGGCTCCTATCAGGTGATCGCGTCAGCGGCCGGATCCTCCTGCTCGGAATCGCCAGCGATCGTCCTGACGCGTTCGCCATCGATCGTACGATGAAGGCGGCCGCTGCCTCGTTGAAGGGGTGACGTCGGACGGCCCGCAGCGAGATCCGCAGAAACGCCCGGGCCGGAGAACGTAGGATCCTCGTCTACCGAGGCGGAGCAGGGTCGCGCAGCGCGCAGCGGGGATCGTGGTGGCTGGCCAGCGTGGCCAGCAGCGCCTGAAGCTGCTGCTGCTGCTCCACGTCAAGCGGCGAGAGGAACTCTTCCTCGAGCTTGCGCACCACCCCGCGCATGCGGCGCAGCATCCCACGCCCCTCCGAGGTCAGCTTGACCACGTGGCGGCGACGATCGTCCGGGTCGCGCTTGCGGACGACCATCTCACGCTCCTCCAACTCGTCCAGCAGCCGAACGATGTGGCTGCGGTCATACCCGAGTGCGTCGGCGATCATCGCCTGCGTCTCGCGTGCATCCTCCTCGAGCAGCGATAGCACCGCGAAGTGGAATGCCGAGAGTCCGATGCCCTCGAAGGCGTGGTGGGTGGCGTCCTTTGCCGCGAACCCCAGCCGCTTGAGCAGGAACGTGCTGCTTGACAGCAGCTCCTTGGGTGGGCCGGGAGGCGCCGTCGCCGGGCGTGTATGGGGGGCTGTGACGTCCATTTAGACAAAGTGTAGCGCATCCGATAGTCAGAGTGTGCTATCGTTGTATTCATCAACGATTTTAGGAGTAAATGAATGTTGCAGTCACGGATTATGGCAGATCAGCCCCGACGCAGGTGGCTTGCCCTGGCGGTGATCGTGGCGGCGCAGTTCATGGTTGTGCTGGACATCGCGATCGTGAACGTGGCGCTGCCGGCGATCAAGGGCGACCTGCACTTCTCGCAGGCGAACCTCCAGTGGGTGATCAGCGCCTACGCGATCCTGTTCGGCGGCGTGCTGCTGCTGGGCGGCCGGCTGGCCGATGTGTTCGGCCGGCGGCGCGTCTTCATGGCCGGTCTGGCCGTGTTCTCGGTCAGCTCGCTGCTGTGCGGCATCTCATGGTCGGAGAGCTCGCTGATCGGCTTCCGCGCGCTGCAGGGACTGGGCGGCGCACTGTTCGCGCCGGCTGGACTCTCGATCCTGATGACCACCTTCGCCGAGGGCCAGGAGCGAAACCGTGCGCTTGGCATCTGGGGCGCTGCCTCGGGCTCAGGCGGAGCGTTCGGCGTGCTGCTGGGCGGATTTCTCACCTCCTACCTCAACTGGTCGTGGGTATTCTTCATCAACCTGCCGGTGGGCATCGCCGTGATCGCGGCGGCGCCGCTGGTGCTGGCCGAGAGCCGCGGCCAGGAGCACCGGCACTTCGATGTGGCCGGCGCAACGTCGGTCACCGCCGGCGTGATGGTGCTCGTCTATGCGATGACCCGCGCCGCGCAGGATGGCTGGGGCAGCCTGACCACGCTGACGCTGGTGGGCGGATCGGCTGTTCTGCTGGCCGCGTTCGTCGCGATCGAGCTGCGTTCGCCGTCGCCCCTCCTGCCGATGCGGATGTTCCGAAACCGGATGCTGAGCGCCGCCAACGCAATCGCGGCCGTGATCGGTGCGATTGCCTTCTCCGAGTTCTTCCTCTTGACGCTGTACATGCAGCAGGTGCTCGGCTACTCGGCGCTGCAGACCGGCGTCGGCTTCGCGACGGTCACGTTGACGATCATCGTTTTCTCGAACGTCGCACAGATGCTGGTCACCCGGCTCGGCGTGCGCAGGGTGCTCGCGACCGGGCTCGCGCTCGACGCGGTCGCGCTGGCGGCCTTCACGCGGCTGCCGACCGGTGGTCACTACTTCTGGGATCTCTTTCCGGCGCTCCTGGTCAGCGGGGTGGGGCTGGCGCTGAGCTTCGTGCCGGTGACGATCGCCGGACTGGCGGGCGTGCAGCGCGCCGACGCAGGGATCGCTTCCGGACTGATCAACACCACCCGTCAGGTGGGCGGAGCGATCGGGCTTGCCGCTGTCACCACCATCGCGGCGTCCTACGCGTCGTCCGGCGGCGGAGCCACCGGGCGGGCGCGTCTGGCGGCCATCGACGGCGGCCTCACCCATGGCTTCCAGGTCGGGTTCACCGTTCTGGCCGTGGCAGCGGTGTTCGGCGCCGCGATCGCGGCCGCGCTGCTTCGGCCGCAACCGGCGGCCGATGCTGCGCAGCCGCTTCCCTCCGTATCCCCCGCTCGCCTCGAGGAGGCTGCCTGATGACGACGATGTTGCACACCTCCAGCAGTCCCGACGACAGCGTGCTGCTCGACGGAAGGATCGACGACCTGCTGCTGCGCCTGCGTGGCCTGGTGCTGGTCGGCGGCCTGCTCGAGCAGCGCGGCGCCTCGCACGAAGAGCTCGACGCCCACGCCCGTGAGGCCGAACGCGTGCGGGTCACTCTCGCCCGGCTGATCGAGGGAAACGGCGACCCGGCCGGCGGCCTGGCGGCCTGACACCAACACCTGCGGGCTCCCGGCCGGCTGCGCAAGAGATCGACGGGAGTCCGCAGGTCATCTGGCCCGGGGAGCGCCCCGAGGCATCAGCCGGATCTCTCCGCGCCGGCTGGTCTGATGTCCGGCTCGGCGTTCGCGGCACAGCCGACGCACTGGCACGGCTGGTGGCAGACGACGCACACGGTGGAGCAGTCCACGTGATCCATCTGGTTCGGGCATCCCGCGTCGCTGCAGCACTGGCACCACACCACAGCTGTTCTGAATGTTTCGATAGTTGCCATGATTGGAGCATCGTCGCCGTGGCGGCGGATCGGATCAGCGAACGACACACTCACGTTGCTCGTTCCTACGCAGTGAGGTTGGGGGTTCGTCCTTCCGGTTTTGAGGCGAGCAGCGGCACAACCGTCGCGTATACGAGCCAGCAGAGCTGGGGAGCGAGTGGCCTCGTGATCATCGGATCGCGTCGCCCGCGGCGCATCGCTTCCCCGGTCGCTACAGCCTGCCCGCCGGTGAGCGCAATGACGACGGCGACGCTATCGGAGCGCGGCGCGAGGCGCGGGAACAGTCCGAACAGAAGCCAGTCGGCAAGGCGCAACCAGATCAGCGGATGGCGAAGCGGCGAGTCGCGGGGCATCCGTGCGACTCGAATGTCCGCGCGTACGGCCCCAACTTTCAACAGCGGCCACGCGACGAGAAAGACCCAGTCGGGCGGTACCAACCGGGAGGCGCGGGCGCGCTCGGCCCGCGCGGAGCCTTGGTGGGCGCTCATCGTGCTGCTCGTACGGCGTCGGGCGGACGGAACCATGCCGTGAGATCCAGGTGGACGTCGGACCCGATGATGCGATCCCACCGGCCGGGCGGGACGATGCCCGCGGCGCGGCGGTCGAGAAGGCCTGTGGCGCGCACACACCGGTTCCCGGCGGCTTCATCGACGCAGACATCGAGCTCCACTTCGGTCGCAGTGCCTCGAACGCGCAGACGTCCGATTGCGGTACCAAATCCGTGGAGCGGGAGCTTGTACACGTCCAGGAAGATCGCGGGATAGCGAGCGGCGTCGAGAAAGTCCGCGCTGTGGAGATGGGCATCGCGGCGGCGATTGCCCGTGTCCAGCGTGGCTACGAATACGCGTCCGGTGATGCTCAGGTGGTCACTGTGCTCCTGGAGCACGGCGTCGGCGGCACGGAGCGTCCCACCGACTGTGATCAGCCCGAACTTGCGTACGGCAAATCGCAAGGCACTCGAGTCGGCGTCCAACGCGCCCGCGATAGTCGCTCGATCATCAACTAACTCATTCATTTAGCTACATGATCACATATCGTGGTCTCGATGTCAACGTCCGCCACCTCAGGTGACGTGATCTGGCTTCTCAAGGCCTACGTGACTGGAGCCCATGACGAGACCGCGCGGATCGCGCGCGAACTGGGCGTCGGGAGCACAGACCTGCGGGCACTGGATCACTTGCTGGAGCACGGCCCGGCCGGCCCGAACGAGCTCGGGCGGCGGCTGGGCCTCACGTCACCTGCGGCGACCGCGCTCGCGGACCGGCTTGAGCGGGCCGGTCACGTAGAGCGGGTACGCGACGCCGACGACCGACGCCGCATAGCCCTCATTCCGACGCAGCACGCCGTGGCCGAGGCACGGCGCGTTCTCGGCCCGCGCATCGGGCCGCTCCTCGAGCTGGTCGACGAGTTGCCGCCCGAGGAGCTTCGAGTCGTCGCGGCCTTCCTTGCCCGCGCTCTTGAGATCCAGCAGCGCCCCAGCGCCTGACCCAAAACCACCACCCGAGGCGGTCAGGCGCTCAGCGCTCCACCAGCTCCGTCCGACATCCGAGCGGGCCCGATCGAGGCGGTCGTGGGCGTGACGCCGGGCAGCCGCAGTACGACGCATCTTTCACGCGCTATGCCCTGTCTTTCAGGCAGAGTCTCGAGCCGGTCCGCGTCGGCGGTTGCCTTCGAGAGGGCCGTCGGGCACAATCGCGAGGATGGCGGCGTCACAGATCCGGTATGCCCGAAGCGGCGGTGTCGCGATCGCGTACCAAGTTGTGGGCACGGGGGAAACGGATCTGGTCTTCGTGCCGGACTTCATGTCGAATCTGGTCTTCGGCTGGGAGTATCCCAGGTGGCGGGCTTTCTACCTCCAACTTGCCGAACGGTTCCGGCTGATCCTGTTTGACAAGCGCGGCACAGGGCTGTCCGACCACGGCGGGCAGTTTGCAACGCTGGAGACGCGGATGGAGGATCTCCACGCCGTACTCGACGCGGCGGGATCGGCCCGGGCCGTGATCTTGGCCTCGCACGAGGGCTGTGGGATGGCCGCGCTCTACGCCGCCACGTACCCGGAACGGACCGCGGCACTTGCACTGTTCCACCCCCGGGCGTTTGGCGGGGGGCTCCAGGATGCTGACGTCGTCACCACGCTGGCGGACACACGCGAGCGTTGGGGAACGGACGCGCTGGCTGAAGAAATCATGCGCGGGGGATTCCCCAGCCTGTTGCCGGACGAAGAGGAGCGGCGCTGGTTTGCGAACGCCCTCCGCGTTGGCGCGAGCCCCGCTGTGGCCTATGCCCTCAACCGCGCGTTCGAGGAGGTGGACCTGCGCGACGTGCTGCCGGCGGTGCGCGTGCCGACGCTGGTGTTGCATCGACCGCTCGATCGCACGAACGCGCTGGACGTCGCATCACGGATCCCAACATCACGAGCGGTGCAGGTCAGCGGTGAGGACTACCTCGAGATATATCTGTCTCCAGAGGTCGTCGATGTGATCGCGGAGTTCGTCGCCGGTGAGGACGCCCCGGAAGTGCCTGAGAGCGTACTGGCAACGGTGATGTTCACGGATATCGTGGCCTCGACCGAGCACGCCGCCGCTCTCGGTGATCGCGCGTGGCGCGACCTGCTCGTTCGTCACCATACGGTCGTGCGGCGTGAACTGCGGCGATTTCGCGGGGAGGAGCGCGACACCGCCGGAGACGGCTTCTTCGCGACGTTCGACGGCCCGGCACGCGCAATACGTTGTGGCCAAGCCATTACGGCGGGCATCGAACCGCTCGGTCTGGAGGCCCGGATCGGCGTCCACATAGGGGAGTGCGAGCTGCACGAAGGAAAGCTGGCCGGTCTTGCGGTGGTGATCGGCTCGCGCATCTCGGCCGAGGCTCACGGCGGCGAGGTACTCGTCTCGGGCACGGTGAGGGATCTGGTTGCCGGATCAGGTCTGGAGTTTGCCGATCGCGGAGAACGTGAACTCAAGGGCGTGCCGGGACGCTGGCCACTCTACGCGGTCGCCTAGATTCGGCCACGATCGCGGCTGTGCCACCGGTTCGGAGTGCCACCACGCGACCGCGAGTTGGGGCAGCGGTCATCCAGCAGGGGCCACGGTAGTCAGCCGGGTACGGGTCGGGGCCATGCGCGCGAAGAGCGGGCGCATGGCCCCTCGTTCCGTTCTGCCTACGGCGTGCAGGGATCGCTGACCGGCGTGGCGGCGTCCTCGCCGTCGGGGAGGATCAGCGTCGTCGTCCATTTGATGCGGCCAACTGCGACCGCGCGAACGGGCAGGTCGGGAACCTCGATGTACGTCTGACCCGGCCCGACGATCCTCGCTGTGCAGCTGCCCTGGGTGATCATGAAGTGCCCGTGCTGCACCTGGACGATCGCCAACCCGGGATGCTTGTGCCAGCCCGAATCGAAACCATTGGCCTTCGTGCGCACGATCTTCAGGTGGACGGCCGTCGTGTCAGTCAACACCACCTGGCTGATGACAACGTCAGCCGCCGCGAAGCTGCCCCCCAAGATCACCAGGCCGCACGCGATGGCCGCCGTCGTGGCGACCTTCCGCGATCGCAAAGCTGTTCGCATCGCTCCTCCTATCCCCCTGAGAGTGACCCCGCCCGCTCGGAGCACGGCGGGGCGAACGAGTCATCCTTTCACAATTCGCGTCAATCGGCACAAGCACGATCTGGCGAGCACCGAAGAGCGACCTGAACGAGACGGGGCTTCGTCGGGGGGAACGCCAGAATCGCGGGCTTGGTTGTTGGAAGTGGAGTCGACCTTGAAGCGGCGCTTTATTCGCTCAACCATGCCGGATTCGGCCTAACGAGGCGGCGCAGGAGTCGAACCTACCAACCGATGGGTTACATCGGCCTGCCGGTTTTGAAGACCGGATGGGCCACCGGGCCCGTGCCGCCCCAAGTGGGCCGAGCGTAGCGGATCATGGGCCGGCGGCCGGATACTCAGGGCAGCAAGAATGCGATAGTGCCGGCCGCCCGGTGCGGCGGCACGCTTGCCACAGTGAACGAGGCGACGATCCGCACCCTGCTCGTCGACGGCGACCTGATGGTCGGTGAGTTCATCTGCCCGCCCGGCGACAGCCGGTGGCTGGGCGAGAACGACATCGGCGAGGGCTTCCATGTCGTCTACCCGTGGACTCCGGTGCATATCGCGCGTCGGGCGATGCCGGCGCTGGTGGCGACCCCGAACCACGCCGTGCTCTACCCGCCGCGGCTGCGCTTCCACCGGCGGTACCTCAGCGGTGAAGGCGACCACTGCCTGTTCGTGATTCTGTCGCCGGCGTTGCGCGACGCGCTGATCCCACACGGCGACGAGCCTCGGCTATCCGATCCCGTGCTGGCGCCGACCCTGTGGCTGGGCCAGCGGCTGTTCGCTGAGTATCTCCGCCGGCCCGACCACGACCCGGTTGTCGCCGCAGGCATCGTCCGCGAGCTCGTGCGGCAGACGCTCTCCCCCGCTTCGCCGCCCGCCCCGGCCATGCCTGTGGGTACCGCCGTCCAGCGCAGCCAGGAGCTGATGGCCTCGGCCACCGAACGCCTGCACCCTCTCGATCGGCTCGCCCGCGAGACGCACTACTCGCCGTATCACCTGCTTCGCGCCTTTCATACCTGCACCGGCTACACCGTCCACCAGTACCACCTCCAGCTGCGCCTTCGCCGTTCGGTCGATCTGGTTTTGGCCGGCGTCCCGCTGGCTGATATCGCATTCGGCCTCGGCTTTCAGGGTCACAGTCACTTCACGTCCCGTTTTCGACGGGCCTTCGGCTGGACGCCGTCCGCTCTGCGCGAGATCGTCGAGGACGGCGCCGCCGTGCCGCTCCTCCTGGCCGATCTGATCGTCGCCGCGTAGCGGCAAGAACGTCCTATCTGACGGTGTCGAGTCGTCCGTACCATGGCCGCGAAACCCTGAAACGGCCTGATCGGAAGGTGCGATGTGACTCGGATCTTGATACGCGCGGCGCTGCTCTCGTCGGCCCTGGCGGCCACTGCTCTCGCCGCAACGGCCGGCGCCGCCGGAACGTTCGTCCAGCCGACGACGGTGCTCCACACCTTCACCGGCCCGAGCCAGGGCCAGGGAGCATATTTCGGTTGGGCGGTGAGCGAGCTCCATGACGTCAACGGCGACCACGTCGACGACGTGATCATCGGCGAGGTTGCGGGCGGTTCGCACCAAGCCGGGCGCGTATGGGTCTACTCGGGCGCCACCCGACAGCTGCTCTACCGGTTGACCGGGAAAGCGAACGACCTCAACGGCTACGCGGTGGCCGATGCCGGCGACGTCAATGGCGACGGAGTGCCCGACATCATCAGCGGTGCCCCCGGCACCGGCATGGCACCCGGCAACGCCTACGTCTACTCCGGCGCGACCGGGCGCGTGCTCACGCGTCTGACGGGAGTCTCGCCCGGTGACGGATTCGGGTCAGCCGTATCCGGCGCCGGTGACGTCAACGGCGATGGCTATGCCGATCTCCTGGTTGGTGCGCCCGGCAGCGGCACCCCCGGATCGGCGCCGGGCCGGGCCTACGTCATCTCTGGGCGCACCTTCCGCGTCATCCGTTCGCTTACGGCGGGGGAGAGCGGAGACTCGTTCGGCTCGGCCACCGACCGCTCCGACGATCTCAACGGCGACGGCGTTCCTGACCTGATCGTCGGCGCAAGCGATGCCGGCAGCGATCAGAGCGGCGCCGCCTACATCTACTCCGGCGCCACAGGGGCGCGGCTGTTTCGGATCGTCAGTCCCGCTCAAGGACAGGAGTTTGGCCGCTTCTTCGCCGCCGGCGTCGGCGACACCAACGGCGACTCGGTGCCGGACATCTTCGTCGGTGACTACGCCTCGAATATCAACGGCGCGGCCTCCGGCTATGCGGCCGTCTACTCGGGTGTGGATGGCAGCTTGCTGCACGAGTGGCGTGGCGCATCTGCCGGCGAGGGAATCGGGCCGGGACGCGAGGCCGGGGACGTGAACGGCGACGGCAAGGTCGACCTGATCGTCGGCTCATACACCAGCAGCGACGGCGCCTCCCAGGCCGGCAAGGTGCAGGTTTTCTCGGGCGCGACCGGGTTGCCGTTGCGGACGATAACAAGCACCACCGCGAACGAGAACTTGGGCTTCGATGCGGTCGGCGTTGGTGACGTCAACCACAACGGGTCGCTCGACTACCTCGTCTCGGCCGCCAACCTGGACACGGTGTACCTGATCGACGGCGCCACGCCGTAGCCGTCGTGCAAGGGGTGGGGCGCCGCAACCCTCCGGCGGCGCTCCACCCGACCTACTCGGCCCCGGATTCCTCCGCTCGGCGGCGGATCCGCTGCCGCGTCTCATCGATCCTGATCCGCAGCTCGGCGGTGTCCTCGTCAACGCTGCTGGACGGATCCGGCGCGTCGTAGCCCGCGAACGCCGCGGCGGGGGCGAAGTCGTTAGGACCGGTGGCCGACTCGTCACTCGGCGGCTCCATCGTCTGTCCCGAGGTCTCCACCAACCCGCGCAGCTTGTAGTAGCTGTGCGGCGCTGCCACCAGAGCCGCCGCGGCCGAGGCTGCCCCGGCCAGAAACCATGCTATTCGTGCCACTGAACCCCTTTCTGGAGGGGGCCAGTATACTCAGCCACGACAATCGAGAGCTTCCTGCTCCGGTGCGGTGCGGCTGCGATCCTGATCGCTGCGCCATTTCGACGCCGGGGCCGCACGAGTCCGGAGGAGGTGATCAGGATCAACCCGTACGAGATCATGCTGCTGATCGAGCCCGAGGTCGCCGAAGAGCGACACGGAGAGATCATCGACCGCGTAAAGCAGATCGTCGAGAAGGGTGACGGGGCGTGGATCTCCTCCGACACCTGGGGCCGGCGGAAGCTGGCCTATGAGATCAAGCACCAGGGCGAGGCGTGGTACTTCGTGCTCACGTTCGACGCGCCCGCGCCGACGCTGCACGAGGTCACGCGCGTGCTCGCCATCACCGATGGCGTGATGCGCTTCATGGCCGTCAACCGTCTGCCGGGAAGTTCGGCCAAGCTGCCGGAAGACCGCCCGCCGACCCGTGAAGAACAGTTCGAGGATCCCGTCGAGGCCGGCGCCTAGCGCCGTCCGCTCAGCCGCCTATCATAGACGAACACACGTTCGATATGCAAGGCACAGGAGGAACACCGTGGCAAACATCAATAGGGTCATTCTGACGGGCAACCTGACCTCGGATCCCGAGCTGTCCAGCCTGCCCAGCGGCACGTCCGTCTGCAAGCTGCGTCTGGCGGTCAACCGTCGCTACAAGGATCAGGCCAGTGGCGAGTGGGTCGAGAAGCCCAACTACTTCGACATCAAGGTTTGGGGCGCCCAGGGCGAGAACTGCGCCAACTATCTGGCCAAGGGCCGCGCTGTTGCGGTCGACGGCCGGCTGGAGTGGCGCGAGTGGGAGGCTCAGGACGGCTCCAAGCGACAGGCGGTCGAGGTGGTCGCCGACACCGTCCAGTTCCTCGGCTCACGTGACGGCGGCGAGGGCGGTGGCCAGGGCCAGCAGGGGCAGGGCCAGGCGCGCAGCTTCGAGCCGCGCGGTGGAGAGCTGAAGCCCGATCCGGTGCCGGCATTCGGCGGCAGCGGCGGCGACGACGACATTCCATTCTAGGGTTCAAAAGGAGCGATCCGCATGGCATCTAAGCCCAAGCGCCGACCCGCGAAGCCGCGGACCGGCCCGGGTGGATCGACTCGACGCAAGTCCTGTTACTTCTGCAAGGACAAGATCGAGGAGATCGACTACAAGAACTACAACCAGCTTCGGCGCTACGTCTCGGAGAAGGGCAAGATTCGGTCGCGGCGCATTACCGGCGCATGCCGGCGCCACCAGCGACAGGTGGCGGTGGCAGTGAAGCGTGCGCGCGAGGTTGCTCTGCTGCCCTACGCAGTGAACTGATTCTCCGCAAGCTGCGCTGATTTCCAGCGCGCGGGACTGGCGATCGTCTGTCCGCCCGTGCGACGATGACCGCGACCCGCCGGGTCGCGCGACCGACGAGGACGTGATGGCACACAAGGGAACACAGGCGATCCTGCTGCAGGACGTCGACAAACTGGGACGCAAGGGCGACGTCGTCAACGTCGCTGCCGGCTATATGCGCAACTACCTGGCGCCGCGCAAGCTCGCGCTGCAGGCCACCGACGGCATGGTGGCCCAGGTCCAGCGCCAGGCAGAGATGCGGCGCCGCCACGAGGCGCAGAGCGACGAGCAGGCTCAGGACATCGCTCACACGCTCAACCGCACCGTGCTGACGATCAAGGCCCGCGCCGGAGCCGAGGACCGGCTGTACGGCTCGGTCACTTCCAGCGACATCGCGGATGCGATCTGGAAGGCGCGCAAGATCCGCGTCGATCGCCGCAAGGTGGCGCTCGACGACGCGATCAAGGCGCTTGGCAGCTACAAAGTGTCCGTCACCGTATGGGGCGACGTGACCGCCTTGGTGAAGGTGATGGTCGTGCCTGGCGCTGCCGGCGAAGAGGGCGGCGTGGAGGCGTTCGAAGCCGAGCCCGACGACTACTAGCGATGGTTGAGTCGACGGAAGCACCCCGCTAGGCCCGGATGGCAGTCGATCAACAGCAGCACGCGGCGACAGTTCCGCCGCACGATCTCGATGCCGAGGAGTCGGTGCTGGGCGCGATGCTCGTCTCGTCGAACGCGATCTCGATCGTGTCCGAGATGCTGCGCGCGGAGGACTTCTACCGCCGCTCTCACGCCACCATCTACGCGACCATCCTGCAGGTGTACGCCGAGGGCGGCACCGTCGACTCGATCACGCTGATCAACGCGCTGCAGAACCTGGGCCAACTCGACGAGGTGGGCGGCAAGGCGGCCGTGCACACGCTGGCCTCCACCGTGCCGGCGGTCGCCAACGCCTTCCGCTACGCCGAGATCGTCCGCGACGCCAGCACGTACCGCAACCTGATCCGGGCCGGAACCGAGATCGCCCAGCTTGGCTACGAGCGGCTGGGCGACCCGCGCGAGCTGGTCGACAAGGCGGAGCAGACGGTGTTTGGGATCGCCGACCAGCGCATCTCGAGCGACTTCAGCCCCATCTCGGCGCTCCTCAACGAGTCGTTCGAGCGCATCTCGCAGCTGCACGAGTCGGGCCGCGACATCACCGGCGTCGCCACCGGCTTCCGCAAGCTGGACAAGATCACGGCCGGCTTCCAGCCCTCGAATCTGATCATCCTGGCCGCCCGCCCCGGCATGGGCAAGACCTCGCTGGCGCTCAACATCGCCGCCCACGTGGGCATCACCGAAAACCGACCGGTGGCGATCTTCTCGATCGAGATGTCACGGGACGAGGTGACGCAGCGACTGATGTGCTCGGAGGGGAAGGTCGACTCAAGCCGGCTGCGTACCGGCAAGCTGGCACCGGACGAGTGGCCCAAGCTGACCGCCGCCTGCACCAAGCTGCAAGAGGCGCCGATCTTCGTCGACGACACAGCCGGCATCACGGCGCTCGAGATCAAGGCCAAGACGCGCCGCCTCAAGGCGCGACGGCCCGACCTCGCCCTGGTCGTGATCGACTACCTGCAGCTGATGTCCGGCGGCGGCAGGTTCGACAACCGCGTCAACGAGATCTCGCACATCTCCCGGCAGCTGAAGCTGATCGCTCGCGACCTCGAGGTGCCGGTGCTCGCGCTCTCCCAGCTGTCTCGCGCCGTCGAGCAGCGCGGCATCAAGGATCGCCGACCGCAGCTGTCCGACCTGCGCGAGTCAGGATCGATCGAACAGGACGCCGACCTGGTCATGTTCGTCTACCGCGACGACTACTACGACCCCGAGAGCGAGCACAAGGGCGAGGCCGAGCTGATCATCGGCAAGCACCGCAACGGTCCGCTCGACAGCGTCCAGCTCGCCTACCAGGGGCGCTACACGCGCTTCGCCAACATGGCTCAGAGCCCGAACTAAGGCAGATGGGGAGCAGTCCGTGTCCTGCACCGTGATCGTCGGCGCCCAGTGGGGCGATGAAGGCAAAGGCAAGATCGTCGACACGCTGGCCGAGCGCGCCGATGTGGTCGCCCGCTACCAGGGCGGCAATAACGCCGGCCACACGCTGGTGCTGGGCGACGAGACCTACAAGCTGCGGCTCGTGCCCAGCGGCATCCTCTACCCCGGCACCACCTGCGTGCTCGGCTCCGGCTGCGTGATCGACCCCGAGGTGCTGATCGAGGAGCTCGACGGCCTGATTGAGCGCGGCATCGACGTGGCCGGCCTGCGCATCTCCGGGAACGCTCACCTGATCATGCCGTGGCACCGCATCATCGACTCCGACTCTGAGCTGATGCTTGGCAGCCTGCAGATCGGTACCACCCGCCGGGGCATCGGCCCGGCCTACGCTGACAAGGCGTCGCGGGTTGGCATCCGCGTGCAGGATCTGCTGGACGAGAAGATCCTGCGAGCAAAGATCCAGACCGCGCTCTCGGTCAAGAACATCCTGCTGCGCAAGATCTACCACCAGCGCCCGCTCGACAAGGACGTCGTCACCGAGGCCACCCTGCGCTACGCCGAGCGCGTGCGGCCGTTCGTCACCGACACCTCGCTGCTCGTGAACCGCGCGCTGGACGAAGGCCGCCGCGTGCTCTGCGAAGGAGCACAGGGCACGCTGCTCGACCTGGACAGCGGCACCTACCCGTTCGTCACCAGCTCCAACCCGGTCGCCGGCGGCGCCTGCACCGGCCTCGGCCTGGGGCCGACCCGGATCGACTCGGTGATCGGCGTCACCAAGGCGTACCTGACCCGCGTCGGCGCCGGGCCGTTCCCCAGCGAGGCGGACGAGGAGCGCGGTGCCCGCATCCGCGAACATGGCGGCGAGTACGGCACCGTCACCGGCCGCGATCGCCGCTGCGGCTGGCTCGACCTGGTCGGGCTGCGGTTCGCCGCCCGCGTCAACGGTCTCACCGAGCTGGCCGTAACCAAGCTTGACGTGCTCTCGATCTTCGAGTCGATCCCGGTCTGCACCGGCTACCGGCTGCCGGACGGCACGGTGACCGAAGACTTCCCCGGCCATCAGAGCGACTTCCACCACGCCCGGCCTGTGTACGAGGAGCTCGAGGGCTGGAACGTCGACATCTCCGCAGTGCGCGAGTACGACCAGCTGCCCGCAGCCGCCCGCGACTACCTGGCCTACCTCGAACAGCGGGTGGGCGTACCCGTCACGATTGTGGGTATAGGGCAGCGCCGCGACCAGATAATCAATCGGCGGCTGCAAACCGTCGCGTAGCGGCGTGCTGCAGACCGTCGCCTGGCGGTATCGCTTTGGTCGGGCCGTGCGGAGCACTGTCCCTCCCTTGCTCCTCGCCAGGCTCGGTTTACGCTCGCCGGGCCGGCAGCGTGTTGCTGCTACCGCCACTCGTTACGCAAGCGTTACGCCCGCGACCTGGTGCCGATACACGCCGGCCCTAGCCTGCAGCCATGCCGGCCCGCCGTCATCGTCCCGGGGAACTCGCGGCGCTGATCGTTGCGGCCGCCGCAGTCCTCTCCCGGACTGTGGGCGCGGCGGGTCGCGGGCCTCGGGCGGCGCCGGGAGCAGCGCCGCCCGAGGCGAGCCACACCGGCCCACGCCGCACCGCACTGCTCGGCTCGACGCTGGTGCGCTGGCTCGAGTCCCAGCCACGGCACTGGCTGGCCCGCGATCGGGCCGGCCATTTCCCCAAGCAGGCGGCGGGGTCAGGGTGAGATCCGCAGCACGGTGCCATGGCCGTCGGCCACCCACACCGCGTTGCCGGTGGTTGCCAGCGCCCTGCCGCCGCCCGGCAACGGGATCGGCCGCCCCAGCGAGCCGGTCAGCGGATCGATGCGCGCCACGCCGAAGTCGCCTGTCACCCACACCCCACCGCTGCCCGCGGCCATCGCGCCGGCGCCGTCGGGCAGCGTGATGCGATCGAGCAGGCGCTCGCCGCGGCGCTGCAGTCGCACCACCGAGCCGCCCTCGTAGGCCCAGATCGAGTCGCCGTAGACGGTCAGGCCGGCAGGTGCGGCCGCGCCGTTGGCGGCGATGCTAACGGTAGCTGCGACGCGGCCGCTCTTGGGATCGATCCGGCGTAGCGCACGGTCGTGATCATCGGTGACGTAGACGCTGCCCGTGACTGCGGTGATCGCGTCCGGAGCCCCCGTCACGCTCAGCGTCCGGGTCAGCGTCAGCCGGGCGGGATCGATCTGCAGCAGCGCGCCGTGATCGATCGTCAGCCAGATGCTTCCCAGCGAGTCGACCAACCCACGCGGCGGCGCGGCCAGCGCCAGGTGGGCCACCACCCTGCCTGTGGCATCGATCTGCAGCAAACGGTCGCTGCCGGCCACGAACAGCGTGGTGGCGGTGGCGACCATCAGGAAGGGCTGGGTGGACGGCGGCAGCGGCAGCGGCACCCCCGGCTTGCCGGTCACCGGATCGATCGCGATCAGCGATCCCAGCGCGCGTGGCCCTCCCGGCCACACCGCCGCCCAAACCGGCCCGCCCCCCCAGGCCAGCGTCGGTATGCCGCCCAGGGCGACGTGCGCCGTCACGCGGCGCGGCAGCCTGAGCGTGCGACCCGATCCACCCGATGTGGACGGCGGCGCCACCACGGCGATCCTATGTCCGTCGTTCTCCAGGTGCAGGCCGCTCTGTGTGCCACACCCGGCTACGACCAGGGCCGGGATCAGGAGCAGTGTCCGCCTCATCGCTGCACCTGTGGGAGCTCGATCGTGATCACGGCACCGCCTTCGGCCGCGTTCGCCAGCGCCAGCTCGCCACCCAGCACGCGTGCCTGGGCGGCCGCGATCGCAAGGCCCAGCCCGATACCGTCACCGCGCGCGGGACTGCCGGCGGCGAACCGCTCGGTCGCGCGCTCGAGCATCTCGTGCGTGAAGCCTGGCCCGCGGTCGATCACCGTCACCCGCCACTCCGATACCACGACCTCGATCGGCGGCGCGCCGTGGCGTTCGGCGTTGGCGATCACGTTCTCGAGCACACGCTCCAGGCGGCGGGGATCGACCAGCGCCCGGCTGGCGACGTCGCACGAGACGGTCACCGCCTCGTGCCGTGCCGCCACCGCGCGGGCCAGGGCGGCGACGTCCACCCAGCGCAGATCGGGCGTGGCTGAGCCATTCTCGAGCCGGGCGATCTCCAGCAGATCCTCGACCAGGCGGCTGAGGTGGTCGACGCGCTCCCTGATCGCGCTGCCGATCTGGTCACCTTCCAGCAGGCTGGCGGCCGCGACCAGGCCGGTCAGGGGCGTGCGCAGGTCGTGTGCGACGTCGGCCACGAACCGTTGCTCGCGCTCGATCCGCTGGCTGAGCGAGTCCGCCATCCGGTCGACGGCTGCGCCCAGCGCCGCCACCTCGTCGCCGCCGCGGGCATCGATGCGGGCGTCCAGGTCGCCTGCCGCCACCCGCTCGGCCGCCGCCGCCGCGCGGCGCAACCGCAACGAGAGCCGCCCCGCCAGCACCACTCCGGCCAGGCCGCCGCCCAGAGCGGCGGCCAGCGCGGCCCAGGCCAGCTTGGCGCGCAGGTCGTCCAGCGACTGGCGCTCGGGGACGTAGGAGTTCCGGACGAAGATCGGCGTGCCATCGGCCGCCGGCCGCCCGGCCCAGATCGCCGGCCGCCCCTGCCACGATCCGAGGTAGGTGGCGACGTGCCCACTCGCAACGGCCGCGCGCAGCGCGGCCGGCACCGAGCGGTTGTGCTGCTGCAGCGCCGGGTAGGGAAGCAGCGGCTTGGTCAGCGGATACAGGCGGGCGGCCGAGCGCACGTTGGCGACCGCCTTTGAGCGTGCCCGATCGAGCAGATCTTGGTTCGACAGCTCGTAGACCACCACCCCCACGAACCCGGCCACGACCACAGCCAGCAACGCGAACGCGAGCGCCAGCCGCGCCCGCAGCGACCTCACGGCCGCACCATCTTGTACCCGGCGCCGCGCACCGTCTCGATCGCGTCGTGACCGATCTTCCCTCGCAGCCGCCGCACGTGCATGTCCACCAACCGCGTATCGCCGGCCCAGACGTAGCCCCACACCTCCTCCAGCAGCCGTTCGCGGCTCAGCACGATGCCGGCGTTCTCGGCCAGCATCAGCAGCAGCCGGTACTCGGTCGGCGTCAGCGACAGCGGCTCACCGCCGCGGCGCACCTCCATCCCCAGCGGGTCAATCTCGAGATCGGTGAAGCGCAGCGTGGGAGCCGGCGCCGCGCGGGTCGCCCTCCGAAGCACGGCCCGCATGCGCGCAGCGAGGACGGAGGGCTGGAAGGGCTTGGTGACGTAGTCGTCTGCGCCCGCCTCGAGCCCCAGCACGACATCGACAGCGTCGCTGCGAGCGGTCAGCATCACCACCGGCACCACGCTCGTCTCGCGGATCACGCGGCACACCGAGACACCGTCCAGCCCCGGCAGCATCACGTCCAGCAGCACCATGTCCGGTTGCTCGGCGTGGAACGCCGCCAGGCCGGCATGGCCGTCGCCGGCCGTCTCGACCCGAAAACCGTCACGCTCCAGCGAGAGCTGCGTCATCTCGCGGATCGTCGCGTCGTCCTCAACCAGCAGGATGCGGTAGGCCTCCATCAATCAAGCGTACGGGATCTGCGGACGGGAACCTCGTCCGCGCCGCGTGTTGTTACACGAATGACGGGTCGACCTACGCGCGGATTCGCTCGCCCTTCGGATCCCACAACGGCTCGGCAGCGACCTCGGCCGCCACCCACTCGCCGAACACCTCGATCTCAACCCCCGTGCCGAGTTCGGCGGCCGCTGCCGGCAGGTAGGCGTACGCGATCGACCGCTCGACGGCGTAGCCGTAGCCACCGCTGGTCACGCGGCCGCACACCTCGCCGGCGATCCGCACCGGTTCCGAGCCAAGACAGACCGAGCGGGTATCGGAGAGCACCACGCAGCACAGCCGCCGCTGCGGTGGGGCCGCGCGTGACGCGAGCAGCGCCTGCCGACCTTTGAACTCACCCTTGTCCGGCTTGACGGCAAACGCCAGTCCGGCCTCGTCGGGCGTCTCCTCTGGGGTCATGTCGGCGCCCCATACGCGATACCCCTTCTCGATCCGCAGCGCGTCGATCGCACGGTAGCCGCATGCCACGATGCCGTGCTCGGCGCCGGCCTGCCACAGCAGGTCCCACAGCGCCTGGCCGTACTCGCTGGGACAGTACAGCTCCCAACCCAGCTCGCCGACGTAGGTCACCCGCACCGCCAGGCAGGGCACGTTGCCGACCGAGACCTCGCGTGCCGTCATGTAGCGGAAGGCCTCGTTCGAGAGGTCGCTCTTCGTCAGCGGCGCCAGCATGTCGCGCGCTCGCGGACCCCACAGCCCAAAGCATGCCAGCGTCGAGGTGAGGTCGTGCAGCTGCACGCTGCCGTCGGCCGGCAGGTGCTTGCGCACCCAGCCCATGTCGTGGTTGCCGAACGACGTTCCGGTGACGATCCGGAACCGGTCGCCGCTGAGCCGCGTGACCGTGAAGTCACACTCGATGCCGCCGCGGGCGTTCAGCATCTGCGTGTAGGTGACCGAGCCGATCGGCCGGTCGACATCGTTCGCACACAGCTGCTGCAGCAGTGCCAGCGCCCCCGCACCTTGCACCTCGAACTTGGCGAACGAGCTCTCGTCGAACAGCCCGGCCGCGGTGCGGGTCGCGATCGCCTCGGCGTGGATCGCCGGCGACCAGTTCTCGCCCGCCCAGCCGCGCGGCCGCAGCGAGTCGTCCCCGGCGGCCGCGTTCGGCTCGAACCAGTTCGCCCGCTCCCAGCCCGACTTCTCCCCGAACGAGGCGCCCAGCTCGGCCAGCCGCTGGTAGGCGGAGGAGAGCCGCAGAGGCCGTCCCGCCGCGCGCTCGTGGTTGGGGTACTTGATGTCGTAGTAGGTGGCGTAGACCTCGTTCGCGCGAGCCAGCGTGTAGGCCTGGCTGCGGTACTGACGGCCAAAGCGGCGGATGTCCATGTGCCACAGGTCGAGGCTGGGCTCGCCGTCGACGATCCACTCCGCCACCTGCCAGCCCATGCCGCCCGCGCCCGCCAGGCCGTGTGCGCAGAATCCGGCGGCGACCCAGAATCCGGGCACGTCGGACTCGCCCAGGATGAACTCGCCGTCGGGCGTGAACGCCTCCGGACCGTTGAACAGCTTGCGCACCTGCGCGGCCTCCATCGTCGCCACCCGCCGGATCGAGTTGGCCAGCAGCTCGTCGAACCGCTCCCAGTCCTCGGGCAGCAGCTGCGCCTCGAACCCATCCGGCACCCCGTCCAGCGCCCAGGGGGCGGGATCGCGCTCGTAGCCGCCCATGATCAGGCCGCCGACCTCGGTGCGCCAGTAGACCAGGTTGTCGGGATCGCGCAGCGTCGGCATCGGCTGCAGCGGCGGGTCGAACGCCTCGGTGACCAGGAACTCGTGGGCGTAGGGGATGATCGGCACGTCGACGCCGACCATGCGGGCGATCTGTGGTGCGTACATGCCGCCGGCGTTGATCACGATGTCGGTGCGGATCGTGCCCTTGTCGGTTACCACCTCGTGCACGCGGCCGTCCTTCAGACGGATCTCGAGTACCCGCGTGCGCTGCTCGATCTCAGCCCCGCGCAGGCGTGCGCCGTCGGCCAGCGCGAAGGTCAGCTGGCTGGGGTCGAGGTAGCCGTCCTGGGGCAGGAACGCCGCCCCCAGCACGCCGTCGGTCGACATCGGCGGGAACAGCGCCTGCGCCTCGTCGGCCGAGATCAGCTCCACCGGCAGGCCGAAGCTCTTCGCCCAGCCCGCCTGCCGCTGCAGCTCCTCCATGCGCGCCTTCGAGGATGCCAGCCGCAGCCCTCCCAGCTCGTGCCAGCCGGGGTCCTTGCCGGTCTCACGCTTGAGGTCGGCGTACAGGCCGACTGAGTACTGCATCATCTTGGTCAGGCTGACGGTGGAGCGCAGCTGTCCGACGAGACCGGCGGAGTGCCAGGTCGAGCCGTGCGTGAGGCCGTACTGCTCCACCAGCACGGCCTCGCTCCAGCCCATCTTCGCCAGGTGGTAGAGGATGCTGCAGCCGCCCACCCCACCGCCGATCACCACCGCCCGTGCCTCAGTCCTCATCGAACAGCTCCCTTACAACTGGTATAGACCAATCAAGGGCGTCCACGATACACGCTGCGCCAGACAGCCGCGCGGCAGGCGTCGGGCCGGCCACCATCACGCAGCGCATGCCGGCCGCGACCGCCGCCTTGAGTCCCTGCTCCGAGTCCTCGAACACCAGCACGTCGGCGGCCTCGAGCGGTCTCGCCGCCCAGCGGTTGAGCTGCTGGAGCGCCACCTGGTAGCCCTCTGGATCGGGCTTGCCGTGGACGACGTCCTCGAGGCAGACCAGCACCGCAAACAGCTCGCGCAGGCCGCTTGCCTCGAGCACGGTCTCGATCTCGCGACGGGCCGCCCCGGAGGCGATCGCGACCGGCATCCGCGCGGCAACCTGCCTGACCATCTCGGCTGCCTGTGGCGTGACCGTCGGCCTGGCCCGCTGTGCCTCCAGGTACAGCTCGGTGCGGCGCGCCACCAGCCGCCCGGTCAAACCCTCCTGTTCGCGGCCGAAGCGCGCCAGCACTCGAGCGCAGATCTCGGCGTCCGAGTAGCCCACGAACTCGTCGAAGTAGAGCTGTGCCGGCACGTCGATACCGACCTCGGCGAAGATCCGCTCGAACAGCTCGGCCAGCAGTCCCTCGTCGTCGGAGAGTGTGCCGTTGAAGTCGAAGATGACCGCGCTCGGGATCACGTCAGGCTCTCGATCCAGCGCTGGTAGCGATGGTCGGAGGCGCGCTCGGCCAGGCGCGCGAAGAAGCTGTCTGCGTAGGCAACGTAGTCGGCGTCGGTCGTCTTCAGACCCTGTTGGACGACCCCCCACATCGCCTCGCGGAAGTCGCTCATGATCCGCATCAGCCGCAGGCGCGCGAAGTCCTGCTCGCGCACCTCGCCGAAGTAGCAGCGCAGCAGCAGCCGGTCGTCGTCTTCGCCGAGCTCGTGGTTGGTCGAGAAGTTGGCCAGGTCGAAAAAGACGTCACCCATCCCGGCGTACTCCCAATCGACGATCCGAAGCCGACCGCCCTCGTCCAGGAAGTTGGCGTTCAGCAGGTCGTTATGGCACAAGGCTGGATGGGGCGCGTGTGCGTCGAGGGCGGTGTGCATCTCGGCCGCTCGCTGCCACGACCAGGCCCACTGCGGCGGGAGTGGGACGCCCAGCCGAGCGGCGTTGTCGCGGTACATCTCAACGATGCCGAATGCAGAGAAGGCGGCGCTGACCGGCGGACCGGCGTGCAGCCTGCCCAGCGTCGCGGCCACCCGGGCGATCATCTGCGGCGTGCGCATCTGCTCCACCGGCAGCCCGCTGCCGTGCACGAAGCGCGTGATCAGGATCTTCTCCGGCCGCAGGTAGGCCAGCACCTCGGGTCCGATACCCAGCCCCGCAGCCATCACGGTGGCGGCGTATTCCGCCTCGCGGTCGGCGCCCAGCATCTCGGCGTCGCCGGTGATTCGCAGCACGTACTCCTGCGGCGGCCCCGTGATCAGGAAGTTGAGGTTCGTCAACCCGCCTGACAACGTCTCGGCGTGCAGCTCGTACCCCAGCCACTCCGGCACCCGCTCTGCGATCCGGCGCAGATCGCCGGCGGTGGGCGGGTTCGAGATCGAGAGCTGATCCATACCGGTGCGAGTCTACCGCTGGTCGACCGTCCGGCAACGGCGGTCGCCGCGATACCATCTCCGCCATGCAGATGCGACGTCTGGGAGCAGTCGGGCCGGAGATCTCGGTGGTGGGCTACGGCTCGTGGGAGGCTGGTGGCGCCCACTGGGGGCCGAACGCCTCCCAGCCCGCGGTGATCGAGGCGATCCACGCCGGGCTGGACGCCGGCATGACCTGGGTCGACACGGCCGAGGTGTACGGTCGGGGCACGTCCGAGCAGATCGTCGGCCGCGCGCTGGCCGGCCGCGACGAGGTGTTGGTGTTCACCAAGGTGGCGCCCGAGGAGGGCAGCGGCGTCCGACCCGATCAGATCCGCTCGGCGATCGACGGCTCGCTGCGCCGGCTCGGTCGAGACCATGTCGACCTCTACCAGATCCACTGGCCGGACGACAGCGTGCCGCTGGAGGAGACGTGGGGCGCGATGTCCGAGCTGGTTACGGACGGCAAGGCGCGATTCATCGGCGTCTCCAACTTCGACCGCGCGCGGATCGAGCGCTGCGCCGCCATCCACCCGGTGACGAGCGTCCAGAACGAGTTCTCGCTGCTCGAGCGGGACGATCGTGATCAGCTGCTGCCATGGCTGGCAGAGAGCGGCATCGGCTACCTGGCCTACAGCCCGATGGCGGCAGGCCCGCTGACCGGAGCGATGTCGCCCGACGTCGTGTTCGGCGATGGCGACTGGCGCAGCGGCACGAACGAGTTCGCCGACTGGAGAGAGCCGGGCGAGGAGTGGTCGTTCGACCCGGCGCCGCTGGCGCGCGACCTTGCGGCTGTCGAGCGGATGCGGCCGATCGCGGCGCGGCTGGGCATGACGGTGGCAGAGCTGGCGCTGCGCTGGGTGCTCGAGCAGCACGGTGCGACCGCGGTGATCGCGGGCAGCCGCGACCCGAGCCACACGCGGGCCAACGCGGTCGCCGGTGAGTCGTCACTGGACGCCGATGCGCTGGCCGAGCTGGAGGAGATCTTCTCGCCGTGAGCACGGCGTCGGGGAGCGATCCGGCGCTTCGACACGACGACGATCGCATCGTCGGGGCATGGGGCGCGCTCGCCGCTCGCCGCTTCGTGATCTGGCTATTGCTCGGCCTGGCCGGCCTGCTGGTGGCGGTGCTGGCCGTGAACGTGGTGGTCGATCCGTATGGCACGCTGGGCGTCGGCCTGTTTCCCACCGTCACGCCGCAGGACTCGTCGACCAAGGTGCAGCTGTTGGAGGCACTCAAGCAGCCACCGCAGCTGGTGGTGCTGGGCTCGTCACGGGCGATGCGGATCGAGCCGTCGTACATCGCACAGAAGACGGGGCTGCGCAGCTTCAACGCGGCCGTGCGCAGCGGCACGCCGCTGGACGCGTGGGCGTTTGCCAACTTCATCCACGACCGCTTTCCCGGAACCGCTCCCCACTACCTCTGGATGCTGGACGTGAATGCCTTCCAGTACCAGGCTCCGGCGATCCACGACAACCTGTTTCACACGCCGCAGCTTTCGCGCTACTTCCCCAGCGCCGATCGCGGCTCACTCTCGCTGTCGGACCTGTGGACGATGCTCTCATGGCAGACGGCGCGCGACTCGCTGCGCTCGGTGCGGGCCGACATCACCGGGCTGCCGCCGCTGGTCAAGACCGACCGCCGCGCCCCCGGCGAGTTCACACCGGACGGCGGGCGCACTGTGGGCGACTTCGGCGACCCGAACGTCAAGGCGGGCGCCGGGCTGGGCGTTCGCATCAAGGCGTCGGCCAAGGAGGCGCTGGCCGAGTACGGCGGCCGCGCGTTCTCGGCCGAGCCTCGCCGCTACTTCGAGCGCACGCTGGCGGCGATGAACGCCTGGGGGGTGCAACCGGTGCTGGTGTTGACGCCGATCCATCCCGTGCTGCACAAGCTGATCGGGCCGCTGGGATGGGACGATCGCCACCGCCAGCTGCTCGAGTACCTGACCCGGCTCAGCTCGCGCTTCCGTTTCACGGTGATCGATATGACCTCGATCGCCACCTTTGGCGGCTCGCCGGCCGGGTTCTACGATGGCACGCACATGAAGGTGCCAAACCTGCGGCTGATGCTGGACGCGGTAGTCGCCCGCGATTCGACGCTGTCCTAGGCGAGTACGATCCGGCAATCGGAACGGCAACGCTTGCAGACCGGTGGCTGGTCGTCGACTCGTTCTGCGACGATCCGTTCGCGCTGCTCGAGGACTTCCTCGCCGGACACGGCTTCGGCGTCTGGAGCGAGCCGTTCGTGCCGGCCGCCGATGGGCTGGTGGCCGACCTCTTCCTCGGCTATCGGCTGGCGTCGATGCTGCCGGGTGTGACCGTGGGTGCGCCGCCCGAGCCATGCCGGCTGCCCGCGCTGGCCTGTCGCGTGCGATCGGCCGAGGGCGACCGAAGCGGCGTTGCCGGCAGGTTCACGGTGGGCCGCTTCGAATCCACCTGGACAGCCGCCGAGCACCGGGCTGCCATCTCGCAGGTGCGCGCTGCGATCGCCCGCGGCGACGTCTACCAGGCCAACGTGGTGCAGCACCTCAGCGCCGAGTTCGCGGGTGATCCGTCGGGTGTCGAGGCTGCGCTGGCGCCGCTCGGCGCCGAGCATGCCGCGGCGCTCCACGGCCCCGGCTGGTCGATCATCTCGGCCACGCCGGAGCTCTTCCTGCGCCGGCGCGGCGATGTTGTCGAGACGATGCCGATCAAAGGTACCCGTCCCGCCAACGACGAGGAGCGGATCGCCGACAACCCCAAGGACCGGGCCGAGCACGTCATGATCGTCGACCTCGAGCGCAACGACCTGGCGCGGATCTGCGTGCCCCACAGCGTGCATGTGCCCGACTTTCTGGTCGAACGCCCGATGGCCGGCGTCCGTCATCTGGTCTCGCGCGTACAAGGCCGGCTGGCGCTGGGACTGGGGTTGGCCGACGTGCTGCGGGCGACGTTCCCCGGTGGCTCGGTGACGGGCGCGCCCAAGGTCTCGGCGATCAACCACATCGCGCGGCTGGAGCCGGTGGGACGCGGTGCGTCGATGGGGGCGCTGGGCCGCGTCTATCCCAACGGCGATCTCGACCTGGGGCTGACGATCCGCACGTTTGCGATCGCGGACGGCCGCATTCACCTGTGGGTGGGCGGTGGCATCGTGTGGGACTCCGATCCGGTCGATGAGGTCGAGGAGTCGCTGGTCAAGGCCAGGCCGCTGCTCGCGCTGGTAGGCTGCGAGCGATGAGCGAGGGCTATACGGTGGCGGATTCGGCAGATGTCGAGGCGGCGATGGGCGCCTTTCGGAAGATGCGGATCGCGCTGGGAGTGAAGGCATTTGGCATCAACCAGATCGAGATGCCGCCGGCCTTCTCGGGACCGGAGCACGACGAATCGGCGACGAGCCACGAAGAGGTGTACGTGGTGCTATCCGGCTCGGGCGAGCTGAGCGTGGACGGCCAGCGGGTCGAGCTGCTGCCGGGTCGGTATGTTCGCGTGACGGCGGGAGCGACCCGGCAGATCACGGCGGGTGGCGGTGGGCTGACATTCATCGCGGTCGGCGCGCCGGAGCAGGGCGAGTTCACGGGCCGTCCCACGCTCTGATCCACCCTCCTAGCCGGCGTCGGGGAGGGCGCGGGTGATCGAGCCGAGCGACCGCCGGGCGCCGCGGCCCGCCTCGCCCTGCCACCACTCGGCGTGTCCCAGCACGAACGTTTTCCACGCCCAGTCCGCCTTCTCCACGTCTCGCTCGACGCCCCAGTAGTAGTCGAGGAACGAGACGCCGTACTCGAACTGGCAGACAGCCAGAACGTCGCTCAGCAGCTCGCGCTCGATCGCGGTGAGCGGCGCGCGCCCGTGGTACGCCTCCACCAGGATGCGGGCGTGATCGAGGTCGAAGGCGCGGTCGTCGCCCTCCGATATCCGGTTCCAAAAGAAGCAGTTGCGCTCGATCGCGACCGCCAGATCGAGTAGCCGTGGCGCGAAGTCGGCCTGATGGAAGTCGATGATCGAGCTGACCCGATCACCGCGGAAGAAGAGGTTGTTGGTCTGCCAGTCTCCGTGCAGCGGCGCCCGCTCCAGGCCGTCGAGCGCCGGGCCGAGCCGGGCGAACAGCGCGCCGTACGCCGCTCCCACCCGGTCCTGCCA
Organism: Gaiellales bacterium; assembly: GCA_038212095.1. Lineage (GTDB taxonomy): Bacteria > Actinomycetota > Thermoleophilia > Gaiellales > JAICJC01 > JAICYJ01. The sequence goes on along the minus strand of JBBQUW010000006.1, from coordinate 6,542 downwards.
CGACCGGCCATCCAGATACTCGGCCACCGCCGGGCGGGCATCGCGCAGCTGATCGACTGCCGCCACCGGATCCAGCCGGCAGAGATCCACCTGCACCACGAAGCCCGCCTGGGGCTGCGGCGTCCGCGGCTCGAAATCCCGTCCGGCCAGGTGCAGCTCGGCCAGCATGGCTCCCGCCGCGGCCACGTGCGCACCGCAACCAAACGGCTCCCACGTGTCGACGCCGGCGTACGTGTCGCCGCCGTCGGCAACCTCGATCGTCTCGTACCACAGCTCGTCTCGCTGTCGTAGATCACTGACCCGTGCCGCCGGCACGCCGCGGTCGGCGAGATGGTTGGTGAGCCGGTGCTGCCATCGGATCTGCTCGATCGAGCGGCCCATCGCCGGCTGGCGCTTGAGCATCAGCTCTGCGCCATCGAAGCGGCATCGCGCCACGGCAAACAGCCACCGCAGGTGCTGGCTGACGATCTCGACCGGGTGTCCCAGCACGGCCGCTGCCTCAGCCGGCTCGATCGGGCCCCAGTGGCGGTCGCTGATACCCATCGCCGCTTTGTACCATCTCCCGCGTGAACGACGTTCTGGAGACGGTCGAGCGGCTGCTGCAGGGTCACCACCGGGTGCGGCTGCTGGACGTGCGCGGCGAGGTGGCAGGGGAGGAGCCCCGCTACCGCGCATATCGCGACCGCTACCACGGCGGCCACCTTCCCGGCGCCGTGTTTGCCGACTGGCGCCACGACTTCACGGATCGCCGCGCCGCCGTGCCCGTCACGGTCGCCGATCCCGCCACCTTTGCCGCCGACGCCACCCGGCTTGGCATCGGCGAGCACACGGAGGTTGTCGCCTATGACGACTACCACAACGCGTTGGCGGGCCGGATCGTGTGGGTGCTGCGCAGCTACGGCCATCGCTCCGCCAAGGTGCTGGACGGCGGGCTGCGGGCCTGGACCGATGCCGGCGGCCGCCTCGAGACGGGCGACGTGCAACCCCCTCCCGCGAGCCCGCCCTACCCCCCGCCGCAGCGGCTGGAGGGGCTGATCGACCTGGCCGAAATGCGGCTGGTGATGGCCTCAGGCGGGACGATGCTCGATGCACGGGCGGCCGCCGAGTACGACGGCGACGAGACACACGCTCGCCGCGCCGGCCACATCCCCGGCGCGCTCAGCGTGCCCTACAAGAGCCTGCTCGACGGCGACGGCCGCTTCCTGCCCCCTGACCGACTGCGAGCGCGGCTGCTGGCGCTGGGAATCCCGCTCGATCAGCCTCTCGTCGCTTACTGCAACGGCGGCGTCTCGGCCACCGTGGTTGCCCACGCCGTCGAGCTGGCCGGTGGCCGGCGGCCGCAGGTCTACGACGGGTCGTGGAACGAGTGGGGCAACCGTGACGACACACCGGTCGAGCGGGGGAGCTGACGGCAGGCGATTGGGTCCGGCGCGGCGAATGCCGATTCTGGTCCTGTCCATGCGCTCCACAGCCGCTGCCGCAACGATCCTGGTGATCTCGGCCCTTGCCGCCGGGTGCGGGCTGGGCTCGACCGCTCCGCCCACAGCCCAGCTGCCACCGCCCCGCCCATGTCCGACGCCCGCCTACCCCGTGCCCGACCCGAGCAGGCCCCGGTACCGGCTCAATCTCGTGCTGCTGCCCCAGCAGCACGTCGTGCGCGGCCGCATGCAGGTAGCGTTCACGCCTGACCTCGCCACCGATCGGCTTGTGTTCCGGCTGTGGCCGAACGGGGGCAGCTTGGCCCGCGAGGGCGCGCACCTGTCCGTCGGCGCCGTGACGGTGAACGGCCGCCGCGGCGACTCGCACCTGAGCGATCCCACCACGCTGGTGGTGCCGCGACCGGTCGCCGCCGGCGAAACGGTGACGCTCGCGATGGTGTTCACACTGCGGCTGCCACAGAGGGCACGAGATCGCATCTCGCAGCACGGCGACGAGCTGCGGCTGGGCTCGTTCTATCCGATCCTGCCCTGGCAGCCGGGCATCGGCTGGGCACTCGAGCCACCGTCCGCGATCCCGTCCGAGACGTCGACCTCGCCGGTGGCCGACTACGACGTCACCGTGCATGCGCCGGCCGGCCTTCAGGTGGTCGCGTCCGGCAGCCAGGTCGACACCGCTCACTGGCAGGCCCGAGCGGTTCGCGACTTCGCGCTCGCGGCCGGCCACCTCCACCTGGTGAGGCGGGTCGTCGACGCTCCGGCGCACGTCGACGTCACCGTGGCGATCGCGCAGGGCGTCCTGGTCGACCAACAGCAGGCGGCCGACGACGCGGCCTACGCGCTGCAGCACCTGGCGAAGCTGTACGGCCCGTATCCATGGCCGAGCTTCACGGTCGTCTACGGCTCCAACCTGGCGGGCGAGGGCATCGAGTATCCCACCCTCGTATTCCAGGGGCCGGACGTGCGGCGGCTGATCACCGCGCACGAGGCGGCGCACCAGTGGTTCTACTCGCTGGTCGGCAACAACCAGGCGCGCGACCCCTGGCTGGACGAGTCGCTGGCAAGCTGGGCCGGCGCCGAGACCAGCGACGACATGGCGATCTTTGCCACGGCGCCGATCCCTGACTCGGCTGGGGGCCACCTGGCGGCGCCGATGACGTACTGGGCCCATCACCCCTCCGGCTACGCCGCCGGCGTCTACGCCCAGGGAGTGCAGGCGCTGCAGGCGCTGGGGGCACAGCCTCGGGTGGCCTGCGCGCTTCGCCGCTACGTCGCCCGAAATGCCTACCGGATCGCCACTGACGCCGCCGCGCTGCGTGCGTTCTCGTCGATCTTCCCGCACGCTCGCGACGACCTGGCGCCCTACGGCGTGCGCTGATCGCGATGGCGCGGTTGGTGTAGCCGGCTGAGCCCCGCCCGCCGGTTGTTGTGTCGGATCGGATATTGTCGGTGACCCGGGGCGCACGTAGCCTTGCGCCTCGCGAGCACGCCGTATGTGCACGTTCACCGTGCGCGTTCAGACAAGGAGGACTTCGTGGCGACCGACCTCGAACGGTTCGTCGATGCCGATGGGCGAGACGACAAGATTGCCGAGGTGCGTCGGCGGATCGACGCCGAGGGCATCACCTACATCTACTACCAGTTCATCTCGGTCACCGGCCGGATCATGGGCAAGGGAATCCCCGCGCCGCACTGGGAGAACATCGCCCGCAAGGGCTTCCAGCTGGTCTACGGATCGACCGCGAACCTGTTCACCGACCGGCACGGCGACTACATCGGCTACGGCCCCGAGGCGTGGGAGCTGGTCGGGCTGCCCGAGCCGGAGACGTTCCAGCCACTGCCGTGGGACTCCCGCGTCGCGCGCGTCTGGTGTACCTGCTTTCGGGGTCGCGAGGACGCCAAGGACGGCGGCGCGTTCCTCAGCTCGGACTGTCGCAGCAACCTCAAGCAGATCCAGGCCGAGTTCGAGACGCGCACCGGGCTGCACCTTCGCGCCGGCACCGAGCCCGAGATGATGTGGCTGAAGCTGAAGCCCGATGGCACGCCCGACGTGGCCGGCGTGACGAAACCCTACTGCTACCACATCGACCAATTCTCCGAGCTCCAGCCGGTGATCCACAAGGTGATCGAGTACGGCCAGAAGATGGGTCTGGACATGATCCAGGGCGACCACGAGGATGCGCCCGGTCAGATCGAGCTGAACTTCAACTTCGACCGCGCCGAGCAGACGGCGGACAACCTCAGCACGTTCCGTCAGATCTGCAAGCAGGTCGGCCGCGAGCTGAACGTGTTCCCGTGCTTCATGCCAAAGCCCTTCATGGGTGTCTCGGCGAACGGCTGCCACCACAACATCTCGCTCTGGAAGGGCGACGAGAACGTGTTCATGCCCGAGGGGAAGAACCAGCAGCTGCCCAGCCAGGTCGGGCTGTACTCGATCGGCGGCGTGCTCGAGCACCTGTCGGCGCTGACGGCCGTGACGGCATCCACCGTCAACTCGTATCGGCGGCTGTGGGACACGGGGTTCTGGGCACCGGTGTTCGCCGACTGGGGCTTCCAGAACCGCACCACCGCCCTGCGCGTATCGGCACCGGGTCGATTCGAGTACCGCTCGGTCGACTCGGCGGTGAATCCGTACCTCTCGATGGCGGCGTTGATCAAGGCGATGGACGACGGCATCACCCGCAAGCTCGATCCCGGCCAGCCCGAGGAGCGCAACATCTACGACGCGATGGCGGGCGGCAAAGAGGTTAAGAAGATCCCCATGACCTTTGGAGACGCGCTCGACGCACTGGATGCCGACGAGGTGATCCAGTCGGCGCTGCCTGACGAGATGTTCAGGGTCTTCCGCCACTACAAGCGCGACGAGTGGGAACGCTACTGCGCCACCGTCACAGAGTGGGACGTGAACGAGTACCTGGACGTGCTTCCGTAGCCGGACTCGGGGGTCTGGCCCTTCGGGGTCAGACCCCTTTCTGCCCTGCAGTATGGAGATCTCTCCATAGGCCGAGAGCGCCGACCAACGGTACTATCAGTCGCGAAAATGCGCTGACGAAGCGGTCTTGCGGCGTCAGCCCGACGACAGCGAAAGGTTCTCCGCGTATGTGTGGAATCGCAGGGATCATCTACCGGGACGGCGCGCACGACATCGGTCGCGACATGACCCGCATGCTTCAGTCGATGAAGCACCGTGGGCCGGACTCGACCGGCTATGCGCTGTACGGCCCGACCACCAAACACGTGCTGATGCGCTACAAGCTTGCCGACGCCAACGACGAGCGCGACTTCGAGTTCACCGAACGGCTGGCCCTCAATCGCAAGGAGGTCGAGGCGCGCCTGCGGACGCTGGGCGCGCACATCGACCAGGTCGAGCCCGAGACCGACTACGCCTTCCGGCTCACGCTTACCTACGACGGTGATCTGAAGGCGCTGGCCGACTACGTCGAGGACGTGCCGCATGCCGAGGTGCTCTCGCTGGGCCACTCGCTCGAGATCATCAAGGACCTGGGCGATGCCGAGACGGTGTCCAACCAGTACGAGCTGGGCGGGTTCAGCGGCACGCACGCGATCGGGCACGTGCGCATGGCAACCGAGTCCGACGTCGACATCTCCGGCGCCCACCCATACTGGGCCTATCCCTTCTCGGATGTTGCCGTCGTCCACAACGGCCAGCTGACCAACTATTTCCAGTGGCGCCGCCGGCTGGAGCGCTCCGGGCACCGCTTCCAGTCCGAGTGCGACTCCGAGGTGATCGCGGTCTACCTGGCCGAGAAGATGAGCGCCGGCATGGACCTCGAGACCTCGATGCGCGCCAGCCTGGAAGAGCTGGACGGCGTGTTCACCTACATCTGCGTGACCGGCGATGCGCTGGGCGTCGCCAAGGACGAGATGGCGGCCAAGCCGCTGGTGCTCTACGAATCGGACGGTCTGGTGGCGCTCGCGTCGGAGGAGATCGCGATCCGCGCCGTGCTCGACCACGAGATCGACACGTACGATCCCTACGAGGGCGAGGTGCTGGTATGGACGCGGTAGTTGGCGAACGGGCGATCACCTACGACGCGCGCGGGCTGGTCGAGCCCGACGCCGACGTCCCCAACGTCTCCGAGATCGATGGCGACAAGGCCGTCTTCGACGCGCACGCGTTGACCACGCGCCAGATCAACCTGGAGCTGAAGAGCCTGCTGTACACGCGTGGCATCACGGACGTGACGGTGCGAAATCCTGGCGCGAAGCACTCGCTCGGAGTCGGCATCCTGACCCGCTGCAAGATCACGTTCGAGGGCAGCCTCGGCTACTTCGGCTGCGGCGTGATCGACGGTCCGGAGGTGCACTTCACCGGCCGCGTGGGCTGGTCGGCCTGCGAGAACATGATGTCCGGCGTGGTCGTGATCGAGGGTAACGCGGGCTCGCTGACCGGCGCCGCACTGCGCGGCGGCGACCTGGTGATCAAGGGTCGCGCCGGTGCCCGTTCGGGCATCGACCAGAAGGGCGGCACCATCCTGACGATGGGCAGCGTTGGCTCGATGACCGGCTTCATGATGCAGCGCGGCCGCCAGATCATCTGCGGCGACGCCGGCCCCGGCCTGGGCGACTCGATGTACGACGGCACGATCTACGTCGCGGGCAAGGTCAAGGCGCTCGGCATCGACTGCGTGCCCGGTGAGTGGAGCGAGGCCGACACCGAGTTCATCGAGCGCAAGTTCCGCATCTACGGCCTCGGCGCGCCTCCCGAGTTCCAGAAGTTCGTCTGCGGCAAGAAGCTCTACAACTACGACAACCTGGAGCCGTCCGAGCGCAAGCTCGTGCTGTGATCTAGAGAGGACATCAAGATGGCAAGCGACAAGACATCCTCCAAGCGCAACGTGCTCGGCCACAGCCGCATCTTCACCCCCGAGGTGATGAACGACATCCTCATCTAGTCGGAGCTGGGCCGCTACCGGATGCGCGGCTTCTCGATGTTCAAGCCGTTCCCGCACTGGGACGAGCTGATGTTCATGCCCGGCACGCTGACCCGGTTCGTGATCGAGGGCTACCGCGAGAAGTGCGAGACCAAGACCATCCTCGGAGCCCGCTTCGCGAAGAAGCCGATCGAGCTGGACATCCCGGTCT
>JBBQUW010000005.1:0-144692 GCA_038212095.1 Gaiellales bacterium | reverse complement strand
CGCCGAACGCACCCACAGCCTGCCCGGCTGGCTCGACTACTACAATCACCACCGACCACACGGCAGCCTCGCCCACCAGCCACCCGGACACCGGCTCACAACACTACAGGCCGAACAACGTGCCTAGGCACTACAGCTAGTCACCCCTCCTGCTCGACCCGGACCCCCCTTTCGGGGGGGCCGGTGGGCGCCCTTCCCTGTCGATTCTCAGGGTGTCCCGTTATCGCGGGATGAGGGGTCTTTTTTCCAGGAATTATTGGGGGGTTATCATGGCGAATCGCCATGTCCGAGCCATGCGCATCGGCGCACTGGTTCCGCTCGTCTTGCTGCTGCTCGTGGTCACGAGGGCCACGGCGGGGACGCCGACGAGCCACACGTACAAGGCCACCGTGTCGGCCACGGACGATCGCTGGGACTGGCACCAGGTGCCGGTATCCGCGGGATCCACCGTGACGGCGACGCTGCGCTGGTGGAACGACGCTGCCAACCTGCAGCTGGTGGTGTTCGGACCGGACGGCAGCGTGATCGCGGCTGCCCGTGACGGCTCGGTGCAGCCGAAGCGGCTCAGCTTTGTCGCCTCGGTCGCCGGTGACTACAACGTGGCCGTGCGCGCCGAGAGCGGTCGCTCTGGCTATCGGCTGGACGTGAGCGCGGCACCCAACCAGGCGCCGACGGCCACTCCCGACTCGGCCTCGCTGGTGCAGGGGGCGACGGTCAAGGTCGATCCGCTCGCCAACGACAGCGATCCCGACGGCGACAGCCTGATGTTGAAGAGCGTCGGCACGGCCGCTGACGGCACGGTCGTGCAGGGCTCCGGCGGCAATGTCAGCTACACGCCGACCCGCGGGTTCAGCGGCACGGACTCGTTCGGGTACACCGTCTGTGACACGCGGACACCGAGCGACTGCGCGAGCTCGAGGGTGAACGTGTCGGTGTCGGCATCGGTGCCGACCTCGGCGACCGGCCTTCGCTGGGCACCGCCGGCACTGATCGATCCGATCACGATCCCGCTGCCGGCGACTGGCGACGTCTCGCTGAACCTGGACAACTCACGGGACTACGTAATCCAGTATCCGCAGGTGCGGCGGGTGGGCGGGCTGCGGCTGGTGGGTGGTCGCAACATCGTCATCATCGGCGGTGCCTCGACGATCGCGCCGCACTCCGGCACCGGCGTGCGGAACATCCAGATCTCTGACAAGCCGGGCGTGATGGACGGTCGCATCGTGCATATCGAGGGTCTGGACATCGACGGCTCGGGCGGAGGGGAGGCCGATGGCGTCGGCATCGACGCGCCCAGCGTGATCGTGCAGATCGAGAACACGCGCATCACCGGGCTGATCGGCCATCTCTCCTCGACCCACGCTGATGTGATCCAGACGTGGGGAGGAGTGAAGCAGCTGCGCCTCTACGACGTGACCGGATCGAGCCACTACAACACGCTGTACCTGCGCAGGGAGAACAGCCCCCTTGGGCCGGAGATCGGCGCGGTGACGCTCGACCACGTCAACATGTTCGGCTACGTCAACCCCGCCGGATGGGACATCCCGTCCACGCTGCGCGGCATCTCGATCGGCACCCAGCCCGCCGACGGAGACTGCAACTCGCGCGGGCAGTGCGGCCCGCCGAACGCCGACAGCACCACAAACTGCCAGCTATCGGCAGCGATCGTTATGAACCAGTTCTACACCGACCCGCCGGCCGGCAGGCTGGAGCGCTTCATGTGGCCGACCGATTACATGAGCACCGCCGGTTGTCCGTCCGCGCTCTCGGCCGATGGCCAGACGGCCAGCTGGCCGGCGCTGCAGGGCCAGGTCAGTGGCGCCATCCACCTCGGCCCGCCGCCCGGGGGCGACTTCGTCCCCGCCGGCTCGGTCGGCGTCGGCTACCAGACGCCCGGCTACCTGACGACCGGGTAGCGCGACCCGGCGTGACGGCCGCCCGTCCCAGGTAGGGGCGGCCGTCACGCCGACGTGGTCAGGCTGCATTGGTGAGCCGCACGACGCGTTGGTGTTGATCAGCCGCTGCTGGGCTCAAGGCGGGAAAGCGCCGTTGAGCCGGGTGTACCGATCACCGTGACACGCATCGCGTCGCTGGTCTCGGCTTTGATTAGGCGATACCCTCCAGCGTCTCCTGGGCCGAGCCGCCGTCGAGAAGCTTTCGAACGCACAGTTGTGCGATCGTGATCAGGCTGCATCGCTGAGCCGCACGACGCCTTGATGTTGATCAGCCGCTGGCTGAGCTCTGGCTAGGCGCGAAAGCGCCTTGAGCCGCGTGTAGCGTCGGTCGTGGGAGCGGGCGAGGCTCCGGCGCGAGGAGGGGAAAGCGAGGCTGCGGGGCAGGGACTCGAACCCCGATTACCTGATCCAGAGTCAGGCGTCCTACCATTAGACGACCCCGCATAGGGCGCCGGAAGGATACCAGAGCATCCTCGCCAGTTCGGTGGTCGAGCTAGAGCCTGAAGCTGGGCAGGAGGCGCTTCTCGGTGTCGCCTTCCAGCTTGGCGGCAACCTCGAGATGCTTCTCCAGCCCCGAGCCGTGCAGCTTCGACCGCAGCAGGTTGTCGACCTGGAACAGCCCGGCAGAGTTGTTCAGCTCGATCTCGACCAGCACCTTGTCGCCACCGCCGCTGCCGATCGTGACCTCCTCGATCGCGGCGGCAGACAGCGAGTGGATCGAGACGCGGCCGGTCTCGAACGGGATCCGCGATCGGCCCTTCGCCATGTCGAGCGCATCCGCTACCCGTACGATGCCGGCCTCCAGCGAGAGTGGCTGCCCATCGGAGCGATGGCTGATGATCGTCTGCAGAACCTCGGCCACGACGATCGTGCGCTCCGGCTCCTCGTACAAACCCTGCAGCAGCCCCGGCAGCCGGTCGGCCGCCAGGAAGAGACTCATCTCCTCGTGGCCGTTGCGATGGATCGCCATCCCCAGGCAATGCGTCATGCAGCCCAACGCGACCACCACCTCGGCGTCCTCCTGGCGCATGCCGTAGTCGGTCACCATGCCCGGCTCGACGCCGGCCCGCTTCAGCTCCCGCAACAGCTTGAGGCCGATGTTGGTGACGATCTGGATGTGCACCCAGGAGTGGTCGTTGATCTGCATGCGCGCGACCGCGTTGACGTTGGCGGCGTGCCACAGCGCCTTCAGCGAGTCGTCGTGGTTGACACGGTCGACCACGTCACGCAGCACGCGGTTGCCGCGTGCGGGAACATTGATTCGCATGTCGCGCACCGCCTCGGCCGGCGTCATGCGGGCACCGCGCTCTGCCCGCACGCTGACCGGGGTGCCGGGCACCGCCTCCGCGCCGGCCGGCATCTCCTCCTGGTCGGGCTGGTGGGTGTCGTCGGCGCTCATGCCCCGACAGCCTACCGCGCGCGGCCTGCTACACGCCCACCGGCATGACGCGCCAGCCAAAGGCGAAGGCGTCGTGGAACCAGCCCGCGCCGGGCGCCATGTTGTCGATCGTCACGCCGGCGCCGCTGCCGTGGCTGTTGACTGTCCAGCCGTTGCCGAGGTAGATGCCGGTGTGGTAGATGGTGCTGCTGGCCGTCAGTGCGCCCTTGGGGTCGCTGCTCCAAAACAGGATGTCGCCCGGCTTCAGATTGGCGTAGCTGATCCGGCTGGCGACCGGGATGTGGGCGGCCATGTCATAGGTCGAGCGCCACTGGATCTTGCTGTCGCCGCTCCAGGTGATGCCGTTCGCTGAGTAGCTCCGCTCCTTCATCACCCACCAGACGAAGCCCGAGCAGTCGAAGCCGCCGGTGGCCGGCAGGGCGAACAGCGTCTGCGGCTGGTCGCTGACGCCGCCCCAGACGTAGGGCGCGCCGGCGTACTTGAGAGCGAAGCCGAGCACCGCCCGCTTCAACGGCGGGTACTGGGGCAGAGCGTCGACCACGTTCAGCTGCGAGCTGACCGAGTACTGCCACCAGCTCGAGAGGTGCCCCAGTAGGTAGGCCTGCGCCGCCAGGTTGGCGCGGCGAAGCGTCGAGGAGGGCCAGGTCTCCCAGTTGTCGGCGCCGAACGGCACGTTCCAACGCGCGCCCACATCGCGCACCACCTGCTCGGCGCCGAACCCGACCGGAAGCGCAGGGTGCCAGCCGTCCGCCGTCTTCAGCTGCAGCAGGCGCCGCACCGACGTCTGGAGGTGCAGCATGTGCACGATCCCGCGGTCGAAGCTGAGCTGGGTGATCGTGTCGCCGGGGCCGGTGCCGGGCAGGATCCAGCCGGCGTCGACGGCCTGCGCGAACGGATCGGCCTGGATCGGCTGGTGGTTGATCAGCTGGTTGGCCGAGGCCAGAACGCGTGCCGCTGCCAACCGGCTGGCGGCGCGGGCGGGCGCGAAGGTGCCATCGGCACGGATCGGGATCCAGCCGTTAGCGGTCGACCAGCGGATCTGCTGGTTCGCCCAGAAGTTGGTGGAGACGTCGGTAGGGGCGGTGGTCGCCGCACCCGCCCGCGCCGGGAGGGCGCAGACGAGCACGGCGAGAACCAGAAATGCACCACAACGCAGACGACCCATACTGTCCGCGTATATCGGAACAAACACAAACGCTCTATAGTAAAAATACTGTAATCGCCGCGATCTGGCCGCCGTCAGGCCACGTTCTCGACCCAGTCGTCGTACAACGAGAAGTAGCGCCCGTTGAGGGCGATCAGCTGCTCGTGAGTGCCCGACTCGATCACCGTGCCGTGCTCCAGCACCACGATCAGGTCGGCCCGCCGGATCGTGCTCAGGCGGTGCGCCACCACGACCGCGGTACGGCGGTGCAGCAGCGCCTCCAGCGCATGCTCGATGCGGGCCTCGGTGGGGATGTCGACGCTGGAGGTGGCCTCGTCCAGTATCAGCAGCCGCGGGTTGGCCAGCAGTGCGCGGGCGAACGCCACCAGTTGGCGCTGGCCGATCGAGAGCCGCGAGCCACGCTCCTCGATCCGGGTGTCATAGCCATCGGGCAGGTCGCGGATGAACTCGTCCGCGCCGACCGAGGTCGCCGCCGCCACCACGTCCTCAAACGATGCTTCCGGCCGGCCGAACGCGATGTTGTCGCGCACCGTGCCGGCGAACAGGAAGCCCTCCTGCGGCACGATGCCGAGCTGGGAGCGCAGCGATCGCACCGTCACATCGCGCAGATCGTGGCCGTCCAACAGCACCCGCCCTGCGGTGGGATCGTAGAACCGGGCCAGCAGCTTGACGATGGTCGACTTGCCAGCGCCGGTGTGGCCCACCAGCGCGACAGTCTTGCCGGCCGCCGCGGTGAACGAGATGCCGTGCAGCACCTCCGAGGTGTCGCTGCGGTAGGCGAACCGGACGTCCTCGAACCGCACCTCACCCTCGATCTGCGGCAGCTCGACGGCGGTGGGCGAGTCGACCATGCCGGCCGGCGTGTCGAGCACGTCGAACACCTTGTCCAGCGCCGCCGTGCCGGCCAGGAACGTCTGGTAGAACTGCGACAGCTGCTGCACCGGCTCGAAGAAGTTGGATAGCAGGCCGATGAATACGAACAGCGCGCCCGGCGTCATCTCGCCGCTCAGGACGCGTACGCCGCCGTAGCCGAGTACCACGGCCATCGCGATCGCCGACAGCAGACCGACGAACGGGAAGTAGATCGCGCTGACGTTGACCGTCTGCACGTTGGCGGCGCGGTACGAGTCGTTGACGTCCACGAAACGGCGGTAGTTGTCTGCCTCGCGGCGGAACGCCTGCACCACCCGCACGCCCGAGATGTCCTCCTGCAGGCTGGCTGTGACGTCGGCCAGTCGCTCGCGCGTCAGCCGGTAGGCGCGGGCCGAGTAGTGGCGGTAGATGCCGGTCGCGATCGACATGCCCGGGAACACCACCAGCGTGGCCGCGGCCAGCCGCCAGTCCAGGTACAGCAGCACCAGCGCTGAGCCGATCAGCGTGATCGTGTTCTGCACGAGCGTGGTCGGGCCGTCGGTGACGAGCGTGTTCAGCGCCTCGATGTCGTTGGTCAGGCGCGAGATCACCACGCCGGCACGGGTGCGCTCGAAGTAGCCCAGCTCGAGCTCCTGGACGTGGCCGAACAGGTCGCTGCGCAGATCGGTCAGCACCCGCTCACCGACCCAGGTGGTCAGGTAGCTCTGCACGGCGCCGAACAGCCAGCCGGCCACTGCCACCGCCACGAACACCGCCACCCACAGCTCGACCGCACCGAAGTCGCCGGGCGTGATGCCACGATCGATCGCCTGCTTGGCAACCACCGGGCCGGCGATCGTGGTGGCGGTCGATCCCAGCAACGCCGCGATCGCGATCGCCGCGCGCAGCTTGTGGCGCGCCGTGTAGCGCACCAGCTGTGAGACGCGGTGCAGCGTGCGGCGCACACCCAGCGAAGCCGCCGACGCACCGCGCGCGCCGATGTGGCTGCCGAACCCGACCGCCCTCACGCGACGTCCTCCTTCTCGATCGGCGCGCCATCCGGATCGAGCTGGACGAACGTCCGATCGACCAGGCCGTGGCGATAGATCTCCCGGTAGACCTCGCTCTGTTCGAGCAGCGAGGCATGCTCGCCGCGGGCCACGATCCGGCCGCGGTCGAGCACCACGATGTGATCGGCCAACGAGATCGTGGACAGCCGGTGGGCGATGATCAGCGTGGTGCGGCCCTTCATCACCTCGCGCAGCGCCAGCTTGATACGGGCCTCGGTGTTGGCGTCGACCGAGGCCGTGGCGTCGTCCAGGATCAGTACTCGGGGATCCATCAGCAGGGCGCGGGCGATCGCGATCCGCTGCCGCTGGCCGCCCGACAGTGAGAGTCCGCGCTCGCCGACCCGGGTGTCGTAGCCGTCAGGCAGGTCGAGGATGAAGTCGTGCGCCTGCGCTCGCATGGCGGCCTGCGCGATCTCCTCGGGCGTCGCGCCGGGCGCGCCGTAGGCGATGTTCTCTGCCACGGTGGTCGAGAACAGGAAGGTGTCCTGGCCGACGATGCCGATCGCCCCCCGCAGGGAGTCGAGCGTGGCGTCGCGCACGTCCATCCCGTCCAGCGTCACGCTTCCCTCCAGCACGTCGTAGAAGCGGGGGATCAGCGCGGTCAGCGTGGTCTTGCCACAGCCGGTGGGCCCGATCAGCGCCAGCGTCTGTCCGGCCTCGATCTCGAGGTCGATCTCTGACAGCACGATCCGGCTGGGGTCGTATCCGAAGCTCATCGACCGGAACGAGAGCGCGCCTGGTCCGGGCGGCAACGGCCGGGCGTCAGGCCGCTCGACCACGTCGCGGTGCTCGTCCAGCACCTCGAACACCCGCTCGCCGGACGCCATCGCGCGCTGGTACTGCCCGACCCACATGCCCATCGAGCGCAGCGGGAAGACCAGCAGCAGCAGGTAGGCGTTGACGGCGAAGAACTCGCCCAGCGTCAGCGTATGGTGCACGACCTGGTAGCCACCCACCAGCAGCACGCCGGCGATCGCCAAGCTGGGGAGCGCCGAGAGGGCGGGCACATAGATCGCCTGCAGCCGGGCGGCGCGGATCGCCTGGCGGAAGATCCGCTCGGAACCGGCCCGGAACCGGGCCGTCTCGTGCGCCTCCTGGCCGAAGGCCTTCACCACCCGCACGCCGACCACGTTCTCCTCGGCCTGGGTGGTGACGTCCGCGACACGTTGCTGCACCTCCTTCAGCACGGGATGGCTGACGCGGGAGTAGCGGTACGCCAGTACGCCGATCACAGGGGTGATCGCGAGCGCGATCAGCGTCAGCTGCAGGTTCAGCAGGGTCAGCGCGATCAGCACGATCACCACGGTGAACACGTTCTGCGAGAAGAAGATCAGCCCGTAGCCCAGGAATACGCGTACCTGCTGCACGTCGACCGTTGCGCGCGACATCAGCTGGCCGGTCTGGTGGCGGTCGAAGAAGCGATACGACAGCCGCTGCAGGTGCTGGTAGACGCGGTTTCGCAGGTCATACTCGACCGCCAGCGAGAGCCGCCCGGCCAGCCAGCGACGAAACAGCATCATCACGCCCTGCACGGCCCCCGCCGCGACGATAAGCAGCGCCAGCAGGTAGATGTGGCGCCGGCTCTCGCCCCGCTGTGCGGAGTCGATCACGGCGCCGGTCAGGTAGGGGATGACGAGGCCGGCGGCCTGCGTGCCGGCGGCCAGCACCGCCGAGACGATCACCTGTCCGCGGTAGGGGCGAAGGAATCCGAGCAGACGGCGGAAGGTCATTCCGCCAGAGTAGCTGGAACCCGTATCCGGGCTAGCGCCCGTTCGTGCCGTGGCGCAACTGCTCGATCAGCACCTGGAAGGACACGCCCTCTAGCCGTGCGATCACCCACAGGCCGCCCAGCATCAGGATTCCCACGAACATCACTCCGTAGGAGATCTCGGACGCCACGCTGCCGCGCTCGCTGTGAAAGATCCGGTACACCTGCAGCCCCTTTATCCGAACGGTTCCGGCGCACGACCCCTCGTGCTACCTCGTATATCGACAGCGGGCGACCGTGGGTTGATCACCCGAAATCGGGAGCGATCAGGAGTCGGCTGAGCCCAGCCGCGACGAGAGCACGGTGGAGGTGGCGCGGCTCTCCGCCAGCGCGGCGACCGCCTGGGGATCGCGCTGCTCCTCGGAGCCGTGATCGGACGATGCGGCAGCCATCGACGACACCGCCTTGCGGTCGCCGTCCGAGATCTCGGTGATCTCGCAGCCTGCCCGGTATCGGCCGTACGGCGCTGGGTCCATCCGCACCACGCGCGCCTCCAGCCGCACCTGGCGCTGCTCGAGCGTGAACTCGACCAGCAGCAGGTCGCCGGTCGAGAGCTCCTTCTGCGTGACGAAGGCGCAGCCTGTCGCGGAGATGTCGACCACCCGCACATCAAGCGCTGTGTCACGAGGCAGCGTGCGGCAGAACTTGACCGAGGCCGTCGCCGACGCCGAGACCGGCACCCGCGGCGAGGCACGCCGCGCTTTGCGATGCCGCACGCCGCTCACCCCGAGGTGAACCAGCGCCTCCTGGGAGCTGTGGAAGAAGCTCTCGATCACCTCGAACTCGACCTCGTAGCGGCCGCGCTCGGGGTAGAACACGCGCGCGAGCAGGTGCAGATCGGTGCGTACGGCGTTGCGCGGCGCGTAGGCGTGCAGCAGACCGTCCTCGAGTCCCATGATCGTCAGTGGGAAGCAGCCGCCATCCTCCGACAGCACATCGACGGTCTCGGGCGGCTCGGAGAGCACGCCGAGGGCCAGGGTGAGCAGTTCTTCCCGTGTCGGTTTGGACATCGTCGCACCCATAATCGGCGGGCACGCCCGTCGGCTGTAGGCTTTCACGACCGATCGTGGTGCAGTAGCCTGTCCAGTGACGTGAGCCGGGCGGATTTCTGGATGGTGATGTTCTTGGCGGTAGCGCTGAAGCTGCCACTGATCGGCCTGTTCACAGCTATCTGGTACGCCGCGAAGCTTGGCGACGAGGCCCACGAGGCGCGCCTGCCGCCGGTGGCGCGGATGGCGCTGTGTGCGTACTGCGGCACGCGGATCACGGTCGGCTACGACGCGGCCGGCGTACACCAGCAGGCCACGGCGATCGCCGCCCGCACCGGGCAGGCCGCGTTCGACATCGAGACGCGGCTGGTACGCGAGCGTCTCAGCCAGCCGGATCACCACGTGGTCGAGCCAGCCCGCTGCCCGGGATGCGGCGAAGCTGCGGCCTGGGTGACGATCGAGCCGCTGGCCGCCGCTGCGGCTCGCGCGATCGACCCGGTGGCCTGAGCTCAGTCGGTCGGGTAGCGCGGCGCGGGGCGGCGGCCGAGCGTGGTCTGGCTGCGCGCATCGGCCAGCTTCTGGGCCACATGCGGATCGCGCTGCTCCGGAGAGTCCTCGCGCTGGTAGCGCTCCGCCATGCGGAGCAGCGTGTGGCGATCGGCCTCCAGGATGCTGGTGATCTCGCAGCCAACGCGGTTGCGGCCGTAGATCGCCGGGATCGATCGCACGACCCGTAGCTCGAAGCGGATCGGCCGATCGTCAACGGTGGTCGAGAGCTCGAGCAGGTCGCCGGTCGAGAGCGTCCGCTCGCTGATGAACGCGGCGCCGCTGGGCGAGACATCCGCCAGCCGCACGTCGAACAGCTCATTGCGGTCGTGGGCCTTGGCGTAGACCACGCGTGCTGTGGCCAGCTCGGCCAGATGGGCGCGCGCCGTGCGCCGCTCGGCGTCGCGCACCACGACGTCGGTCACCTCGAGGTGCAGCAGAAGCTCGTCGCCGGACTGGAAATATGAGCGCATGATCTTGAAGTGGATGTCCCAGCCCTCTCCGCGGTCGTCGCGCAGGCGCGCGACCAGGTCGAGGTCCTTGCGTACCAGCTCGCGGTCGCCATATCCGTACATCAGGTTGCCCTCGACGGCGGCCAGCGTCAACGCGAAGCAACCGCCGTCGTCGGAGATGACGTCGATCGAGCAGGGCATCGGCGGCAGCAGGCTGAGCGCTGACCGCAGCAGTTCGCTGGGACGGGAGGGATACATCGATTGCTGTTATCGGCGCCAGTGATGAAACCGTGAGTGCTGCCGCGCCCGCACCGGCTCAGCAGAGGCGGCAGACGCGCGCCCACAGGTCGGCCAGCGATGCGTAGGTCGCCCGGTCGCCGCCGCGGCCGGTGATCACGCTCTCGGGGTCAGTCCAGACCCGCTTCTGCCATGGCGGCACCGAGCCGGGGTCAAACGCGGGGCTGTCGGCCCGTGCCCGGTCGGCGGCCAGCAGCGCCGGCTCTTCGGCGGCGGCGGCGTCGCCGTCCCAGCGGTCACCAGCCAGGTCGACGGCGTCGCGCCGGAACGAACCGGCGTGGCTTCCTGACGCGCGGTAGATCGGCGCGGGGTACGCAGCCCAGTCGTTTCGGCGCAGCTGCCACCACGGCGAGCGACCGCTCCAGCCGAGGTGGGCCGAGGCGCGGGCGCCCACCACCACGCCGTCCGGCCGCAGTTTGACGATCAGGCCCTCCCAGTCGTCGCGGTGGTAGCCGTCCAGCGCGGCGACGCCGGTGTGTGCCGTGCGCGAGTCGGGAAGGTACTCCCAGTACTCGATGTAGAGGTAGCCGCCGCGGCGCACGGCATGGACGTAGAGCACGGGCCGCACGCCGCGGGCACAGGCCGGGTCGCGGCAGCGCTCGAAGTCGACCGGCTGCTCGCCGTCGCCGCGCTCGGCGACGATCCGGGGTGCGTACCGGCGCGCGGTCGCGAGGTAGGCGGCATCGCCGGATGGGTGCGGTGCGAGCCGCGCGCGCGCCACGGAGGCAGCCACCGCCAGCAGCGCGAGCACCGCCAGCGCGACTGCCACGTACTCGACGGTCGCCTGGGCACGCTCGGACATATATCCAGGCTACGGCGACACCCGTGACCGGGGTGTTCGCAATGGTGCCGACTCGGTGTCGAACGCCGGCCGGCGGGCGTGGCGGATCAGGCCGGTACTGCTGCCAGCGGCGCCAGGCCGGCGTCCGTGCCCTCGCGGATCGCCTCCTCGAACGAGCGCGGGCCGAGCGCGTCTCCCACCCGCACAACGTCCACCCCGGCATCCTGCAGGCTCTCGAACAGGCCGCCGCCGGAGGCCGACCGGCCATCGTTCACGACCAGCGTGTCGAACCCGTCCATGACCAGCTCGCGATCCGAGAACACGTTTCGGAAGTGTGCGCGGCCCTGCGATGCTGACTCCAGCCGCAGGTGATGCACGAGCTCCACGCCGGCGGCGTCCAGCCGTCCCAGGTACATGTTGCGCTGGTACTGATGCACCATCTCGCCGAACGCGATCGCGCTCGTCACCAGCCGCACTTGCCGTCCCAGCGCTGCCAGCTGCTCGGCCACCGCCAGGCCCGTCCAGTCGCCGCCCCAATCGGCCACCACCACCCGCTGCCCGGTCGTGGCCCCCGAAAGCACCTGCCATGCGTGCAGGTCGCCGCCCGCGGCCGCGTCGAACGGCACGCCGCCCGCGGCGACGATCACGCGGTCGGGAGACTCGCCGACCACGGCCTCATGGTCGGCCTCCAGCCCCAGTCGCAGATCGCATCCGTCCAGCCAGCGGGTGATCGTGTCCACCAACCCGCGCGCGATCTCCCGGTGCCCCGGCGCATCGAGCACAAGGCGCATCTGTCCTCCTGGCGCATCGCCGCGCTCGAACACCACCACCCGATGGCCCTGCGCCCGCGCGCTCCCCGCGGCCGCGGCGCCGGCCGGCCCGGCGCCGACGACCACCACGGTGCCAGGATGCTCCGCGCGGGACGGCCGCGGCATGTGAGCCTCGTGGCCCGTCCACGGATTGATCGTGCACGCGATCGGGATGCCTGCGTGATAGTGGCCGATGCAGCCCTGGTTACAGCCGATGCAGACCGTGAACGTCTCGCCGCGGCGGGCCTTGTGCGGCATCGCTGGGTCGGTGATCAGGGCTCGCGTCATGCCGCAGGCGTCACAGTCGCCGCGCGCGATCAGCATGTCCGCCTCCGCCGGGTGGAGGATCCGGCCGGTGGCGATCACCGGCACCTCGACCGCCGCCTTCATACGGCGGGCGAAGCGGGCAACGGCGTTGTGCTCGATCGGCGAGGGAGGCACGATCCAGCTCGATCCGCGGTAGGTGGACGACCCGCCGATCGCGACCGAGAGGTAGTCGATCAGCCCGGCCTGGGACAGCTCTCCAGCCGCCCGCGCCAGCTCCTCCTCGCCGTTTCCGTCCCACGAGCCGCTCTCGTCGGTCAGACGGCAGCCGACGGCGCCGCCGCCGATACCCTCACGCATCGCCTCGCATACCTCGCGCAGAAAGCGCAGCCGGTTCTCGAACGAGCCGCCGTACTCGTCGCTGCGATAGTTGGCGTGGGGGGAGAGGAACTGCGTCGGCAGGTAGCCGAACCCAGCGCACACCTCGACCCCATCCACGCCGCCCTCCGCGCAGTGCGAGGCGGCCAGCCGGTAGCCGTCGATCATCTCCCGGATCTCACGCCGCGTCAGTGCGCGGGGCTCGGTCTTGAACCGGCCACTCGGGATCGCGGACGGCGCGACCGCGGCCGGCCGCGGGGGCGCGGCGATCACTTCGCGGCCACCGTGGAAGAGCTGCACCATCAGCCGTGTTCCATGCTCGTGGACGGCCTCCGCCAGCCGCTGGTAGACGGGAACGATCTGCGGCAGGTAGCCGCCGATCGTGTGCGCTGTCAGCAGCCCGGTGTGGTGGATCGCCGTGGCCTCAACGCAGATCAGCCCGGCGCCACCGCGGGCGCGGGCCTCGTGGTAGGCGATAAGGTCGTCGGTCGGCAGGTGGTCGTGGACGAGGCTGGTCTGATGCGATGTGGAGACGATCCGGTTGGGGATCGTGACCGGGCCAAGTTCGAGCGGTGAGAACAGCGTGTCGAGCATCCCGCGACTCTACCCCGGCCGGCCCGTGCCCGGTCGTCAGCGCTGCCAGATACGACCACGCGTGCCCCAGCGGGCTTCGGCCAGCGCCGTGCTCGCGGCAGCCCGTAGACGGACCGTCGACGGCAGTTCGGTGCCGCGGGCGTTGCCCAAGCGCACGCGCAGTCCGGCGGTCGGCAGCGCTCGGGCGGCCGGGGATGTTGCTCCAGATCTCGATCGGGGCGCCACGCCGATCCACGACCAGCAGCACAACGGGGCGGACGGTGAACCTCACTGCCACCTTGGCGGCACTGCCCCCCGCAGCGTCCACCGTCCGCAACCCGTGTGTATTCGGATCGGTTCGCGCCTCCGAGGTGCCTATCCCCGGAAGAGCGATCGCGATGGTCATCACAACCACCGCTCCAGTGACGACCGCTGCCAGCTGCCGCCTGCTCATTCGAGGTACGCGGTTCTGGCCTTCGTGCGGGCTCCGGTTTCGGTAGCCGAGCCGTCTCATAGGAGACCTCGTGCTTTGCGCGCCCACCTCGCGGTGAGTTTGCCCTTTTCGATCCGTACACCCGTCATCGACAAACCGAAACGCGTTTCGTCGCTCGTTTGGTAGAGCTTCCGTCCCCATTTTGGGGTATCCCAGCCTCGCTGCCGAGAACGGAGTTCACCCGTTCGGGTCATGAATTGCGGCTGCGTTCGGACGATGCCTTCCTCGCCTTCTTCGGCGCCTCAAACGCGAGTCGCCGTTGTCTTCGACCCCCCCCAGGAGGAACTTCATTGTCTCGTATGCGCATTGCGATCGCGTGCGTCGTCGTTGCCGCCGCCGCTTCGCTTTCGGCTGTGTCGGCGTTCGCCGCACCGCCCACCACTGACTCGGCCAACCAAACGGTCAAGTTCACCAACCGCGCGTCGGTGCAGCTGACGCTGAACACGCCCACCGTCGACTTTCGGCAACGTCGACCCGCTGGCGCAGTACTCCGCCTCGGGCGGTAACGCCAACGTCAAGGCCAACGCGGCCTGGACGCTCTCGATGAGCGCCCCGTTGAACTTCACCGAGAACGCGGGTGGCTCGAACACGATCCCGATCGGCCGCCTGTCCCTGAGCCCGAACGCCGGCGCGTACGCCACCGTGCTGTCGGGTGCCAACGCCGTCTCGTCAGGCGCTGCAACCACCAACGCGGGCACGGACACGACCCTCGCCTACCACCTGAACCTGGCGTTCGCCGACAAGCCGAACACCTCGGGCAACGCCTACCAGGCGATTCTGACGTACACAGCCACCACCCCGTAGCCTCACCCCCAGAGGACTGCGCACACGCGGGGCGGGCTCCCACTCGGGAGCCCGCCCCGTTCCCGTTCTGGGCAGGATTCGCGCCGTCCGGTTTGAAACGGGCAGCGACGTGCTCGATCTGCGGACACGCGTTGCGGCGTGCACCCTCCTGCTTGCGGGTGGCGTGCTGCTGCCGCCGTCCGCCTCGGCCGCACCCAACCTGATCCTCAACCCCGGCTTCGAGACAGCCGGCTCCTCCTCCACCGTCTTCACCGACAGCCTGCCCGACTTCACCGCCTGGCAGACCACGTCCGGCGGGTTCACGCTGAGCGCCGGGCAGCTGACCTCGACCGGTGCGGGCTCCAGCAGCGACCTGGCGGTGGTCAACAACTCGCAGGACTACCAGGATGGCACCCTGACCGTGAAAGCGAGCCCGTTGACGGTCGGTCCGCAGCAGGCCGGCGGCGCCCTGCTGCGCTACCGCGACAGCTCGAACTTCTATCTCTGCGGCATCACCAAGAACCAGCTGGTCGTGCAGCGGCGGCTTGCCGGAACCGACTCTGTGCTGGCGTCCTCGTCATACTCGCCGGTTGCTCTGACCACGTACACGATCACGGCCAGCGCGGCCGGTAGCGAGATCACCTGCAGCGTCACCGACGGCACAGCCAGCATCACGGCGTCCGCCAGCGACATCAGCTTTTCGAGCGGCATGATCGGGGTCGGCAGCATCAACTCGACCCCGTCCCAGGTGCGCCAGATGCGCTTCAGCCAGCCCGTCACGATGTCGGCGGCGGTGCCCCAGTCCTGGACGGGTATCGGCGTGCTGGCCGGGCGGCCTGGGCTGGTACCCGACCGGATCGCGCCGGCCAACTCCGGTAGCGCGTTCCTGCAGCTGTTTGGCGGCTCGGGCAGCTTCTCGGGCTACGCCCAGCAGGCAACCATCGCCGCCTCGCCGGCCACCATCTACACGCTCTCAGCCGCGATCAAGAGCGAGGCGGTGATCGGCGGCGCGAAGGTGATCGCGATCGAATCAGGCGGCACCACCACCACCCTGGCCACCGTCACCGGCACGTCCGCCTGGACCGTGTACTCGACCACGTTCACGACTCAGCCGGGCACGACCTGGATCACCGTTCGTTTGCGCCTGGACGGCAGCGGCAGGGCCGGCTTCGATGACCTCTCGCTGAGCCCATCGCCCCAGGTCGGCATCGCCCTCTCGACCGCCTCGATCGATTTCGGCGGTGTCGATCCGCTGTCCTCGCCCTTCACGCTGACCCCGGCGCTCTCTGCCACGGTCGCCGCGAACCTGGCCTGGTCGCTCTCGGTGCAGGGCGCCGGCGCCTTTACCGACGGCAGCGGCAAGAGCTATCCGCTGAGCCGGATGGGCTGGCGGCTGAACGGCAGCGCCGGCACCTTCACGCCGCTCTCGACCGCCGCTCAGACCGTGACCACCGGCGCTGCCAACACACCGATCGGCACCACCACTCCAGTCGACTTCCAGCTGCAGGTGACCTACGCCGATCCGATCTCGTCTCAGCCCTTCCAGACAACGCTCACCTACATCGCAACAACGCCTTGAGGAGCTGCCCGATGCGTAGAGTCGCAACCATCCTGACGCTGGCCGGACTGGTGATCGCCGGCGGGTCGAGCGGCGCCGCGGCCGGCGCTGCGACGCAGTCGATCGCGCTCGGTGTGGCGCCGTCCAAGCTGCAGACCAACCTGATCCCTGGCCAGCTGTACCGGACGGTTCTCGACATCTACAACAAGGGCGCTACGCAGGTGACGCTTGACGTCTACCTGCAGGACTACACGATCTCGACCACCTCGGCTGTCTCCTTCAAGCCGGCCGGTACGCTGCCGGATTCTGCTGCGCCGTGGGCGACGCTTGGCACCTCCTCGCTGCGCATGCCGGCACACAGCCACCGTCAGGTGCACCTGACGGTGCGGGTGCCGCGCACCGCCGCGATCGGCACCCACAGCCTGGCGGTGATCTTCCGCTCGCGCGAGATCCGGTCGGACGGCAACGTCAAGTACCAGCCTGCCGTGGCGTCTCTGATGGCGGCCGGCGTGGAGAACCCGGACGGCACCGGCCTGGTGCTGAAGGGCAGTGCGATCACCCGCTCCGTCGACGTCAACTGGATCAGCCTCCACGATGTCTGGAATGCTCCTGACCACGTCTCCGCGGCGATCGACTGGCTGATCCATCCGACCGTGACGGCGCACGTGGAGATCAAGAACGAGGGCGACACCTTCTTCAACGTGATCAAGGGCGGCACGGCCTTCACGACCAGCCTTACCATCGGTTCGAGCGGCGGGCGGGTGGCGGCACCCACGTACACGATCCTGCCGAACTCGGTGCGCACGGTCGATATGACCTGGCGTGGGGCGCCGCTGTTTGCCCGTGGAAACGCCGAGACGAGGGTCTACTACAACGACCACTCCCACCTGCCGATCGTCGTGACGCCGTTCATGGTCATCCCCTGGCACCTGATCGCGATCGTCGGCGTGCTGTTGGCATTGCTGGTGGGCCGGCGGATCGTACGTCGCCGGCGACGCGGAGGCCGGGTACGGTCGACCGCGTCGGCACCGTCGCCGTGGATGTCGCCGGGAACGGGGGTGTGATCCGGGCCATGCACGGTCTGCTGGAGTCGGTACCCAACTTTTCGGAAGGTCGTGACCAGGGGGTGCTGGACGCGATCGGACGGGCGATGACCGACGCCGGCGGACGGCTGCTGGACGTTCACAGCGACCCTGACCACAACCGCTCCGTGTTCACCGTGGTGGGCGACCCCGACAGCCTGGTCGATGCGCTGGCAGCGGCGATCTCGGTCGCCGTCGCCCGCATCGACCTGCGCAGTCACCGGGGTGTGCATCCACGGGTGGGCGCCGCCGATGTCGTGCCGTTGGTGCGGTTCGACCCCGAGGACGACCGGCCGGAGCGCGCCGCGAGGGCGCTGACCCGTCGCATCGCGATGCTGGGCGTTCCGGCGCTGGGCTACGGCGAGCTGGGTGGCGGCCGGCGTCCGGCCTACTTCCGACAGGGCGGCACCGAGCGGCTGGCGGCCCGGCTGCTGGCGGGCGAGATCGAGCCGCTGGCGGGGCCAGGCGGGCTGCACCCGGCGGCGGGCGCGGTGCTTGTCGGCGTACGGCCGCCGCTGGTTGCCTTCAATGCCAACCTGGATACCGGCGACGTGGACGTCGCGCGCGCGATCGCGGCCGCGATCCGCGAGCGGGATGGCGGTCTGGCCGGCGTGCAGGCGCTCGGTCTGACGGCGAGCGGACGGGCACAGGTCTCGACCAACCTGATCGACATCGATGCGACGCCGCTGGCTGCGGTGGTGGCCGAGATCGAGCGGCTCGCCGCTGAGCACGGCACCGCCGTACACGGCTGCGAACTGGTCGGGCTGATGCCGGCGCGGGTGGCCGCCGCCGCGGCGGCGGCCGCGCTGCGCCTGCCCGAGATGGCGCCCGACCGTCTGCTTGAGGTCGCGTCGGCGGGCGAGTTCGGCGAGCCGTGACCGCGATCGAGATCGTCGATCCCCGGCCGGACTGGCCGGATCGCTTCGCGCGGCTGGCCGGCGAGATCGCGCGGCTGCTGGGACCGCGCGCGCTGCGGATCGACCACATCGGCTCGACGGCGGTGCCGGGGCTATCGGCGAAGGATGTGGTCGACATCCAGGTGGCGGTCGCCTCTCTCGATCCGAAGCCGCTGGCCGCCGAGCTGGCCGGATGTGGCCTGGCGGCCGTGGATGGCATCGATCGCGACCACCTGCCTGCCGGAACCGTGGACCGGCCGCAGGAGTGGGCGAAGCTGCTGTTCGTGGCCGTGCCCGGCGGCAGCCCGGTCCACGTACACGTGCGCCGACGTGGCGCGGCCAACTGGCGCTACGCGCTGCTCTTTCGAGACTATCTGCGAGCCGAGCCGGCCACCGTGGCGGCGTATGCCGAGCTGAAGCGGCGGCTGGCCGGGCTGGGTATCGACCGCGGGACGTACTCAGACGTCAAGGATCCCGCCTGTGACCTGATCATGGCCGCGGCCGAGCGGTGGGCCGTCCAGGTCGGTTGGACACCGGAGCCGGCGGCCGCTCACACCTAGGAGGTTGCGGAACTCGGCAACGATCGTCGAGCGGCGATCGGCTGGCGACACCCGCTCGGCCGCGCTCAGCGCTGCCGCCGCGTGTCGGTGGTATGCCACGACCGTTCGCGCTGCGTGGGGACGAATCTCGCTCGGCAGCCCAGTTCTCTAGACTGGGTCGCTGTGTCGGACGTTGTTCTCACGGGCCGTGATCTCTCGATCGACGACGTCGAGCGGGTGGCGATCGGTGGGGCGAGCGTCTCGCTGGGAGATGCGGCGGTGGAGCGGATCGTTGCGGCGAGGGCGCTGATCGAGCGCGCGGTCTCCTCGGAGACGCCGACGTACGGTGTCAACACTGGCTTCGGGCGGTTCGTGGATGTGGCGATCTCGCGTGAGGATGTGGGGCGGCTGCAGCTGAACCTGTTGCGCAGCCATGCCTGTGGGGTGGGGGAGCCGTTCGCGGTCGAGGTCGTGCGCGCGGCGATGGTGTTGCGGGCAAATGCGCTCGCCACGGGCGCTTCCGGCGTGCGGTTGGAGACGGTAGAACTGCTCCTGGCGATGCTGAATGCGGGCGTGCATCCGGTGGTGCCGTCGCGCGGCTCGCTGGGGGCGAGCGGCGATCTGGCGCCGCTGGCGCATCTGGCACTGCCGTTGGTGGGTGAGGGTGTTGCGGAGTTGGGTGGTGTGCGGATGGCTGGCGGCGAGGCGCTTGCCCAGGCCGGGCTGGAGGCGGTGGTGCTGGAGGCAAAGGAGGGGTTGGCGCTGATCAACGGCACCCAGTTCATGGCGGCGATCGGCGCCTTGGTGCTGGCCCGCGCGGCCAGGTTGGTGCGGATCGCGGATCTGGCGGCGGCGCAGTCGGTGGAGGCGGTGCGCGGCTCGCGGACACCGTTCTCGCCCGAGATCCAGGCGCTTCGTCCTCACCCGGGCCAGGTCGCCTCGGCGGCCAACCTGTACGCGCTGTTGGAAGGCAGTCAGATCAACGAGTCGCATCGCTGGTGTGGCCGCGTGCAGGACGCCTACTCGCTGCGCTGCTCGCCCCAGGTGCACGGTGCATGCCGTGACGCGATCGGCTACGCCCGCGGCGTGGTCGCGATCGAGCTGAATGCGGCAACCGACAACCCACTCGTATTTGCGGACAGCGACGAGGTGCTGTCCAACGGCAACTTCCACGGCGAGCCGGTCGCGATCGCGCTGGACACGCTGAAGATCGCCCTGGCCGAGCTGGCCGGCATCAGCGAGCGGCGGATCGAGCGGATGGTCAACCCGACCATGAGCGAGGGTCTGCCACCGTTCTTGACCGAGGAGGGCGGCCTCAACTCCGGCTTCATGATCCCCCACTATGTCGCCGCCAGCCTGGTGGCCGAGAACAAGGTGCTCTGCCACCCCGCGTCGGTCGACTCGATCCCGACCAGCGCCGGCCAGGAGGACCACGTCTCGATGGGCGCCACCGCCGCGGTGCACGCGTGGCAGGTCTGCCACAACGTCGAACGCGTGCTCGCGGTGGAGCTCCTGTGCGGCGCCCAGGGCCTCGACTTCCTCGCCCCGCTGCGCCCCGGCCCGGCCGTCACGGCCCTGCACGCGACGCTGCGCGAGACGTCACCTCACCTGGCGGACGACCGTTCCCTGTCGGCCGAGATCGAGCAGGTGGCCGATCGTATCCGCGACGGCTCCATCCTCACCGCCGTCCAGCGCACCGGCACCGCGCTGGGCTGATCTGGCCGCCGGTGGTATAGCCTCCGTTCGTGGATCGTCCTGAAGGGAGCTCGCATGGCCACAACTGATCTCACCAGCGAGGTCGACGCGCTGGTCGGCGACCTTGCGAACGTGCGCGCGCCGCGCGGTAGCGGGCTGCGCTGCAAGGGCTGGCACCAGGAGGCGGCGCTGCGGATGCTGTGCAACAACCTCGATCCCGAGGTGGCCGAGGACCCCACTAAGCTTGTCGTGTACGGCGGTTCGGGCAAGGCGGCCCGCAGCCACGAGGCGCTGCGGGCGATCGTGCGGACGCTGATCGAGCTCGAGAACGACGAGACGATGCTGATCCAGAGCGGCAAGCCGGTGGCGGTGTTCCGCACCCACGCGGGCGCGCCCCGCGTGCTGATCGCAAACTCGCTGCTGGTGCCGAGGTTCGCCAACTGGGACGAGTTCCGGCGGCTGGAGGCCGAGGGGTTGACGATGTTCGGCCAGATGACGGCCGGGTCGTGGATCTACATCGGCACCCAGGGCATCCTGCAGGGCACCTTCCAGACCTTCGCGGCGGCCGGCGAGCGGCATTGGGGCTCGTCCGACCTGGCCGGTCGCACGATCTTGACCGCCGGGCTGGGCGGCATGGGTGGCGCGCAGCCGCTGGCGGCATCGCTGGCCGGCGCTGCCAGCCTGAACGTGGAGGTCGACCCGCAGCGGATCGCTCGGCGGCTTGAGACGCGCTACCTGGACGAGGTCGCTGCCGACCTCGACGACGCCGTCAAGCGCGTCCGGCGGGCTGCAGACGAGGGCCTCGGCATCTCGATCGGGCTGCTCGGCAATGCCGGCGAGGTCTTCCCCGAGCTGGCGCGCCGCGGCGTGCAGTTCGATCTGGTCACCGATCAGACCTCGGCGCACGACATGCTGAACGGCTACGTGCCGATGGGCATGACGCTGGACGACGCGATCGCCTTGCGCCACTCGGATCCGGACAGATACGTACGCCATGCGCGAGAGACGGCGGTCGCCCACGTCAAGGCGATGGTGGCCTTCCAGGAGGCGGGCAGCCACGTGTTCGACTACGGCAATAACCTGCGCACCGAGGCCCTGGATGCAGGCTATGCGGACGCGTTCGCCTTCCCCGGGTTTGTCCCGGCCTACATCCGGCCGCTGTTTGCGATCGGCGCTGGGCCGTTCCGCTGGGCGGCGCTGTCGGGAGATCCGGCCGACATCGCGCGCATCGACCGCGCGCTGGTGGACGCCTTCCCCGACGACCAGCTGCTGCAACGCTGGCTCTCGATTGCGCCGGCGCGGATCGCCTTCCAGGGTCTGCCGGCGCGCATCTGCTGGCTGGGGCAGGGCGATCGCGCGAAGGCGGGTCTGCTGTTCAACGACCTCGTGCGGCGAGGCGAGGTGTCGGCGCCGATCGTGATCGGCCGTGACCACCTGGACACCGGCTCGGTGGCCTCACCCTTCCGCGAGACCGAGTCGATGAAGGACGGCTCCGACGCGATCGCCGACTGGCCGATCCTGAACGCGCTGCTCTCGACCGCCTCCGGTGCCTCCTGGGTGTCGGTTCATCACGGCGGCGGCGTCGGCATCGGCAACTCGATCCACGCCGGCATGGTGATCGTCGCCGACGGCAGCAGCGAGATGGACGAGCGGCTGGCGCGCGTGCTCACCAACGACCCAGGCATTGGCGTCGCACGACATGCCGACGCCGGGTATGACGAGGCGACCGAGACGGCGCACGAGCAAGGGCTGCACCTGCCGATGCTGGACTCGGCCGGGTGAGCGGGCGCACCGCCATCCTGACCGGAGTCACCGGCGGCTGGGGGCGGGCCGTGCTCGATCGCTTCGTCGAGCTGGGCTGGGACGTCTGCGCCACCACGCGTGGCGCGGTGGATGCGATGCCGGGCGGCGTGCTGGTGGTGCCGGCCGATCTCACGGACGCGGCCTCCGCCGAGCAGGTGGTGGCGGCATGCCTCGACCGATTCGGCCGCGTCGACGCGTTGGCCTGCGTGGCCGGGGGCTTCGCCATGTCCGGCCCGCTGCACCAATCGTCACCCGCGGACTGGCGCGGGCAGATGGGCGTCAACCTGGACACGGCCTACACCATGACACGGGCAGCGCTCGCTCCGATGGTGGCGGCCGGCAGCGGATCGATCGTGTACGTCGGCTCGCGGGCCGCGGTCAAGCCGTTCGCCGGCGCGGCGCCATACATCGTCTCCAAGGCTGCAGTGCTGGCGTTGATGGGCGCCGTCGATGCCGAGGTGCGCAGGCAGGGCGTCCGCGTCAACACCGTGATGGCGAGCGTGGTCGACACGCCCCGCAACAGGGCCGACAGCCCGGACGCGGACTTCACGGCGTGGACGACCGGCGATCAGCTGGCGCGCGTGATCGAGTGGCTATCGGGAGATGATTCGGCGCCGATCTCGGGTGCCGCCATCCCGGCCTACGGCCGCGCATGACCGCCCGGTAGCATCCGCCCGGTGTCATCGATCCTGATCGACAATCTCGCCCAGCTGGCCAGCCCGTCCGGCCGCCACGCGCCGCTGCGCGGCGAGCAGCTGCGCGCGCTGGATGTGACCAGCGGTGCGGCGATCGCGATCGTGGACGGTGTGGTGGCCGCCGCGGGCGGCCGCGACGAGGTGCGCCGTGCCCACCCCGACCTGCCCCTGTTCGACGCCGAGGGACGGGCGGCGGTGCCGGGCCTGGTCGACTGCCACACGCATGCCGCGTTCGGCGGCGACCGGGCGGACGAGTTCGACCTGCGATCGCAGGGCGCCGGCTATGAGCAGATCCATGCGGCGGGCGGAGGGATCGCCGCCAGCGTTGCCGCCACGCGCGCCGCTGCTGCCGCCGGAACCCTGACGGCCACGCTCGACCGCCATCTCGAGTGGATGGCGGCGCAGGGTACGACCACCGCCGAGGTCAAGTCGGGGTACGGCCTCGACCGTGAGGTGGAGCTGGCGATGCTGGACGCGGTCACCGCGCCGCACCGGATCGAGACGGCCGCGACCTTCCTGGGCGCACACGCCGTCGGACCTGATTGGGACGGCGCCGATGCCTACCTCGAGTTCGTGCTGGCCGATGTGCTGCCGGCCGCGGCGACTCGGGCGGAGGCGGCGGACGTCTTCCTCGAGCGGGGCGCGTTCGACGCAGCGCAGGCCGAACGCTACCTGCGCGCCGCCGCTGGGCACGGCCTCGCGCTGCGCATGCACGCTGACCAGTTCAGCGAGGCGGGAGGGGTCGAGCTGGCGGTGCGGCTGGGAGCCCGTTCCATCGACCATCTCGAGGTCACAGGCGCGGTCGGCGTCGCGGCGCTGGCGGCCAGCGAGGTCGCGGCGGTGATGCTTCCCGCCTGTGCGCTGATGCTCGACCTGCCGCGGCCCCCCGCCCGCGCACTGGTCGACCAGGGGGGCGTGCTGGCGCTGGCGACCGACTTCAACCCCGGCAGCGCCTTCTGCGACTCGTTGCCGCTGGTGATGTCGCTGGCCTGCATGCAGCTGGCGCTGACGCCGGCAGAGGCGCTCGCAGCATGCACCGTCAACGCTGCCTGGGTGCTGGGACGCGCCGGCCGCCTGGGCCGGATCGCGCCCGGGTACGATGGTGACGTGGTGATCCTGGACGCCGACGATTGGCGGCACGTGTCTTACCACCTCGGTGGCAGGGTGGCGGCCGCCGTCTTCAAGCGAGGCGAGCGGCTGTGATCGCCCGCGGCCGCGCGATCTGCTTCCCGGATGCGCTCTCGCTGGCCGGAGTGGGACTGGCCGCCGCCGGCATGGTGGTGACCGGTGACGGCCTGGTGGCGGCGGCGCACAACGGCGTGATCTCCTCGTCGATGAGCTGGCACGAGCGGTTGCTGCTCGGCCTGTGGACGTTCCGGCTCGAGCACACGCTGTGGTTCACGCTCGGCCTGGTGGTGCTGTGGGTCGGCATGGGGCTGGGCGGTCGGCTGGGCAGGAGCTCTGACACCGTCGCTCGCCTGGTGGGCGGGGTCGCGATCGGCCACCTGCTGCTGGCCGCGGCGGTGGTGGTGGGCGCGACGATCGTGGCGGCGACGGGGTCAGTGGGAGGCAGCGGCATCCAGGCCACCTTCAGCGGCCGCGAGCGGCTGGCGACCTGGCTGCTGCAGGTGGCCACCGCGCTGGCGCTGGGCCTGGTGTGGGGACTGGCGGGTACGCGGCTGGGCGAGCGGTTCGCGCCGTTCGCCGCCGGCCCATCGGACGACCGGGATGAGCCGTCCGACGACGGCGAGAGCGACGGCCACCGCGAGATCGACGACTTTGAACTGCTCGAGCAGATCGAGCTACCGCCGCCACCACCGCCGCAGCCTCGCACCGCACCCGTCGCCCCGCTGCCGGTCGCCGAGATCTCGCCGCCCCCTGCCACCGCCGCTCCGCCGCCGTCGCCGCCCACGCCGTCGGTGCGTGCGCGGCGACGCTACGAGGAGCAGCTGAGCTTCTCGCCGATGCGCGACGAGGCGCGCAAGCTGGTCGAACAGGTGACCGGCGCCGAGCGGGCGGGGCGAGTCGACGAGGCGTCGGCGCTGGCCGACCGGCTGGACGCGATGTAGCCGGTAGACTCCGCTGCTCGATGGCCACCAAGAAGCAGCAACGACGCCGCTACCAGCGCGCCCAGGGGCGCGGTCGGCTGTACGACGACTACGAGCCCAGAGCCGGCGAGGCGTCGACGCCGGAGCGTAAGACGCCCCGCCGCCGAGGTGAGCCGCCGCGGCCGACCTGGCGTCGCTCGGTCAAACGCGCTGCCGTGTTCGCGGTCGGGCTGTTCCTGTTCACCCAGATCTTCCCGTTCGGCGGCACGCGTCCGTCGCCGCTCGGCGCCGCCGTGCAGGCGGTCTCGTTCTTCATCTTCCTGACGCCCTTCGGCTACCTGATGGATGGCTTTCTCTACAACCGTTGGCTGAAGCGGCAGCGGGGGTGAGTCTCGAACTCGTCAGCCTC
Organism: Gaiellales bacterium; assembly: GCA_038212095.1. GTDB lineage: Bacteria > Actinomycetota > Thermoleophilia > Gaiellales > JAICJC01 > JAICYJ01. The sequence goes on along the minus strand of JBBQUW010000005.1, from coordinate 119,393 downwards.
GCGCTCGGGCCCTACCAGACGAACTGTTACCTGGTCGCCCGCGCCGGAGCTGACCAAGCGGTGGTGATCGATCCCGGCGATGCGCCGGAGCTTGTGCTGCGAGCGCTCGACGAGCGCGGATGGGCGGCGGCCGGCATCCTCGTCACGCACGGCCACCTCGACCACATCGGCGCCGTCAGCGCGGTCGCCGAGGCGACCGGCGCCGAGGTGTGGATGGCCCGAGGCGACGCCGATGCGCTGCGCACGTTCGCGCCGGCGCCGTACCAGCCGCAGCACCTGGTCGGCGGGGACGAGCGGCTGGAGCTGGCGGGGATCGAGTTCACGAGCTATGACGTGCCCGGCCATACCGCCGGATCGGTGGCGTTCGCGGCCGACGGCATCGCGTTCGTCGGCGACGTGCTGTTCGCCGGCTCGGTGGGCCGGAGCGACCTGGAGGGCGGCGACCATCAGGTGCTGATCGAGAGCATCGCGCTGCTGGTGCGTGAGCTGCCTGCCGATACGGTGGTGGCGTCCGGCCACGGTCCCGCCACGACGCTGGGCCACGAGCTCGCGACCAACCCCTTCCTGGCCGGACTGCGATGAGCGAGCGGTTCCAGGCTCCGCGGGGCACCCGTGACTGGTTCGGGGACGACGCGGCCGTGCGCAGGCACGTGCTGGATCTGGCCCGTTCGGTGTTCGAGCCGGCCGGCTACGGCGAGGTGGTGACCCCGGGATTCGAGGATACGGCGCTGTTCACCCGCTCCAGTGGCGAGACGTCAGACGTCGTCAGCAAGGAGATGTACACGTTCGAGGACCGCAGCGGGCGCTCGCTGACGCTCCGCCCGGAGAGCACCGCGCCGGTTATGCGCGCCTACCTCGAGGGCATGACCAGGATGCCGCAGCCGGTCAAGGTCTGGTACTGCCAGAACCACTTTCGCTACAACGCGGTGCAGCGCGGCCGCGCCCGGGAGCACTATCAGTTCGGCGTCGAGGTGATCGGATCGGCGGAGGCTGCGGTGGACGCTGAGGTGATCGCCCTGCAGTCTCGCTGGTACGCGCTGTGCGGCGTGCCCGACCTGCAGCTGTCGCTGAACTCGATCGGCGACGCCGTCTGCCGGCCGGGCTACGTGGCGCTGTTGGTCGCCTTCATCGACGCCCACGCCGACCAGCTCTGCGCGGAGTGCCTGGAGCGCCGCGCCAGCAACCCGCTGCGGGTGCTGGACTGCAAGAACCGCGACTGCCAGGCGGTGCTGGCCCAAGCGCCGCGGATCACCGACCATCTCTGCGATGCCTGCGGCGCGCACTTCGCCGAGGTACGGCGGCATCTGGACGCGCGCGGGGTCGCTTACCTGCTGGACAGCTCGCTGGTGCGCGGGCTTGACTACTACACGCGCACCGCATGGGAGTGGAGCGGCGCGGGCCTGGCCACCTCGATCTCGGGGGGCGGCCGGTACGACGGGCTGGCCGAGCAGCTGGGTGGTTCCGCCACCCCTGGGGTCGGCTTCGGCGCGGGGCTGGAGCGGTTGCTCGAAGTGGTGCGGCCGCAGCAGCCCGCGACCGGCGGCCTGGTGCTGTTCGCGGTCATCGCCGAGGCCGCCCAACCGAGGCTGTTCGCGCTGATGGACGAGGCCCGCGCGGCCGGCGTCCCGGCCGACGCGGGATACGGCTCTCGACGGCTGAAGCGGCTGCTGGAGAACGCGGCCAAACGGGGCGCGTCGCAGGTGGTGATCGTCGGCGAGGACGAGTGGGAGCGCGGTCAGGCCACCGTGCGTGATATGACCTCGGGCGAGCAGCGCGCGGTGGCGCTGGACGAGCTTGTGAAGGAGCTGACCGGGTGAGCTACAGGACGACCTTGGGCGGCGGGCTGCGCCGCGCGCAGGCCGGCGAGCGCGTGACGGTGGCCGGCTGGGTTGCCCGCCGTCGCGATCACGGCGGGCTGGTGTTCGTCGACCTGCGCGATCGCGGCGGCGTGGTGCAGCTGGTGATCGATCCCGACCAGGCGCAGGCCCACGCCGTGGCCCACGAGCTGCGCAACGAGTTCGTGGTTCAGGCCGAGGGGATCGTCGAGCCGCGGTCGGCGGAGACGATCAATCCCAAGCTGCCCACGGGCGAGGTCGAGATCCGCGTCGAGCGGCTGGAGCTGCTGGCGCGCTGTGCCGTGCTGCCGTTCCAGCTGGACGACGACAACGTGGAAGAGGCGCTGCGCATGCACCACCGCTACCTCGACCTGCGGCGCGACCGTATGCGCCACAACCTGCACACTCGCTTCCGGCTGACCCAGATCATCCGCCGCCACATGGAGGACAACGAGTTCTGGGAGCTGGAGACGCCGATCCTGTACAAGTCCACCCCCGAGGGCGCCAAGGAGTTCCTGGTGCCGACCAGCAGCAGGCCCGGCCAGTTCTACGCGCTGCCGCAGTCACCGCAGACGTTCAAGCAGCTGTACGCGATCGCGGGCTACGAGCGCTATTACCAGATCGCGCGCTGCTTCCGCGACGAGGCGACGCGAGCCGACCGCACACAGGAGTTCACCCAGCTGGACATAGAGATGGCGTTTCTGGAGCCGGACGAGCTGTTCGCCCTGCTGGAGGAGCTGTTCACGCGGGTATGGAGCGAGCTGCTGGGCGTCGAGCTGGAGACGCCGTTCCAGCGCATGACCTGGGATGAGGCGACCCTGCGCTATGCGTCCGACAAGCCCGACCTGCGGTTCGGCGCCGAGATCGGCGACGTCACCGACCTGCTGGCGGCGACCGAGTTCAATGCATTCCGAGCTGTGATCGACGGCGGCGGCGTGGTGCGCGGCCTGGCCGTTCCCGGCGCTACAGAGTTCTCGCGCAAGGACTTCGACGAGCTGGTCGAGTTCGCCAAGGGCTGGGGAGGCAAGGGCGTCGCGTGGCTCCAGGTGCGGGCCGGCGGTGAGATCCGCTCGCCGATCGCGAAGTTCCTCTCGCCGCAGGAGCTGGCCGCGATCGTGGCGCGGCTTGGCGCCGGCGAGGGCGACACGATCTTCCTGGTGGCCGACGCCGAGGAGGCGGCGGTGCGGGTGTTGGGGCCGCTGCGGCTGCACCTGGGCGAGCGGTTGGGCCTGATCGAGGAGGGCTGGCGGTTCCTGTGGGTGACGGACTTCCCGATGTTCGAGTGGCTGCCTGACGAGGGCCGCTGGAAGGCGTCGCACAACCCGTTCTCGGCGCCCGCTCCGGGATCGGAGGAGTTCTGGGTCGATCCGGCCGCGGCACGCTCCTACCAGTACGACCTGGTGCTGAACGGCAACGAGATCGGCGGCGGCTCGATCCGAAATCACCGTCCCGAGACGCAGAGCAAGGTGTTCGAGCTGCTCGGCATATCGGCCGAGCGGGCCGAGGAGAACTTCTCGTTTCTGCTACGCGCGCTCTCGATGGGCGCACCGCCGCACGGCGGCATCGCGTTCGGGCTCGACCGGCTGGCGATGCTGGTGGCCGAGGCCGACTCGCTGCGCGAGGTGATCGCTTTCCCCAAGGGTCAGGGTGGCCTCGATCCACTCACCGGGGCACCTGGCGCGGCCTCGCCGGCGGTGCTCGCAGACCTCGGTCTGCGGCTGCGCGAACCGCCGCAGTAGCGACCCGCGTCGTACCGAGACAACGCTTCGGCGGCCGCTGCTACGGTGCGCTGGATCACCTTTGATGCGGGAGACGACGTGAGGGCTGACGATACGGGGTACACGGTCGACGAGGAGCAGCGTCTGGCTCACACAGGCGCGCTGGCGCGCTGGGCGGGCCACTGCGCGCGGCACCCCTGGCGTGTAGTCGGAACCTGGCTGGCCGCGATCGTGGTGTTGGTCGGGCTGAACGTCGCCTTCCATGGCACGCTGGTCAACGAGTTCAAGGTGCCGGGGACAGACTTCCAGAAGGCGACCGATCTCATCAACGCCAAGTTCGGCACGCAGAAAGGCGCCCCGCTTCGAGTCGTGATCGCGGCGCCGGCGGGCGAGACGCTTGACTCTCCTGCTCGCCGGAGTGCGATCGCCAAGATGGTGGCCCAAGCCGAGGCGGGCGTCCGCAAGCTCGACGCGAACCTCAAGAACGCATCCGCCATCGCGGATCCGCTGGCCCAGGGATCCAACCAGCTCTCCGACAGCGGTCGCGTGGCCTACTTCGACGCGCAGTTCGATCGCACCGGCTTCGAGCTTCCGCGAAGCAGCGTCGTCAACCTGGAAGATCAGCTGAAGGCGACCGGCGCGAGCGCCGGACTGCAGGTGGCGTTCACCGGCGAAGCCGAGAGCCCGCCGCCGGAGGACTTCCTCAGCATCGTGCTCGGGCTGCTGGCCGGGTTCGTCATCCTGCTCGTCCTGTTCCGGGCGCTGGTGCCGACGGCGATTCCCCTGCTGTTCGCGATCGCCGCCGTGATGACAGCCTTCCTGCTGCTGTTCCTGCTGGCACGCTTCACCAACTTCAACACCATCGTCACGCTGCTTGTCCCGATGATCGGGCTGGGCGTCGGCATCGACTACACGCTGTTCATCGTCACCCGCTTCCGGCAGATGTTGCACGACGGTCTGGAGCCGCGTGACGCCGCGGCCGCGGCCGGTGCGACGGCCGGCCGGGCGGTGATCTTCGCCGGCATCACCGTTGCGATCTCGGTCACCGGGCTCGCCTTGATCGGCATCGACTTCATCACCAAGCTCGGCATCGGCAGCGCCTTGGGCGTGCTGACGGCGGTGCTGCTTGCGAACTCCCTCCTGCCCGCCGTGCTGGCGCTGCTCGGTCACAAGATCGACAGCGGCCGCCTGGGTATGCGCAGCGTGAACGAGTCGCGGGAGGGCCAGTCGCGCACGCTGGTCGCCGCGTGGGGTCGTTTCGTATCGCGCAATGCCAGGTTCGTGCTGCCGGTCGTGGTGGTCGCGCTGCTTGCGCTGGCATCTCCGGTGCTGAAGGTGCGCCTGGGCCTGGCGGACGCCGGCACCGCCCCCAAGGGCGAGACGATCCGCACCGCCTACGACCTGCTCTCAGGAACCGGAGGATTCGGCCCGGGCTTCACCTCCCCGATCCCGGTCGTGATCGATCTTCGCTCCGACCACTCCGCGGCCGACAAGATCCAGCAGGCGATGCAGCAGGTGCCGGGCATCGCCCAGGTCGAGAAGCCGATCTACAACGCCAAGACGGCGGATGCGGCGTCGGTTGCGATCGTGAACGCGTACTCGAAGTACTCGCCGCAGGACTCGAAGACGGACACGATCGTCTCGACCTTGCGGCACACCACGATCCCCTCGACGCTGACGGGGTCGAGTGCCCAGGCCTACGTCTCCGGTCAGAACGCCGCGTTCACCGACATCGGCAGCAAGATCATCAGCAACGCGCCCTGGTTCCTCCTGTACGTGGTCGGCGTGACGTTCCTGGTGCTGACGATGGCGTTCCGCTCGGTCGTGATCGCGCTCAAGGCAGCGTTGACGACGTTGCTGTCGGCGCTGGTCGGGTTCGGCATGCTGGTCTTCATCGTCCAGCTCGGGCATGGCATGGGGCTGGTCGGCCTCGACCACACCGGGCCGATCGAGAGCTTCGTGCCTCCGATCACGTTCGCGATCCTGTTCGGGCTCTCGACCGACTATGAGGTGTTCCTGATGAGCCGTGTCCGCGAGGAGCACATCCACAGACCCGACACCGCTGCCGCCGTAAGAGAGGGCGTGGCCGGGGTCGGGCGGGTAATCGTCGCCGCGTCGCTGATCATGTCGACCGTGTTCTTCGCCTTCCTGCTCAACCCTGACCGGGTGTCGAAGGAGTTCGCGCTGCTGCTTGGCATCGCGATCATCACCGACGCGCTGCTGGTGCGCATGACGCTGGTACCGGCGCTGCTGACCCTGCTCGGTGAGCGTGCGTGGGCGATGCCGGGGTGGTTGGATCGCGCGCTGCCGAACCTCACGATCGAGCCGCCGATGGAGCCGCGGGCAGCCGAGGTCGCTCCGGCCACGCCGGTGACGCCGACGCAGTCCTGATCGGCGGATCAGCCGGCGGCGACCACTTGCAGGCCGCGGCCCGGCAGCTGGATCTGCACCCGGTAGCCGCGCAGCCGACAGCGGCAGGTCTTCGAGACGCGGGTGGCGGCCAGCCGCGCCGCTGACCGCAGCTCGTCGAGCTGCGCGGGGATCACGCCGTCCACGGTCACGGTCACCACGCCGCCGCTGTCGGTTGCGGCGGTGACGTGGTGGTTGAGGTGCGTCATCGCGCCCGCGAACCGCACCGCCAGCGACGGCCGCCACGGCACCAGAGGTGGCAGGCTGTGCAGCGTGATCGCCCGTCCCGGGACGGCAGCCAGAATCGCCAGCATCGCGGTGACGGTCAAGAGCCCGATCGTGTGTCGCACGTCGATGTTCGGATTGTGCCAGGAAGTTCGACCGGAACCACCAGCGGGATTGTGCGATCGGCCGACTGCCGCTACCGTGTGTCTGCCGGCGCCATATCGTCAAGCGCACTTCCGAAAACGTCGTGCGACACTTCCAGCGCAGGGGCTCAAGGTCGGTACGGTCGAAGCATCCTGAAAGTGGCCGTCCGCCAAGCCTCAGGCGTCGGCCTGTCCCTGTAGGGTGCGGCCCATGGCCTACCTCGACCACGCCGCCACGTCGCCGCTGTGTATCGAGGCGCGAGAGGCGATGGCGCCCTACCTCGAGCAGCGGTTCGGCAACGCGTCCGAACCTCACGCCTACGGGCGCGAGGCGCGCGCGGGGTTGGAGGGCGCGCGTGACACCGTCGCCGCGCTGTTGGGATGCCGGCCACAGCAGCTGGTGTTCACGTCCGGCGGCAGCGAGGCCGACAACCAGGCCGTGTTCGGGCTGACCGGGCGGCCGCTGGGGCGGATGGTGCTGAGCACGATCGAGCACTCCGCGGTGCTCGCGCCGGCCCGCGAGCTCGAGCGTCAGGGCTTCGAGCTGGGCTGGGCGCCGGTCACCCGCGACGGCGTCGTGGACGTGGCCGCATTCGCCGAGCTGGTGAGGCCCGGCGATCGGCTGGCGGCGGCGATGTGGGCCAACAACGTCACCGGGGCGGTACAGCCCATCGCTGAGCTGGCCGCGATCTGCGCCGATCGCGAGGTGCCGCTGCACGTGGACGCGGTGCAGGCGGCGGCCTCGCTGCAGCTCGACTTCGCGGCCTGCGGCGCCGAGACGCTGGCGCTGTCGGCACACAAGATGCACGGACCCAAGGGCGTCGGCGCCCTGGTGGCACGCGATCCGGCCCGCATCCGGCCGCTGATCTGGGGCGGCGGTCAGGAAGGCGGGCTGCGCTCCGGCACCGAGAACGTGGCCGGCATCGTCGGCTTCGCGGCGGCGCTCACCGCGATGCGCAGCCGCGGCGACCACCGCCGCGAGCTGCGCGATCGGATGGAGGCGGCACTACCCGAGTTTGCCGCCGTCTCGGCAGGCGTGGAGCGGCTGCCGGGGCACTCACTGCTGCAGGTGCCGGGGATCCGTGCCGACCTGCTCGTGCTGGCGCTCGACCGGGCCGGCTACGCCGTCTCCGCCGGCTCGGCCTGTGCCAGCGGCGACAGCGAGCCCAGCCACGTGCTGATCGCGCAGGGCATGGCGGCGGCTGACGCCCGCAGCGTCGTGCGGGTCTCGATCGGTGTCGACTCGACCGTCGCCGACGTGGACGGCTTCTGTGCCGCGCTGCGGGAGTGCGTCGACCGGCTGCGGTCGGGCGCCCTCATCTAGCTCCACGGACTACCCTTCGCTGATGTACAGCGATGCCGTCACCCGCCACGCGCTCGACCTCTCCCGGGCCGGGTCGGCGGGCGAGCATGCCGTCCACGGCGAGGCCGGCGACGCCGTCTGTGGCGACCAGCTGCGGATCGAGATCGCCATCGAGCGAGGCAGGATCGTCCGCGCCAGGCATCGATCCTTCGCCTGCCCGCACGCAACCGCCGCCGCCGCGCTCGCCTGCCGGCTGACCGAGGGCAGCGAGCTGCTGGACGCCGCCTGCATCGGCGCGTCGCGGCTGGATCAGGAGCTCGGCCCGGGGCCGCACAACCGCGAGTGCGTCGCCCTGGCGGCGGATGCACTGCACGCCGCGATCGCGCGCGGCCTCGAAGGCGAGGCGCTGGACGTCGACCCGCACCGGATCGCGGTCGCCATGTCGGGCGGCGTGGACAGCGCGGTGGCGCTGCTGAAGGCGGTCGAGGCGGGGCTGCGGCCGGTCGGCGTCACGCTGCGGCTGTGGATCGACCCGCTGGCGTCCGACTCGGAGCGCGCATGCTGTTCGCCGCAGTCGGTGCGCGCCGCCCGCAGCGCCTGCCATGCGGCCGGCGTGCCGCACGTCACACTCGACCTGCGCGGCCGCTTCCGCGACCAGATCGTCGAGCCGTTCGTGCGCGATCATGCCGCCGGCCGCACGCCGAACCCCTGCGTGCGGTGCAACGGCAGCTTCCGGTTCGACGCACTGGCCGGCTTCGCAGACCGGATCGGCGCCGAGCGGATCGCGACCGGCCACTACGCGCGGGTGGTCGAGCGTGAGGGACGCCACCTGATCGCGCGCGGCGCCGACCCCGACAAGGACCAGTCCTACATGCTGGCGCGCGTCCCGGAGCAGATCGTGCGGCGCGTCTGGTTCCCGCTGGGTGACCAGTGCAAGCAGCTCACCCGCCGTCAGGCCGGTGCCGCCGGGCTGGCGGCCGCTAACCGAGCCGAGAGCCAGGAGGTCTGCTTCGTCGGCGGCGGCGATCACCGCAGCTTCGTCGAGCGCCATGGTGGCGCCGGACGGGCGGGGGCGATCGTCTCGGTGGATGGCCGGGAGCTGGGGCGCCACGATGGCGTGCACCGCTTCACGCCAGGCCAGCGCCGCGGTCTGAACGTGGGCGGCGGCGCGGCGCTGTTCGTCGTCTCGACGGACGCTGCGACCGGCACAGTGGTCGCGGGGCCGCGCGCGGCGCTGGCTCGGCGCGAGGTGCGGGTGAGTCCGGGGCAGTTGCTGGTGCCCATAGAGCGGGTGCAGGCGAAGCTGCGGTACCGCTCGCCCGCGATGGCGGCGAGCGTTCGGATCGAGCGGGATGGGTTCGTGCTCGACTTGGACGAGCCGGCCTATGGCGTGGCGCCTGGGCAGGCCGCCGTTCTGTACGACGGCGACACCGTGGTCGGCGCCGGCCTGATCGCGCTGTAAGATGACCGCGTGCATGCCTCCGACGCTTGGCGTTACGCCCTTGCCGCCTTCCTGATCCTGACCGGGATCGGTCTCACGTACATGCTGATCCGGCTGGCCGGGTTGCTGATGCGCGCGACCATCACCATCGAGCAGGCGATGGGCGAGGTGATGCCGATGCTGGGCAAAGCATCGGTGACGCTCGACCACGTCAACGATGAGCTGGGCAAGGTCGGCCACGTCACCGATAGCGCAGTCGATGCGGCCGACAAATTGGATGGCGCGGTGCGGACGTTGTCCTCCGCGTTGGGCAAGCCGGCGAAGGCGGCCTCCGGCGTCTCGGCCGGTATCTCGCAGGCATTCCAGAGCTTCCGCAACAAACGGGACCAGCGCGGCGGCGTACTGTGAGACGGCTGGCGACGACGCTCGGCCTGGCGGTCACGGGAGTCGCGGCGCTGGCATACGAGCGGGCCAGCCGAATCGCCGAGAACGAGGGACGCCCTCTGTGCGAGGTGCTGGCAGAGATGCCGTCACGGCTCTCGGCCGATCTGCGGACGATCGGCGACGACCTGCGGGAGGCGGCTGACGAGGGCCGCAGCGCTGCGGCTCGCCGTGAGGTTGAGATGGACGAGCAGATGCACTCCGCCCGACGGTAGCGGCGGCTGCAAACCGTCGCATGACGTTGTCACGTCGGTCGGCCCGTGCGAAGCACTGTGCCTCCCTTGCTCCTTGCGAGGCTCGGTTTTCGCTCGCCGAGAGCGCTGAGGCTCAGTCGTGCAGGCGGGCGATCAACTCGTGGCGCGAGACGAGCCGCTTGGGCTGTCCGGAGAGCCGGATCTCGTATCCCGCGCCGCGCGGGTAGAGCACCTTGTCACCTGGCGCGACGCCGATCGCGTCCTCGCCGGCCGCCGTGACGATCCCCGACAGGCAGGCCGATTCGGCGCTGGCGGGGATGATCAGCCCGGCGGTGGTCTCGGTCTCGTCCTCGATCGGCTCGATCAGGACGTACTCGTCCAGCGGCTCGATGCGGCCGGCGAACGGCTCAGATCGCTCGAACCTTCGTAGCGTGTCGTCCTCGTGCATGCCCGAAGCGTAGCGCCGCCGGATGTGTGCGGCAGATCGACGGCGCACCACGTCGGCGGCGCCTGCGTGCCTTTCGCCCCGGGCCGCCTCGGTAGAATGCGGCGATGCAGTCCCACGAGATCCGGCGACGGTTCATCGACTACTTCGTCCAGCGCGGCCATGTGCAGCTCCCGAGCGGCTCGTTGGTGCCTCCCGACTGGGATACGTCGGTGCTGATCACGACCGCCGGCATGCAGCCGCTGAAGCGCTACTTCCTCGGCATCGAGACGCCCCCCGCGCCGCGCGCCACGACGGTTCAGAAGTGCTTTCGCACCGTCGACATCGACCAGGTCGGGAAGACCGCCCGCCACCTCACCTTCTTCGAGATGCTGGGGAACTTCTCGTTCGGCGACTACTTCAAGGAGTTCGCGATCGCCTGCGCCTGGGAGCTATCGACCAGCCCGGACGGCTTCGGCTTCGACCCGGACAGGCTGTGGGCCTCGGTGTACGAGGGCGACGACACCGTGCCCCCCGACGAGGAGGCGATCGCCCTCTGGTTGGCGCACAGCGGCATCCCTGCCGAACGGATCGTGCGGCTGGGAGGGGATAACTTCTGGCAGGCGGGCCCGACCGGACCGTGCGGCCCTTGCTCGGAGCTCTACTACGACCGCGGAGCCGAGCATGGCTGCGGCCGGCCAGAGTGCGCCCCCGGCTGCGAGTGCGACCGCTTCCTCGAGTACTGGAATCTCGTCTTCCTGCAGTACAACATGCTTGCCGGCGGCGAGCTGGAGCCGCTGCCAGCCCCCAGCGTCGACACCGGCGCCGGCGTCGAGCGGATCGCCGCGCTCACCGAGCAGGTGCACAGCGTCTATGAGACCGACGCCTTCGCCGACGTGATCCGCGAGATCGAACGCTGGTCGGGCGCCAGCTATGCCAACGGCGAACAGCAGATGCGCTCGCTGCGTGTGCTGGCCGACCATGGGCGATCGATGACCTTTCTGGCCAGCGACGGCATCGAGCCTTCCAACGAGGGCCGCGGCTACGTGCTGCGGCGGGTGATCCGGCGGGCGATCTTGCACGGCCGCAGGCTGGGGCTGGAGGACGACATCACGACCCGGCTGCACGAGCGCGTGGTCTCACTGCTGGCCGACTCGTACCCCGAGCTGAGCCTGCACAGCGCCCAGGTCGCCCGCGTGTTGGCGGCGGAGGAGCATCGATTCTCGCGTACCCTCGAGCTGGGTGGCCGGCTGCTGGACGAGGTGATGGAGCGGTCGGGTGGGGAGATCTCGGCCGAGGATGCGTTCAAGCTCCACGACACGTTCGGTTTCCCGTTCGAGCTGACGTCCGAGATAGCAGGCGAACACGGGAAGTCGGTCGACGAGGCCGGGTTCGCCCGGCTGATGGAGGAGCAGCGCGATCGCGCTCGCAGCAGCACCGCGGCGGTCGGGTACGGCGGCTCCGAGTTGGATGGCGGGCCTGCCACCGAGTTCGTGGGCTACGAGCAGCTCGACGTCCGCACCCAGATCGGCGCCGTGGCTGAGGCCGAGGACGGCAGCCTGCGGCTGAGGCTGCGCGAGTCGCCGTTCTATGCGGCCGGCGGCGGGCAGGTGTCCGACCATGGCCTGATCGAGACCGAGACAGCCCGGGGTGTGGTCGAGCAGGTGGTCAGACAGGACGACGACCAGCAGATCGTCGTGCGCGTCGAGCATGGAACGCTATCGGCGGGAGAGCGGGTGCGGGCGCATGTCGATCCGGTGGTGCGGCGACCGGTGATGGCCAACCACACCGCCACCCACCTCCTGCACGCCGCGCTGCGCCAGGTTCTGGGCGACCACGTCACCCAGGCCGGCTCATACGTCGGACCGGACAAGCTGCGCTTCGACTTCCGACACGACGCGCCGCTCACTCCCGGCCAGCTGGACGAGGTCGACCGGATCGTGAACGAGTTGATCGTCGAGAACCGGCCGGTGCACACGTTCGTGACCGAGCGGGCGCGGGCCCAGGAGCTGGGAGCGATGATGCTGTTCGGCGAGAAGTATGGTGAGCAGGTGCGGGTGGTGGAGGTACCGGAGTTCTCCCGCGAGCTGTGCGGCGGCACGCACGTCCGCTCCACTGCTGAGATCGGCGCCTTCCTGATCATCCGCGAGTCGAGCTCCTCGCAGGGCGTGCGACGGATCGAGGCGCTGACCTCCGCGGCGGCGATCGAGCACCTACGCCGGCGAGCCGCCGAGGCCGACCGGCTGGAGGGCGAGCTCGAGTCGCTGCGCGCGCAGGCCCGCAAGCAGGAGAGGTCGGGCGGCGGCGCAGCGCCGGCCGCGGCTGGCAACGGTCGTGAGGCCGGCCTGGTGGAGGCGGCCTTCGACCAGGGCGGAATCAGGGTGGTGGCCGCCGTTCTGGGCGAGCTCGACGCCGACGCGCTGCTCGCCGCCTCGGATCGCGTCAGGGCGCGGCTGGCGCCGTCGGTGGTCGTGCTGGGAAGCTCCAGCGGGGGCAAGGCCCATCTGGTCGCCAGCGTCGATCAGCCGGCCGTCGAGCGCGGCCTGTCTGCCGTCGACCTGATACGCCAGATCGCACCATTGGTGGGCGGTGGAGGCGGCGGCAGGCCGACCATGGCCCGCGCCGGTGGCAGCGATCCGGCCCAGCTGGACGCGGCCATCGCCGCCGCCGAGTCGGCGATCCGGGAGCGGCTGGCCGCCCCCGCATGAAGGTGATGGCACTCGACTACGGCCGCGCGCGCACCGGCCTTGCCGTGAGCGATGCGACCGGGACGCTGGCTCGGCCGCTGGGCGTCGTTGAGCGCGTGCGCACGGCCAGGGGTCTGGCCGAGCTGCTGCGGCAGATCGCCGAGCACGACCCGGCCCGTGTGGTCGTCGGTCTGCCGCTGACGCTGCGCGGCGAGACGGGCGAGCAGGCCCGCGAGACGCTTGCCTTCGTCGCCGAGCTGACCGCCCGCTGCCGGGTGCCGGTCGAGACCTATGACGAGCGCTTCACCACAACCATGGCGGGACAGATCGGTGGTTCGCGCCACGGCGACGACGCTCTGGCCGCCGCCACCCTGCTCGAAGGGTATCTGACACGGCTCGCCGGCTGATAGTTCTGGCGGCGCTGGTCGTCGCCGTGCTGATCGCGTTCGAGGCGGTGCGCCGCGTCTTCCCGGACTCGTCCAAGCCCACCGCCGATCCGCACGGACCGGTGATCTCGGTGGTGATCCCGCGAGGCGGGAACGCCTCGTCGATCGGCGGAATCCTGCAGCAGCGAGGTGTGGTCACCGACGGCTCCCGCTTTCGCAACTACGCCAAGGAGCAGGGCCAGGGAGCCGACTTCAAGGCCGGCAGCTACGGCTTCCGGGCCGGCACCGACTACGACGCGATCATCAAGCGGCTCGACCTCGGCCCGCTCGGGCCGCGGCTTGCGACGCTGGTGATCCCCGAGGGATATCGGATCACCGATATCGAGGCCAGGCTGCCTGGCGTGGGCATCGACAGGGCGGCCTATGGCCGTGCGGTTGCGGCCGCCCAGGCGCCGGCCGGCTTCGGCAGCCACGCCAACATGGAGGGCTTCTTGTTCCCGGCCACCTATCCCGTCGCGCTGCATGAGAAGCCGGTCACGCTTGTCGGCCAGCAGCTGACGGCGTTTCAGAATGCCTTCTCGACCGTCGACATGGGCTACGCGGCGTCCAAGAACCTGACGCCGTACGACGTGCTCACGATCGCATCGATGATCGAGAGGGAGGCGCATGTGCCGGGGGACAGGGCCAAGATCGCGGCCGTCATCTATAACCGGCTGCACCTGGGCATGCCGCTCGGAATCGACGCAACGCTGCTGTACGAGCAGGGATCGTGGACACACCAGCTGACCGTCAGCGAGTTGGCGGCCGATACGCCGTACAACACGCGCATCCGGCATGGCTTGCCGCCCACTCCGATCTGCAATCCCGGACTGGCGTCGCTGCAGGCGGCCGCGCATCCCGCCCACGTCGATTTCCTCTACTACGTGGCGATCGGCAACACCGGCAGGAGCTACTTCACCGCCAGCTACCAGGACTTCCTCGCGCATGGCGGCTAGCGTGGCGATCACCGGATCGACCAGGCTGGCGGGGGTGATCGGCTGGCCGGTCGACCACTCGCGCTCGCCGCAGATGCACAACGCCGGGTACGTGGCACTCGGCATGGACTGGGTGTTCGTGGCGCTGCCGGTGCCGCCCGAACGGCTGGCCGAGGCGGTCCGGGGTCTGGTCGCGTTGGGCGTGGCCGGCGTCAGCGTCACGATTCCGCACAAACAGACGGTGGCCGCGCTGTGCAGCGAGCTATCGCCGCTGGCGACGCGGGCCGGCTCGGTGAACACGGTCACTGTGCGGGAGGACGGCGGGTTGCGCGGCGACACCACGGATGGGCCGGGGATGCTGGACGCGATAGGCGATCCGCCCGGCGACCGTGCGTTGGTGCTCGGGGCGGGCGGAGCCGCGCGCGCCGCCGTGGCCAGCCTGGTGGCGGCCGGTTTGGCGGTCGAGGTGTCCGCCCGCCGAGCCGACGCCGCGGCCGACCTGGCTCGCGAACTGGGGGCGCAGGCCGCTCCTTGGCCGCCCCGGAAGGCGGCCGCGCTGGTCGTGAACGCGACGCCGATCGGGCAGGCGGGGGCGGCTGATGAGCTACCGATCGCGGCAGATCTGGTGGCCCAGGCGAGCGTCGTGTGCGACCTTGCCTACCGCGGGGACGGCGCCGAGACGGGGCTGGTCGCGGCGGCGCGGCGAGCCGGAGTTCGGACGGTGGATGGGCTCGACGTCTTGGTCGGTCAGGGGGCGCGCGCCTTCACGATCTTCACCGGTGTCGATGCGCCGGGCGAGGCGATGCGCCGGGCGGTTCGCGCGAAGCCTGCGGGGGCAACTACACTAGACGGGTGATCGCGCTCGTCACGGGGGCTTCGGACGGCATCGGTCTCGAGCTGGCGCGGCTTTTCGCCGCCGACGGCCACGACCTGGTGCTGGTTTCGCGCGGGGCAGAACGGCTGGGAGTGTTGGCCCGGGATCTCGAGGATCGGTTCCGCGTCAACGTGCGTGCAATCCCACGCGACCTCTCGAACCCGATCGCGCCGGCGTCGCTGTTCGACGAGTGCGGTGAGATCGATTTCCTGGTCAACAACGCCGGATTTGCCAGCGCGGGAGCGTTCGTGGACTCCGATCCGGCGTTGCTGGGCGAGATGCTGCAGGTCAATGTCGCGGCGCTGACGCAGCTGACTCGGCTGTTCCTGCCCACGATGGTGGAGCGTGGCGCGGGCAGGGTGCTGCACGTGGCATCGACGGCAGCCTTCCAGGCGGGCCCGTCGATGGCGGTGTACTACGCCAGCAAGGCGTACGTGCTCTCGTTCTCGGAGGCGGTTCGGGAGGAGTTGAACGGCAGCGGGGTGACGGTGACGACGCTGTGCCCCGGGCCGACGCGGGCCGGCACCGATGCGACGGACGTCGTGCGGCCGCGGCTACTGACCACCCGGTTGATGGAGCCCTCCGACGTGGCGGCCGAGGGCTACGCGGGCATGCTGGCGGGCAAGGCGGTCGTCGTACCGGGTCGCGTCAACCGGCTGGGAACCACCGGCGCGCGGCTCATGCCCCGGTCACTGGCGGCCGGCATCGCCCGCCGGATGCACGATCCCAACGAGCCAGACTGATCGCCGCGGCGGTGTGTGCCGTCGAGGCACCGGTGTCGCCGCTGCTGGACGCGCCGGATGCCGTCGAGCCGATGTAGCCAGCGGTGGCGAACGCGATCAGGAGGATGGCTGTGAGAGGTCGCATGCCTGGCTGGACGCTCGTCCCCCATATTTGGTTTCTGCGCAAAGCTCAACGAAGAAATCTCACGGCGGGTGTCGTCCTGACGCGGGGACTATCGGCTGTGTAGGGCCGTTGGCGGGTTGCAATCTGGCCGGTCAGTGTTCCTAAGAGGCTCGTGGTGTAGATGGCATCGGCCCGCTCCCGTACGGCCTACGGGCACCCTTGAGGGCCATCGGCACCCAACGGGTCGCCGACTCGTCCTCGTACCGCACGAATGGACGGTGGGGAGGTCGGGAGCTGGGTCGGGGGAGGAAAGATCCCCCGGGGGGATACGCGATCCGCCCGATGGTGCTGGGAGTGGGAGGTTGGCATTCTGGAGGGGTGGCCACCTACCCATCCAGAGTCGCGCCTCGCCGCGCCACGCGGGTGCTGCTGGCCGGGCTGACGGCAATTCCGGTCGTTCGCGGTGCTCCCTGGATCGTCGGTCGCGGCGAGGTCGTCTCCGCGGCGCGTCGCTCGCGCCGCTCGTTGACGTGGCCGATCAGCCTCGGCGCGCTCGTCTTTGCCGGGGTGGCGACGACGACCTCGCGTCTGCTGACGACCGATACCTTCTCGAGCTTGAGTGCCGGTCGGCTGATCTCTCAGCACGGCGTTCCGCGTACCGAGACGATGACGTGGGCCGCCTACGGCAAACCGTGGATCGACCAGCAGTGGCTCGCGCAGTGGTTCTATTACCAAGCCTACCGTCTGGGTGGATACCCCGCCGCTGCTGGCCTGTCGGCGCTATGCGTTGCGGCCGCGTTTGGATTGCTGGCGGGCTATATGGTGCATCGGGGCGTCTCACCGGTGCGCGTACTGATTTGGACGGCGATCAGCTTCGGCGCGTGTGAGCTCAATACCTTCGTGCGCACGCAGACCTTCGCTTATCCGCTATTCGTTCTGGTGGTGGTGCTGATCCTGAACGACGACCGCAAGCGCCGTTTCGGTCGCCCACTGATCGCGTTGCCGCTGGTCTTTGTCTTGTGGGCGAACCTGCATGGATCCGTGCTGCTGGCCGCTCCAATCGTAATCGCGTACTGCCTGTGGGCAGCGGCTCATAATCTTCGCCCCGACCGGCGGAGGATCATGATGGCCTATCTGCTGCTGGCCGGGTCGGTTCCGGCCGCGATCCTCACCACCCCCTACGGGTTCGCGATCATCGCCTACTACCGCTCGGTGCTCGCCAATCCCGTGCTCACGGCACACGTAGGCGAGTGGCAACCGGCGACGTTCTCGGGCGTCAGCTTGCCGTTTGTGATCCTGCTGCTGGCGACGTTGGCGGCAATCGGATTCTCACATGGCCGCGGCTACCGACCGCCCTTGTTCATGGTCGCGATCACCTTTGTGCTGGCCGCAGCCGGAGCCCATGCCGTTCGCCACCAGGTTTGGTTCGCCTTCGTTGCGCCGATCCTCATTGCCGATGTGATGCACAGGACGTCGGCTGCGGGCGACTCCAGGTTCCTCCGCACGATCACGGCTCGTGCGATCCCCTCTCTTGCGGTGATCGGCGCCGGGGTCGCAATGGCCGTGCTCCTCACCACACCCTCCTCACGCTTCGAGCAGCTCGCACCGCCGGGGCTGATGCTCGCCGCCGCAAGCTACGCCCAAGCACACCCGAACGAGAAGTTGCTCGCCGCTGACTTCTCGTCCTCGGCCTTGCTCTGGACTGATCCCAAGCTCCAGGGACGGGTCGGTTTCGACGCGCGCTATGAGATTTACCCCCAAGACCAGATCACCGCCTACGCCGATTGGGAAGCCGGTACCGGACAGCAGCGACAGTGGAGCAGGGTGCTCAAGGGGTACGACATCACCGTCGCCTCGGCTCCGATCAACGAGAGCGTGATCAATCGCATGCGATCCCTCCCGGGATGGCACCAGATTTACTCAGATACCGATGGCGCCGTGTTCGTGCGCAACAGCGCGTGACTTAGGCCGCCAGTCGTCACACCGGGCACTCCCGGCGAGATGGGGCGGCCCAGCGGCGGTGTGAGGCGGCCCGAGAGCCGCATGGTTTGGTCACCTGCACCGCCGCCGAGTCGAGCTTGTTCATGTTGGGTTCGTACAGCGTCGCTTCCTCGGGCGTTGCTGGTTAGGGAAGTGCCCAGTAGCGGACTAGGTTGTCGTTGCCGAAGTTGGCCCAGATGCGGCCGTCGGCGATGCTGATCGCGTAGACGCCGGTCACTGGCGGGGATTTCCAGATCAGCTTTCCGGTCTGTGTGTCGAATGCCTTGATGGTGGTCTGGCCGAAGTTTCGGTCGGTGAAGTAGACGAGGCCGTTGGCGACGATCGGCCCTTCTCCCAGGCCACCTGGGTTTTGGTCGCTGGGGACGTCGTGTGACCAGATAACGGTTCCGGTGGTTCGGTCGAGCGCCGCCATCCTGTCGTAGAGCCCAGTGCTGCTTGCCCAGTCGTAACCTGTGAAGACTCGGCTGCCGCCGGTGGCGTCGTTTGTGAGGCTGGCGCGACCGAAGGCTGGGAGGTTCCAGACGGGTGTGCCGGTGGTCGCGTTTATTGCACAGGTCGCGCCCTCGTAGACGACGCCGTGGAGCACCATCGGTGAGCGGTCGCCGCCGTTTGCGCCAGGGATGGCGCAGGCGGTAGACCAGAGCAGGTGACCGTCGCTGGTGGAGAACGCGAAGACGAGGCCACTCGTGTACTGGAAGACCTCTGTGCCGTTGACACCGACCGTCGGGCCACTGCGTGCCTGGTCGTCCAGCGGCTGTCCCGTCCAAAGAATCGCCCCAGTGTGCAGGTCAAGCGCCTGGATATGCCCCCAGGTAACGTACACGACACCATTGGCGATCACTGGTTGCGCTGAGCTGCCGCCCGATGGCGACGACCAGAGCTGTGATCCATCCACCGTCGAGAAGCCATAGAGGTTGCCCAGAAAATCGGCCGCGACGATGACGCCGTCAGACACCGCGAAGTTGCCCTGCGGCGAATACACCTGCGTCGCCCATAGAAATGCCCCGGTCTGTTCATCCCAGGCTTTGATTCTGGCTCCCCCGACGTCGAGCACCTGGCTATAGACGACGCCGTCGCTGATGATCGGCCGCATGGTGCAGTGGCAGTCGTTCGCGAAACCTCCCGCCGCCAGCGTCAGCTGGGTAACCGTGCTGCCGCCGATCTGCGTCTCTGCGGTGTTGTTTGCGTGTCGCGCTGGGCCAGCCCCATTCTGCGCCCAATCAGCGTACGTGGTGGTCGCGACCGCGCTGACAGGCGCGGTCAGACCGACCGATCCAGCTATCAGGAGGGCGACGACGGCGAGCTTGCGACTCATCTGGCTGCATCCTTCGTAGGCGTAATTTCGACGGCTCGGTGTCGTCGGTTCGTGGTGCTGTTCATGGCTTAGGACGGTTGCGGTACTCATCCAATACGCCTGGCCTCCGTTCAAGTCCTGGCCGGCGGGCGGTGGTGGCGCCGGCATACTTCCTCTCCGGCTCAGTAGCCGCCGAGCAGGTACGGCGAGAGCGCCGGGCCCCACAGCAACGCGATGACGGTGCCGAAAGCCAGAAACGGGCCGAACGGGAACGTCGTCTTGCGGCCTTTCGAGCCGCGGCGCGTCAGCACGTAGATCGCCAGCGCGGTGGAGGCAAGAAAGCCGGAGAACATCGCCACGAACGCATACCGCCCCGTGCCCAGGCCGATCATCAGCGCCATCTTGACGTCGCCCAGACCCATGCCATTGGGCGAGATCGCCCAGGCCAAGCCCAGGAAGAGGAAGCAGCCGAGGCCACCCAGCACGAACTCGACCAGCCGGCCGGGCTCAGCCACGGTGGCAACCGCGAACACCAGAAACGCACCGGGGAAGTTGATCGCGTTGGGGATGATGCGGTGGTTGAGATCGATCGCGGACGCCGGCACTATCAGCGCAGTCAAGAGCAGCGCCGGCGCCAGTCGCGGCTGGAAGCCGATCTTGAGCGTCATGGCGGCGAACAGGCCCGCGGTCAGCGTCGCCACGATCATCTTGCGCCGCACAGACGGTGGCGTGCCCTCGCCCAGCGGGAAGCGCTGGATCAGCCACTCGATCGGCCAGCCCAGGGCGAATCCGACGCCTGCGAAGGGAAGTGCGAACTCCATCTCGATCTCCTATCGGCGCGTCGGGGCGGCGACTGTAGATCGTCCCGCCACCGTCTTGGGGCAACCGCCGGCGGTCGTCGATTAGGCTAGCGCAGCAGATGGAGCTCTCCTACGTCACCGCCGGTGAGTCACACGGCCCTGGCCTTACGGTCGTCATCAGCGGCCTGCCGGCCGGCCTCGACCTGAGCGACGGGTTGATCCGCCGCGACCTCGCCCGCCGCCAGGCCGGATACGGCCGCAGCCCGCGGCAGAAGCTCGAGCAGGACGAGGCGCGTCCGACCGGCGGCCTTCGACATGGCCGGACGCTCGGCAGCCCGCTGGCGTTCTTCATAGAGAACCGCGACCACAAGAACTGGACAGAGCCGATGAGCGCGTGGCCGGTGAGCGATGACGCACTGGAGGAGTATGGCTGGCGAGGCAAGCCGATCCGGCTGCCTCGGCCCGGCCACGCTGACCTCGCCGGGACGCTCAAGTACGGGCACGCCGACGTGCGCAACGTGCTCGAACGCGCCAGCGCCCGAGAGACGGCGGCGCGAGTCGCGGCGGGAGCGGTGGCCAAGGCGCTGATCGGCACGATCGGCATCGATGTGCGATCGCACGTGCTCCAGATCGGCTCGGTGCGGGCAACGGCGCCGGCATGGCTGGCACCGGCGGACTTCGAGCGTGCCGAGGCCAGCGACGTGCGCTGCCTCGATCCGGATGCCGAGGCGGCGATGATCGCCGAGATCGAGGCTGCCAAGGGCGATCGCGACACGCTCGGCGGCGTCACCGAGGTGCGTGCGTTCGGCGTGCCGCCCGGGCTGGGATCACACGTCTCGGCGGGGCTGCGGCTGGACGGCCGACTTGCCGCCGCGATGCTCTCGATCCAGTCGGCAAAGGGCGTCGAGATCGGGGATGCGATCGCGTCCGCCGGCCGCCGCGGATCGAGCGTGCACGACGAGATCCTGCACAGCGCCGAGCGTGGTTTCCACCGCGAGACCGACCGCGCCGGCGGGCTTGAGGGCGGCATCACCAACGGCGCCGACCTCGTCGTGCGGACGATCTGGAAGCCGCTGCCGACCCTGATGCGGCCGCTGCGCAGTGTCGAGCTCGGCAGCCATGAGCCGCGCGAGGCGCACGTCGAGCGCAGCGACGTGACGGTGCTGCCGGCCGCCGCGGTGGTGGCCGAGGCAGCGGTCGCGTTCGAGCTGGCGCGGGCAGCGCTGGAGAAGTTCGGAGGCGATGCGATCGAGGACTTCATCGCTGCGCACGCCGCCTACATCGCTCGCATCGACCGGGCATGATCCCCGGTCCCTACCGCAACATCGCCCTGATCGGCTTCATGGGGGCGGGCAAGACGACGGCGGGTGGCGCGCTGGCCGACCGTCTGGGCTGGGACTTCGTCGACGCCGACGTGGAGATCGAGCGCGAGGCCGGCAAGCCGATCCCGCGCATCTTCGCAGAGGACGGCGAGCCGGCCTTCCGCGCCCTGGAGGAGCGGGTGGCGGCACGGCTGCTGGCGCGGATCGAAGTGGTCGTGGCACTGGGCGGCGGTGCGATCACGTCCGCCGTGACGCGCGAGCGGCTACGGGACGGCAGCTTCACAGTGCTGCTCGACATCTCGCCGCAGACGGCCTGGCGGCGGATCGAGGCGCGGGCCGACGACCGTCCGCTTGCGGTCGAGGCGCGTGGCTTTGCCGAGCTCTACGAGCAGCGGCGCCCGCTGTACCACGCCACGGCGGATGCGCTGGTGGACGGCGAGCGCCTGGAGGGCGGCGAGCCGCTGCTGGTTCCGCTGTCACGACCGGCGGCGCTCTCGGAGCTGCCGCGACTGGCGGGCGCGCGCCGGGTCGCGCTGATCGCAGACCGCAACGTGCTGCGGCTGGTGGGCGCGCCGCTGGAGCCGTTCGTGACGGTGCGGCTGCCCGTGGGCGAGGCCGCCAAGACGGTGGCTGTTGCCCGCCAGGCCTGGACGCGCCTGGCCGACCTGGGGCTGGAGCGGGGCGACGTGATCGTGGCATTGGGCGGCGGCGCCGCCACCGATCTGGCCGGGTTCGTGGCCGCCACCTACCAGCGCGGTGTGCCCTGGATCGCGGTGCCGACCTCGCTCGTGGGGATGGTGGACGCAGCCATCGGCGGCAAGACCGGCATCGACCTCCCCAGCGCCAAGAACTACGTCGGCGCCTTCCACCCGGCGGAGTGGGTCGTGACCGACCCGGGACTGCTGGAGACGCTGCCCGTGCGCGAGTGGGCGTGCGGCTTCGCCGAGGTGATCAAGACCGGGCTGCTGGCGGGTGGCCGGCTGTGGGAGATGGTGTGCGACTGGGAGCCCGGGCGCGGCAGCACCGAGCAGCGCCTGGAGCTGATCCGCCGCTGCGCCGCCTACAAGGCGCATGTCGTCTCGACAGACCCTCGCGAGCAGGGGCTGCGGGCGGTGCTGAACCTGGGCCACTCGATCGGCCACGCGATCGAGGCTGCCGCCGGTTTCACCGCCATCCCGCACGGCGAGGCGGTGGCGGTGGGACTTCTGCAATCGCTCTGGCTCTCGTCGCGGCTGGTGGGGCTCGATCCCGCTATCGAGCAGGAGACGCGAGCGCTGCTGAAGCGCCACGGCCTGCCCACCGTGCACCGCGGCGTCGATCCCTTGGCCGTCCGTGAGGCGCTTCAGCGCGACAAGAAGGTTCGTTCCGGACGCGTCCGGTTCGTGTTGCTGGAGGACGTCGCCAGACCGGTGTGGGGAGTCGACATCGACGACTCCCTGATCGACGAGGCGATCGCGCGAGCGGTGTGAGGGCCGCCGTGCGGCCGGCCCTCACACCGAGTCGCGTACCTACGTCAGCACCACGGGAACCCGTACCTGGTGCTGCGGCAGGCCGTTGCCGTCGGCGCCGTCGTCGCTGACGATCACCGTGCCCAGCTGGGTCGCCGCAACGGCGTAGGGCACCAGCACGGTGTACCCGCCGCGACAGCCGGTGCCGCAGCTCGCCAGCACGTTGGCGCGCGCGATCACCGTGCCGAGCTGGTCGACGATCCGTATGTGCAGCGATGCCTCGAACACGTCCGCGGTTCCGGTCACCCGCACTGCCCCCGCCAGGTGGCTGCCGATTGCGGGGTTCCAGACCGTGATCGCAGGCAACAGGCCGGCGAACCGGGCTCGGGTCATCGGCCGAGGCACCGCCACGCCGTCGCCGCTCAGCGTCGAGACGGCGCGGCCGTTTACCTCCAGCACCACGCGATCGATGGTGGCGAACTGGGTCAGTGTGTAGGTGAGCTGCGCCAGGCGCATGTGTACCGAAGCCGGGCCACCGCCGGCGCCGAACGGCGAGCTGAGGTCGACGGTGGCGGTGCCGTCGGCCAGCGAGAGGCCGAGCAAGCCGGTGCCGTCGGGAACGAGGCTGTGCACTCCGGCGTCGGACTCGGCGATGTTGGGGCCGGCCAGCAGCGCCTGCACGGCGGCGCGGGCCGGCGCTGCCGTCTGCGGCTGCACGCGTTTGGTCAGCCACAGCTTGCCGCCGCGCTCGAACCAGACCTGGTAGACGCTGGTCTCGGCGCCGGTGGCCGATGCCCGCTGCGCGCCGGCCAGCATGGAGGCCGCCACGACCAGTAACACGATGAGGAGAGATCTCTTCACGTTTCATCCCTTTCCGAAGTGGTTGGTCTACAGCCTCCCAGCACCGGGTATCAGCCGTGTGTCACGAGCGGTATCGAAGCTGTAACAACCGCGACCGCAGGCGTGCGGTGCAGGTGCGATCGCAGGGCGGTAACCTCCGCTGATGCAGGTCACGGTGCTGAACGGGGTCAACCTCAACATGCTGGGTCGGCGCGATCCGAAGCAGTACGGCTCGCTCACCCTGTCGCAGCTCGAGACGCAGATCTATGAGTGGGCGCTGGAGTTGAACATGACCGTGCGCTGCTGGCACAGCAACAGCGAGGGCGCGTACGTGGACATGATCCATGAGGCGTGTGGCGCCGCTGACGGGCTGGTGGTCAACCCCGGTGCGTGGACGCACTACAGCTACGCGATCCGCGACGCACTGGAGATTTTCACCGGCCCGATCGTCGAGGTGCACCTGTCCGACGTCGATCGGCGCGAGGAGTGGCGGCGCCACTCGGTGATCACCGAGGTCGTCTCGCACCGCATCGCGGGCCGTGGCGCCGAGGGCTACCGCGAAGCCTTCGTCCACCTGGCGGAGCACGGGGCATGAGCCACGCCTCGCGGGTGGAGCGTCTGGGCAGCAGGCTGGAGGCGCTCGGGGTGGACGCCATGCTGGTCACCAACCTGGTCAACGTCCGCTATCTGACCGGCTACACCGGCAGCAACGGCGTGGTGATCGTGCGCCCCACCGACGCCACCTTTCTCACCGACTTCCGCTACCTGGAGCGTGTCGAGCCGCTGCGCGAGTTCATCGAGGTGCGGCAGGCCAACCAGGATCTGATCGGCTTCGTGGCCGAGCGGTGGCACGAGTTGGCGCCGTCTGCGGCTCGCATCGGTGTCGAGGCGGCGCACCTCTCGCTCGCCCGCCACGGCGTGTTGGCGGCCGCCGCCGGCAGCGTCGAGCTCGTCCCGACGAGCGGCGCGGTGGAGCAGCTGCGCGTGATCAAGGATGCGGCCGAGATCGCCATCATGCGGCGCACCGCGCGGCTGCTGGAACCGATCTACGCCGCCCTCGTGCATGAGGGGTTCGCCGGCCGCAGCGAGTTCGACGTGGCGTGGCGGATCCACCAGCTGGTGCGCGAGCACGGCGGGGACGAGGTCTCGTTCGACCCGATCGTCGCGTCCGGTGCGGCGGGCGCCCTGCCGCACGCCGAGCCGCGACGTCAGCCGATCGATGCAGGCGGCATGGTCACGATCGATCTGGGTGCCAAGTTGGAGGGCTACTGCTCTGACTGCACGCGCACCTTCGCGGTCGGGGAGCCGGCCGCGGAGATGGTCGAGATCTACGAGCTGGTGCTGCGGGCGCAGCTTGCCGGGCTTGCAGCCGTGCGGCCCGGCGTGACCGGCATCGAGGCCGACGCGGCGGTGCGCGCGATCGTCACCGGAGCCGGCCACGGCGATCACTTTCAACACGGCACCGGCCACGGCGTGGGGCTCGAGATCCATGAGGATCCGCGGCTCACCACCACCTCGACCGCAACCCTCGAGCCGGGCATGATCGTCACAGTGGAGCCGGGCGTCTACTTGCCCGGCGTGGGCGGGGTGCGAATCGAAGACCTGGTGGTCGTGACGGCGGACGGCTGTGAGCCGCTTACCGGCTACCCTAAGCAGCTGATCACCGCCGCCTGAGCGGCTTTCACCGACGCGAAACGAGACATGGCAGAGACGATCTCCACCAACCAGTTCAAGAACGGCATGCACGTCGAGGTCGACGGCACCATCTACCGTATCGTCGACTTCCAGCACGTCAAGCCGGGTAAGGGCGGCGCCTTTGTGCGCACCAAGCTGAAGGGGCTCGAGTCGGGATCGGTGGTCGACAAGACGTTCCGCGCGGGCGAGAAGATGCCGCGCATCCACACCGAGGTCAAGAGCGTTACGTACATGTACAACGACGGCTCTGACGTGCACCTGATGGACTCCGAGACCTTCGACCAGATCGCGCTGTCGGCCGACAGCGTGGCCGAGGAGCTCCAGTTCATGCGCGAGAACGACACGGTGCAGCTGATGACCGTGGACGGCAAGCCGACGTCGGTGCAGCTGCCGGCTGCCGTCGAGCTGGCGGTCACCGACACCGAGCCCGGTGTCAAGGGCGACACCGTCTCGAACGTCTCCAAGCCGGCCACGCTCGAGACCGGCGCGGTCGTGCAGGTGCCGCTGTTCGTCAACGTTGGCGACGTGATCCGCGTGGACACGCGCGAGGCGCGCTACATCTCACGCGCGTGACCCGGCTCGTCGACACCACCATCCGCCTGCTCTCGCAGCAGCCAGTGGTCGGTGCCATCTCGACCTCGCGGGTGCTGGAGGTGGCCGCGATCCTCGATCAGGCCGGGTTCGCCGCGCTGGAGGTGACCGGGGGCGGCTGCTTCGATGCCGCCGTGCAGCGAGGCAGCGAGAGCCCGTGGGAGCGGGTGCGGGCGCTGCGTCAACGGTGCACCAGGACGCCGCTGCAGATGGCGGTGCGAGGCCGGTTCCTGGTCGGCTCGCGTCCCCTGTCCGATGACCTGGTGCGGCGGTTCATCCTGTGCGCGGCCGAGAGCGGGATCGAGATCTTCCGCCTCCACGACCCGCTCAACGACGTCGAGAACCTGGCCTCGGCCGCCGCTGCGGTACGCGAGTCGGGGGGCAGGCTGTACGCCGGGCTGGCTTTCTCGGGCTACATGCCGAACCTGCCGCGGGTGTTGGACAAGGCTCGGCGGCTGGCCGAGCTGGGCGCCGACCACGTGCTGCTGCACGACCCCGCCGGAGCGCTCGACCCGGGAACCTGCGACAAGGTGATCACCCAGCTCGCCGAGGCCGCCGGCGTTCCTGTCGGCCTCTACTGCCAGGGCACGGGTGGCAACGCGCTTGCGATGGCGATCGAGGCGGCTCGGCGCGACGCCGAGCCGATCGCGACTGCGGTGCTGCCGATCGCCTACACGCTTCACCGGGTGGCCGCGGAGGTGCTGTGCGACGCCCTCTCGGGCCTGGACATCGAGCACGGCGTCGACGTCGAACGCGTCTGGGAGGCATCGCGGTTCATCGACGAGCACGTCACCTCCCAGATGCCGGCGCTGCCGATCCCGCCCCGCATCACGCTGCGCACCGCGTTCAACCGGCTGCCGGTGGGGCTGGTGGCTGATCTGGACGCGCGGCTGCGTGTGCTGGGAGCTCCCGACCGGCTGGACGAGGTGCTGGAGGAGTTCAAGCAGGTGCGGATGGACTGCGGCGTACCCCCGCTGGCACAGCCGGTGGGCGGCATCCTGGCCGGCCAGGCCGTTCGCCACGTGCTGTCCGCCCGCCGCTGGGCGGAGGTGTCCGACGAGATGCGCGACTACATCTCGGGCGTGTACGGCAACCCGCCACAGGCGATGGCGCCCGAGGCTGCCGCCTACGCGGCGCCGCTGCCGCCTCTGGAGCCGGTCGCCGACCTAGACGCGCTGCGCGCCGACGGTCTCGCCGCCAGCGAGGAAGATCTGCTGCTGGTGGCGCTGTTTGGCGAGGAGGCAAACCGGCTGCTGGCAGCGCTGCGCAGCCGCGGCGACCGTGAGGAGAGCGAGCGCGACGGCCTCGAGCGCAGCCAATCGGAGCGGATCCGCGAGCTGATCGCGATGGTCGAGGGATCTGACGTGGGCGAGATAACGCTGGAGGACGCCGGAGTCAAGATCACCGTCCGCAAGCAGGACGAGCGGCCACGCACCGCCGTCGCCGCTCCACCGCCGGCGGTGAACGGCGCGCCCGAGAACGCCCCCAGCGTCTCGACGGCGATCAAGATCGAGTCGCCGATGGTGGGCACCTTCTACCGCTCGTCCTCGCCCACCGCTGAGCCGTTCGTCGAGGAGGGAGACCGTGTCGAGGTGGGGCAGACGCTGTGCGTTCTGGAGGCGATGAAGCTGTTCAACGAGTTCAAGTCCGAGCACACCGGCGTGATCCGCGCCGTGCTGGTCAACAACGCCGAGCCGGTCGAGTACGGCCAGGCGCTGTTCGAGCTCGAGCCGGCCTGAGCCGTGCTCAAGCGGGTGCTCATCGCCAACCGCGGGGAGGCGGCGGTGCGTCTGGTGCGAGCCTGCCACGACCT
This sequence comes from Gaiellales bacterium, assembly GCA_038212095.1. Classification (GTDB taxonomy): domain Bacteria; phylum Actinomycetota; class Thermoleophilia; order Gaiellales; family JAICJC01; genus JAICYJ01. The sequence goes on along the minus strand of JBBQUW010000005.1, from coordinate 91,689 downwards.
CGGCATCGAGGCGGTGGCGGTGTACTCGACCGCCGATCGCGACGGCCTGTGGGTGCGGCTGGCCGACCGAGCCGTCTGCGTCGGCCCGCACGCGCCCGCCGACAGCTACCTGAGCGTACCCAACCTGATCGCGGCCGCCGAGACGACCGGCTGTGACGCGGTGCATCCCGGGTGGGGGTTCCTGGCCGAGAACGCCGGGTTCGTGCGCGCCTGCATCGACAACGACCTGGTGTTCGTCGGGCCGTCGCCGGAGGCGATCGAGGTGATGGGCGACAAGGCGCGCGCCAAGCAGACGATGCGCGAAGCCGGCGTGCCGCTGGTACCGGGCAGCGAGCGGCGGCTGCAGGACGCGGCCGAGGCGGCTGAGCTGGCGTCGCGGGTCGGCTATCCGGTGCTGCTGAAGGCGTCGGCCGGCGGCGGCGGCCGCGGCATGCGGCTGGTGGTGGCACCGGACGAGATAGAGGACTCGTTCCGTACCGCGTCAGCCGAGGCCCAGAGCGCGTTCGGCGACGGCGGCATGTACCTCGAGAAGGCGATCATCGAGCCTCGGCACGTCGAGATGCAGGTGCTGGCGGACGCCGACGGCGGCGTGCTGGTGCTGGGCGAGCGCGACTGCTCGATCCAGCGGCGCCACCAGAAGCTGATCGAGGAGGGGCCGTCGCCCGCGCTGGAGCCCGCCACCCGCGAGGCGATGGCCGAGGCGGCGCGGCTCGCCTGCCGGGCCTGCGGATACGTGAACGCCGGCACGGTCGAGTTCCTGCTCGATCGGGACGGCGGCTTCTCGTTCATCGAGATGAACACCCGCCTGCAGGTCGAGCATCCGGTATCGGAGCTGGTAACCGGCTTCGACATCGCCGCCTGGCAGCTGCGGATCGCCGGCGGTGAGCGCCTGCCTATGACCGGCCTGGCGCCGCTGCGCGGGCACGCTATCGAGTTTCGCATCAACTGCGAGGATCCTCGCCGCGACTTCATGCCGGCCGCGGGGACGGTGACGCGGTTCCGTCCCCCTCTGGGCGCGGGCGTGCGCGTCGACACCCACGCCTATGAGGGGTACCGGGTACCGCCCTTCTACGACTCGATGCTCGCCAAGGTGCTTGTGTACGGCGCCGACCGGGGCGAGGCGCTGGCACGAGCTCGGCGTGCGCTGAGCGAGCTCGAGATCGAGGGTGTGGCCACCACCCGCGAGCTGTTCCTGGACGTGCTGCAGGAGCCCGGATTCCTGTCCGGTCGCTACACGACGGCCTACCTCGAGCAGGCGCGCCATGCGCTGCCGTCGCTGTCTGAAGCGGTGCCGGCGTGAGCGTGCGGGTGGACAACGCCCAGCTGGCGGACGAGGCGCTGGTCTCGATCGTGCGCGGGGCTGTCGCTCAGGTCGAGGGCGTGCGGCTCGACCGGCCCGGCCGCGTGTCACGCGTGCTGCCGGGACGGCGCGACGCCGTCAGTTGGGAGCTGGGCGAGCGGGGTGCGGCGTTCGACATCGACGTCGCTGCGGCCTACGGCGTGGTGCTGCCGCGGGCCGCAGCGGCGGTCCGGCGCAGCGTCGCCGAGTCGGTCGAGACGATGACGGGGCTGGCGGTGGCGTCGGTGGACGTGACGGTGACGGGCGTGGAGCGATGAGCCGCCGGTCGGAGCGGCGCGCAGCCGCCTTTCTGCTCTACCAGCGCGACCTGATGGACGGCGACTTCGACGCGCTGTACGTGGCATACGCCCGCGACAACGGCGAGCCGGTGAGCGAGTTCACGCGCCGCCAGGCCGAGGGGGTGTGGGCTGACCGAGAGCGTCTCGACCAGGCCATCGACGCCGCCGCCCAGGGCTGGACGAGTGAGCGGATGGCCGTGCTCGAGCGGAATATCCTGCGGCTGGCGGTGTGGGAGATGGCGGACGGCGAGACGCCGGCGGCCGTCGCCATCGACGAGGCGGTGACGCTTGCCAAGCGCTACGCCTCGCCGGAGGCGGCCGGCCTGGTCAACGGCATACTGGGACGTATCGCCCGAACGGAGGGAGTGGGAACATGAGCGACGACACGCTGGTGGATCTGGCGAACCGGATCGAGCAGCTGCGCGCCCGGCTGGACGGCACCGAGCTCGACGCCGACGCCGCCACCGACGTGCTGGAGCAGATCACCCGACTTGCCCAAGACGCTCTGGATGAGATCGAGCGCCGGGCGGAGGCGCTCGAGGCGACGGAGCCGTCGTCCTGATCGAGCGCTATCTGGTCGAGTTGGCCATCTCCGACCTGGCGGAGCTGGACGAGGCGGTGCTGTACACGCTGCTCTCGCCGGGCAAGCGGGTGCGGCCGCGGCTGTGCTTGGCCACGGCGCGAGCAGCGGGGGCAGATCCCCGCGACGCGCTGCCGGCGGCCGCCGCCGTCGAGATGGTGCACGCCTTCTCGCTCGTCCATGACGACCTGCCGGCTCTGGACAACGACGATCAACGACGGGGACGGGCCACCAGCCACATCCGCTACGGCGAGGCGGTGGCGGTGCTGGTGGGAGATGCGCTGTTGAACGCCGCCTACCGCCACGTCGCGGAGCGGCTGGAGGCTCCGGCTGAGGTGCGCCTGGCGGTGGTGGCGGAGCTGGCCCGCGGCGTGGCCGGCATGATCGACGGCCAGTACCTCGACGTCACGGCACGCGACTCGCCCAGCCACGAGCAGCTGGCCGAGCTGCACCGGCGAAAGACCGGCTCGCTGATCTCGGCGGCGGTTGGCTGCGGCCTGCACGTGGCGGGCCTCGACGCCGACGCACAGGCGCCCTATCGGGCATTCGCAGGCGAGCTCGGGCTGCTGTTCCAGATCGTGGACGATGTGCTGGACGACGGCAGCGACGGCGAGCCCAGCTACGTCAACACGCTCGGCATGGAGCGGGCGAGGGAGCTGGCCGGCGAGTCGCACATGCGGGCGATGGCGCTGCTGCGCGCGATCGATGGCGACACCGTCGAGCTGGCCGAGCTGACCGACGTGATCGCCCACCGAACGGCCTGAGCGCGGTGCCTGCAGCAGCTCGCAGCCGGCTCGACATCGCCTTGGTCGCGCGCGGGCTGGCCGATACCCGCAGCCGGGCGCAATCGCTGGTGATGGCCGGCCGAGTGACGGTCGACGGCGTGGTGGTGGACAAGGCCGGTGCGGCGGTCGCGGAGGACGCGACGATCGACGTCGTGCAGGCGGCCCGCTACGTCTCGCGGGGCGGCGACAAGCTCGAGACGGCGATCACGCGGTGGCGGATCGACGTGGCCGGCGAGCGCTGCCTGGACGTGGGAGCGTCCACTGGGGGCTTCACCGACTGCCTGCTGCAGCACGGTGCGGCCGAGGTGGTGGCGCTGGACGTCGGTCGTGCCCAGCTGCACGAGAGGCTGCGGGCGGATGCACGAGTGCACCCGATCGACCGGTGCAACGCCCGCGGGCTGACCGCCGAGCGGCTGCCGTACCGTCCCACCCTGGTTACCGCGGACGTCTCGTTCATCTCCCTGCAGCTGGTGCTGCCTGCGACGCTTGCCTGCGCCGATCCCCGCTGGCGAGCGATCGTTCTGGCCAAGCCGCAGTTCGAGGCTGGGCGCGCGCTGGTGAAGGGCGGCGTGGTGCGCGACCCGGCGGTGCGTACACAGGTGTTGCACGATCTGGCCGACTTCGTGACCTCGCAGGGCGCCGCCATCCTCGGCGTGTGCGATTCTTCCCATCCGGGGCCGGCGGGCAATCGCGAGTATCTGATGTACCTCGCCTCGCCCGGCCATCCGGCGCGCGAGGAGCGAGTGATCGATGTCAACTCAGAGATCCGAGATGCAGTCGCAGCCGGCTAGCCGCCGCGTCGAGCGGGTGGCGGTCATCATCCACGGCCGGCCGGAGCGGATTGGCGATGCGGTGCAGCGGCTGGAGGCGGTGGCGAAGCGCTGTGGGGTGGCGCTGGTCGACGACGCCGGGCCGGATCCCGACCTGGCGGTCGTGCTTGGCGGCGACGGCACCACTCTGCGCGCCCTGCAGCGGTATCTGGGAAGCGAGACGGCCTGTCTGGGAGTCAACTTCGGCCGCGTCGGCTTCCTGACAAGCGTCGACGGCGCGCAGCTGGAACAGGGGATGGAGCGGGCGTTCGCCGGAAGCTACGAGGTCGAGGAGCTGCCGACCCTATCGGGGACGGACGGCGGCGAGCCGGTGACCGCGATCAACGACGTGGTGCTGACCAGCGGCACGCTGGGCCGCATGGTGATCCTCGAGTGGTGCGTGGACGGCGCCTCGTTGGGGGAGATCGGCTGCGACGGCGCGATCCTGGCCACTCCCACCGGCTCGACGGCCTACAACCTCTCGGCGGGAGGACCGGTGCTGGCCTGGGGCACGGACGCGTTCGTGCTCTCGTTCGCCTCGCCACACTCGCTGCACGCGCGCTCGATGGTTCTCGGCCGCGGCCACCTCGTGGACGTGCACAACCGATCGGACGACGTGACGCTCCAGATCGTGCGGGACGGACGGCCGATGGGTCAGGTGCAGCCGGGTGGCCGGTTCAGCGTCCGGCTGGGCGAGGAGCGGGCGCGGCTCGCCCGCCTGTCGGGGAGCTCGTTCTTCAGCCGCTACCGGGAGACGTTCACGGCGTGACGCTGCTGCGTCTGCAGATCGACAACCTGGCGCTGATCGAGCACGCGGAGCTCGAGTTCGACGCCGGCCTGAACGTGTTCAGCGGCGAGACCGGTGCTGGCAAGACGATGCTCGCGCAGGCAATCGGTTTGCTGGCCGGCGCCGCGCCAGCGCCCGGCATGGTCGGGCCGCATGCCGCGGACGCGTACGTGGAGGCGGAGTTCGCCGTGCCGCCGAACTTCTTCCAGCGCGACCTGCCGGAGGCCGTTGGCGAGCTGCGGCCGGAGGGCGAGCAGACCCTGGTGGTGGCACGCCGGATCGCCGCTTCCGGACGTAGCCGCGCCCTGCTGTGGGGCCGCAGCTGCGCTCGCGCCGATCTGGAGCAGCTGGGAGAGTTGCTGCTCGAGATCTCGTCCCAGCATGAGGCTCGCCGGCTGGCGCTGCCCGCCACCCAGCTCGACCTGCTGGACGCCGCTGCCGGATGCGACCGGTTGAGGGGGGCAATGGCGGGAGCCTGGGCCGAGCTGCGGGAGCGCAGAGCGGATCTCGACCGCGCCCGCGCCGAGGCCGGTGAGGCCGAACGGCGGCGGGGTGAGCTGGAGGAGCTGGTGGCGCGCGTCGACGAGGCTGCGGTGGCCGACGGCGAACGGGATGCCCTCGGTAGGGAGCGTCAGCGGCTGCGCCACCTGGACGAGCTTTCGGCGGCGATCGGCGGCGCGGCGGCGCTGATCAGCCCCGAGGACGGCGACGGCGCGCTCAGCCTGGCCGCCCGCGCGACCGAACTCCTGGCCGGCGGGGAGCAGTATCAGGCCGAGCTGGCCGTGCTCTCGTCCGAGCTGCGCGATGCCTGCGTTCGGCTGCAGGAGGTGGCCAGTGAGCTGCGCGCGCATCTGGCAGGGCTGGAGGCGGAGCCGGCACGGCTGGAGCACGTCGAGGCGCGGCTGCAGCTGTTCGTCGAGCTTGAGCGGCGATTCGGCGGCGAGCTGGAGCAGCTGCGAACGCAGGCCGACGAGGCCCGCCGGACGCTCGAGCTGCTGGCCGACGGGGGGCGCCGGCTGTCCGACCACGAAGATGCCGTGGCCACGGCGCTGGCCGAGGCCGAGCGCTGCGCGACCGAGCTGCACGACGCCCGCGCGGCCGGATCCGCGCCGTTCGGGCGCGCCGTCGAAGCTGAGCTGGCTGACCTGGGGATGGAGGGCGCTCGGCTGGAGGTGCGGCTGGAAACGGCCGATCTCTCCACCCGCGGCACCGATCGTTGCACGCTGATGCTGGCCGCCAACAAGGGCCTGCCGGCGGCCCCGCTGGCCGGGGTGGCCTCGGGCGGCGAGCTGTCGCGGATCGCGCTGGCGGTGCGGGTGGCGGCGCGCAGCGGTGGTGGCGCGGCCACGCTGCTACTGGACGAGGTGGACGCTGGCGTCGGTGGCCGCACAGCGCGAGCCGTGGCCGAGAAGCTGACCCGGCTCTCGCACAGCGCGCAGCTGATCTGCATCACGCACCTGGCACAGATCGCGAGCTCGGCCGATGCAAACTTCCAGGTCGAGAAGTCCGCCGGCGATCCCACCGTGACCACGGTGCGACGGCTGGCCGGCGCCGAGGTTGTGGACGAGGTTGCACGTATGCTGGGAGGTGAGGAGGGCGATGAGGGGGCCAGGCGGCACGCTGCCGCAATGCTGAGCTGATCGCGGGTCGTTCAACCACGGGGAGGTGGTTCGTGATGGCTACAGGAGCAGTCGCGCGCGCCACGGCCGCAGCAGTGGCGGCGGGCGTGGCGGGAGCGGTCGTGTGGGGCATCGTCGAGGTGCAGACGGGCTATGAGATCGGCATCGCCGCCGCGGCGATCGGCTGGCTGGTCGGCTCAGCGGTGCTGCGCGCCACCGGTGGCCGTGGGCTGCCGTTTCAGGCGATCGCGATCGTGGTGTCTCTGGCCGCGATCGTGCTGGGAAAGTACATCGCATTCGTCTATGCGCTGCGGGACGCCGTGCGGACGGTGGGCGGAGACCCCGGGCGCGTCACCCTGTGGTCGGGCGACGTGATGCACTCGTTCGTCGACAACCGCGGCGTCGTGTTCGGCGGGTTCGATCTGCTGTGGGCCGGATTCGCGATCTACGGCGCATTCCGGATCCTGCAGGCGCCCCTGGCGCCACCGGCCGCGGCGCCTCCACCAGCCGCCTGAACGTCGGAGCAGGGTTCGGGGCCGAGCGCCCACGGAGGGTGTGCGCCCGGCCCCGAGGCTGCCGTCAGCGTCAGGACGGCAGAGCGACGCCGCGGCGACCGCGCGAGAGCAGCGCGGCCATCGCGACCAGCGCGACGCCCAGACCGGCGACAGCGCCGAGCACGGCGGCCGTCCAATCGAAGCCCACGCCAGGGGCGCTGCGGACGATCACGGTGGGCGTGGCGACCGGCGTGAAGTTGCTGCCGCCAAAGCCGTCGATGCGATCGGGCGGAGTCTGTACGGCGCTGTGCGACGCGATCGCCGCGCCACCGAGACCGTCCGCGCGATCGGGCGGCGTGACAGTGGAGACGTGCGACGCCTGGCGGCTGCCGCCCAGCGCGTCGCTGCGATCGGGTGGCAGAGTTCCGGCCAGCGCGGTCGGAGTGATCGCCAGCGAGAGCATCAGCGTCGCAAGCGCGGCGGTCGAGCGGCGGAGCGGTGAGGACGAGCGGGTCATGTCAGTCTCCCTCGTATCGCGGTTTCCCGGCCCAACGACCGGTAAGTACGAGCAGAGCCTCGCAACTGCCGCCAAAGAATCGGTCTAAGAGTGGTAACAGCCGGTAAAAGCTCTGCAAATCACGGATGTTTGCGGATGTGATACGTTCGCCGGGTGCTCCGCTTCAACGTGCTCGGACGTCTTGAAGTCGAGGCAGACGGCGTCCCGATCGTTCTTCCCGCCGGCAAGCAGCGGGCGCTGGTGGCCGCGCTGCTGATCGATGCCGACCGCGCCGTTTCCAGCGACCGGCTGATCGAACGTCTGTGGGGAGAGCGACCCCCGGCGACGGCCACCAAGAACCTGCAGGTGCTGGTCTCTCAGCTGCGAAAGGCGCTGGGCGAGGCCGCTATCGAGACGGTCACCGGCGGGTACCGGCTGCCGGTGACCGACGGTTCCCTTGATAGCGACGCGTTGCAGCGGCTGCTCGAGCAGGGACGCGAGCAGTTGGCGCACGAACGTCCGACGGACGCCCTGGGCACGCTCGGTCGGGCGCTTTCCCTGGTGCGCGGCCGCCCCTTCGAGGACCTGGCCTACGAGGAGTTCATCCGCGACGAGGCCGAACGCCTGCAGGAGCTGGTGACGGCGGCGCGGGAGGAGCGGATGGAGGCGCTGCTCGCGCAGGATCGCCCGGCCGAGGCGCTGGGCGAGCTACGTGCGCTGGCCGACGAGCACCCGATGCGCGAGCGGACGGTGGCGCTGCTGGCGGCCGCGCTCGCCCGGTCTGGACGGCGGGCCGAGGCGCTCGAGCTGTATGACCGCACCCGCCTCCTGCTCGCCGAGCAGGTGGGTGTCGAGCCGGGGGAGCGGCTGCGCCGGTTGCACGCCACGATCCTCGCGAGCGAGGAGCAGGTGAAGGAGGACGCCTCGCTGGCCGGGACCGGCGGCCGCGGTCGGCGACCGCTGGCCGCCCTGCTGGCGGGCGGCGGGCTGCTGGCCGCCGCGGCCGTGATCGCGTTCGTGATCCTGCTCAGCCGCGGGAGCAGCGCCGCCGGCCTCGCGCTGATCGGGCCCAACTCCGTGGCCTCGGTCGATCCAGCAACCGGCCGTCTCACGGCGCAGTACGCGGTCGGCGGCACGCCCACCAGCATCGCCACCGACGGCGCGACGATCTGGGTGCTGAACGCCGACGATGCCACAATCTCGCGGATCGATCAGTCCGGCGTCCCGATCTCGCGCAGCCCGGGCCACACGCCCACCGGGCTCACGTACGCGGACGGAGCGCTGTGGATCACGTACGCCGATCACCTCAGCGACGGCGTTCAGATCGGAGTGGCCCGGCTCGACCCGACGACGCTTCGGATCGTCGCCCAGGCGGCCATCTCCAAGGCCGGGTACCCCACCGATGTCGTCACCGCGTCCCTGGCCGCCAACAGCAGAGCGGTGTACGCGATCGGGCCGAACCATGTGTACCGCTTCGATGTCCGGACGCTGAGGCTGACGGCGACCGCGAAGTCGGGCGGCGACGCGATCACCGCGACCGACCACTCGGTGTGGGTCGTGCGGAGAGGGTCGAGGGTGGTGCGGCTCGACCCGACCACGCTTGCGCCCGGGTCGAGCACGCACATCACGACCCTGGGAGGGCTGTTTCACCTCGCGGTCGGCGGCGGGTCGGTGTGGGGTGCCGACAACTCCGGCCTCGTGTGGCGAATCGACCCGGTCTCGACCGGCTCCGCGCACAGCATCGACGTGGGGCTGTCGGCCGGCGACGTCGCCTATGGCGGCGGTGCGGTCTGGGTGACCAGCTCGGTCGACGGTATCGTGGCGCGGATCGACCCGCGCACCGAACGGGTGCGCCGGTTCGCGATCGGAAACGCGCCGCAGGGCGTGGCGGTCGGTGGCGGCCGTGTGCTGGTGAGCGTGGCGGGAGGCGGCGGCAGGCCGATCGCGTCGGGATCCGCGGCCGGCCTCTCGGTACTGCCCTCGTCGACGTGTGGAGCGCCGATCTATGGGGGGTCAGGCCGCCCCGATCTCCTGATTGCGTCCGACCTGCCGCTGCTCACATACGACTCACCCGACTCGCCCGTGACGCGTGCGATGGTGCAGGCGATCGAGTTCACCCTTCGCAAACACGACTTCCGGGCCGGCCGATTCCGGGTGGCGTATCAGGCCTGCGACGACTCAACCGCGCAGGGAGGCTGGGATCCCGGCAAGTGCGCGGCGAACGCGAAGTCCTACGCCGCGACGCCGTCGCTGGTCGGCGTGGTCGGCACGCTCAACTCCGGCTGCGCCGAGCAGGAGATCCCGACGTTGAACCGAGCCTCCGTGGCCATGGTCTCGCCGACCAACTCGTACATCGGGTTGACCAAGAAGGGAGCCGGCGTCTCGCCCGGCCAGCCCGCCTCGCTCTACCCGACGGGGGTTCGCAACTACCTGCGGGCCTATCCCGCCGACGACCAGCAGGCGGTGGCCGATGCTCTGCTGCTCCATCGTCTGGGAGCTCGTCGCATCTACGTCTTCATGTCCCAGCGGGATGAGAGCTACGGTCAGATGATGGCCCAGACGTTCGCGGCCGTGGCGCCGAAGATCGGCCTTCACGTGATCGGACCCGCCATCCCGCCCGGATCGCCGAACGGGCTGCGCGCGTTCGTGCGGGGACTCAAGGCGCAGCGGGTGGACGCCGTGTTCATGGCCGGGCTTGGGCCGAACGTGGGCGGAACGCAGCTTCCCAGCCAGTTCGTCATCGCGCTGCGACGCGAGTTCGGGCGATCGGTGCCGATCGTGGCCAGCGATGGCTTTCTGTCCGGCTTCGGCACGGCCGACACGTCACCGGGGCACCCTCTCGCCGAAACGTACATCAGCGGGGCGTACGTGACCGATCCCGCCCGGCAGCTGCTGCCGGCCGGCAGGGCGTTCGTACGGGATTTCAGCGCGACGCAGCCGGGGCGTGTCGTCAACACGTTCACGCCGTATGCAGCTCAGGCGACTGAGGTGCTGCTGGCGGCGATCGCCAAGTCCGACGGTACCCGGCGATCGGTGGTGGCGAACCTGCTGCGGGTCAAGATCACGAACGGGATCCTCGGCAGCTTCGGGTTCGACCCCCAGGGCGACATGACAGCGAACGCGATGCCGATATTCCGCGTGCCTGCGGGCGCGCCGACCCCAGGCGCCTACCCGGTGTACACCGTGATCGAGGTGCCGGGCAGCTACACCGAGTCGCTGTTCAGGTAGACCCTGGCGGGGTCGCAGGTCGTGCCGTCCCGCCGCTCGCGTATGATGCATCCCCGGGGACCGGTCACTCTCGGAAAGGTGGGTCGCAGGTGAGCAAGCAGGCCAAGTACGTATTCGTGACCGGAGGCGTCGTCTCGTCGCTCGGCAAGGGGATCACCGCCGCGTCGCTCGGCCGGCTGCTGAAGGCGCGCGGGCTGAAGGTCTCGCTGCAGAAGTTCGACCCCTACATCAACGTCGACCCCGGCACCATGAGTCCGTTTCAGCACGGCGAGGTGTTCGTCACCGAGGACGGCGCTGAGACCGACCTCGACCTCGGGCACTACGAGCGGTTCGTGGACGAGTTCCTGTCGCGGAACTCAAACCACACCACCGGATCGGTCTACAACACGATCATCCGTAAGGAGCGAAAGGGCGAGTACCTCGGCTCCACCGTCCAGGTGATCCCCCACGTCACCGACGAGATCAAGCGCCGCATCCAGCGGGTCGCCCAGTCCGACGAGGTGGACGTCGTGATCACCGAGATCGGCGGAACGGTGGGCGACATCGAGAGCCTCCCCTTCCTGGAAGCGATCCGCCAGTTCCGCAACCAGGTCGGCCGCGACAACGCGATGTACATCCACTGCACGCTGGTGCCTTACATCGAGGTGGCCGGCGAGCTGAAGACCAAGCCCACCCAGCACTCGGTGCAGGAGCTGCGCCGGATCGGTATCTCGCCGGACGTGATCGTGTGCCGCTCCAAGCATCCGCTGGGCAGCGAGATCCGCGAGAAGATCGCCCTGTTCGCGGACGTGCCGGCCGAGGCCGTGATCTCGGCCTCGGACGCCGGCAGCATCTACGAGATCCCGCTGATGATGCAGGAGCAGGGGCTCGACCGGCTGACCTGCGAACGGTTGGGCCTGGTCACGGGCCCGCCCGACATGCGCGAGTGGGAGTCGGTGGTGGAGCGCGTCCACAGCGCCGAGGGCGTCGTTCGGATCGCGATCGTCGGCAAGTACGTGCAGATGCAGGACGCCTACCTGTCGGTGGTGGAGGCGCTCAACCACTCGGCCATCCACCACGGTACCAAGCTCGAGGTGATCTGGGTGGACGCCGAGACGGTGTCCAAGGAAGAGAGCGAGCGCAAGCTGCAGGAGGCCGACGGCGTGCTGATCCCCGGCGGGTTCGGCATCCGTGGCATCGAGGGCAAGATCGCAGCCGCCCGCTTCGCGCGTGAGAACGACGTGCCCTACCTGGGCGTCTGTCTGGGCATGCAGGTGGCGGTGGTCGAGTTCGCCCGCCACGTGGTCGACCTGGAGGGCGCCAACTCGAGCGAGTTCGACCCCGAGACCCCGTACCCGGTGATCGATCTGCTGCCGGAGCAGAAGGAGGTCGAGGACATGGGCGGCACGATGCGCCTGGGAGCCGACTCGGTGACGCTGGTCGCGGGCTCGAAAGCGTTCGCCGCATACGGCGAGCGGGTCGTGCAGGAGCGCCATCGGCATCGCTACGAGGTCAACAACCAGCTGCGCTCGAGGCTGGTCGCCGCCGGTCTCCTGATCTCCGGCACGTATCAGGACGAACGGCTGGTCGAGGTGATCGAGCTGCCCGACCACCCCTGGTTCGTGGCCAGCCAGTACCACCCCGAGTTCAAGTCACGGCCCAACCGGCCCCACCCGCTGTTCCGCGACTTCGTGGGAGCCGCCGTCGCGCGGCGCTCGGGGGTCGTCGTGGCCAGCCACAACGTGGTCGCATGATCGCCGGCGCGCGCGGGTAGGTTTCCGACGATGTCAACGGTGACCGACACATGGACGGAGCTGGCTGCCCGGATGCGGGAGTTCGCCGATCTCGGGCACGTCAGCGGGCTGCTGTCCTGGGATCAGGAGACGGGCATGCCGCTGCGCGGTGGCGACGCCCGCGCCCGCCAGCAGGCGACTATGCGGGTGGTGCTGCACGAGCGGCTGGTCGATCCTCGGCTGGGAGAGCTGCTCGACCGCGCCGGGAGCGAGCCGCTGGATGCGACCCACGCGGCCATGGTACGGCTGATGCGACGAGACCGCGACCTCGCGCTGTGCCTCCCACCGGAGTTCGTGCGGCGCATGGCGCTGGCCGAGGGCCGGGGCGTGAACGCGTGGCGCCTCGCTCGACAGGAGGGTGACTTTGGCCTGTACCGCTCGGCGCTGGAGGACGTGGTCGCAGCCAAGCGCGAGCATGCCGACCTGATCGGCTTCGAGGAGGAGCGGTACGACGCTCTGCTCGACCTGTACGAGCCCGGCATGCGGGTCTCGCGGCTGGAGCCATTGCTGCTGCAGCTGCGCGACGAGTTGAGTGAGCTGCTGTCGGCGATCGTGGCGGCGGGACCGACCCAGCCGCCGCCGTTCGAGGGTCGCGACTTTCCCGACCAGGCCCAGTGGGACGTCGTCAATCGCATTCTGGCGGACACCGGCTTCGACCTGACGGCCGGTCGCCTCGACCGGTCGGCGCATCCGTTCACGACCACCGTGGCGCTGGGCGACGTGCGCGTCACCACCAGGATCTACGAGCACGACCCGCTGGGAGCCATCTACTCGACCATCCACGAGGCCGGGCATGGCCTGTACGAGCAGGGTTTCGACCCGGTGAACGAGGACACCCCGGTGGCGGACGCTCCGTCGCTCGGCCTGCACGAGTCGCAGTCACGGCTGTGGGAGAACATCGTCGGCCGCAGCCTTCCGTTCTGGCAGCACTACGCACCGGTGCTGCGGGAGGCGTTCCCGCAGCAGTTGGCGGACGCGGACGGCGAGCGCCTGTTCCGCGCCGCCAACCACGTCGAGCCCTCGTTGATCCGTGTCGACTCCGACGAGGTGACCTACAACATGCATGTGCTGATCCGGTTCGAGCTGGAGCTGGCGCTGATGCGCGACCAGCTCGAGGTGGCGGACCTGCCGGATGCCTGGAACGACGCGTACGAGCGATCACTGGGCGTCCGGCCCCCCAATGACGTGCTGGGCGTGATGCAGGACATCCACTGGTCGCATGGCGCATTCGGCTACTTCCCCACCTACACGCTCGGCAACCTATATGCAGGTCTGCTGTGGGACGCCTACCGCGAGGCCGCCCCCGACGCAGATCAGCAGATCCGGACGGCCGACTTCGCGCCCCTGCTCGGATGGCTGCGCGAGAACGTGCACCGGCCGGGCTCGATCGAGCTGGGTGAGGATCTGATCCGGAGCGTGACCGGCTCGGGGCTCGATCACGCGCCGTTCATGCGCTACCTGTGGGAGAAGTACGGCTCCATCTACGGGATCGCGCGCGATTGACTCGAACGGCGGGCTACCGCCGCTTGGCGCGTGGCTGGCTGTTGGTGGCGCTGAGGACGGAGAACAGAAAGAGAAGGGCTCGCATGGTGGTCACCTCCCGGTGGCCGTTGTGGCGTGGTGTTGAACTAACCGGTATAAGTGTATAGCAGGTGACGTAACCGATCAAGTGGATAGGCGGTGATGGGGGAGATGGCAAAGGAGCGACCGGCGCCCGACGACCTCGAGCTGGTGCGCGCGTTCGTGAACACGCGCGACATCGAGGAGCGGCGTGAGGAGCTGACCGGCCCAGCTGACCTCCACGAGTGGCTGGTGGCGCGCGGGCTGCTGGCGCCGGACGAGGCGGCGGGCGGCGCAGACCTGCGCCGGGCGCTGAAGCTGCGCGAGGCGCTGCGAGCGGTGCTGCTGTCCAACAACGGCGCGCCGGTCAACCAGGCGGCTGCCGAGGCACTGGATGCCGCCGCACGCCACGCGAGGCTGGGGGCGCGCTTCCTGCGTGACGGCCGAGCTGCGCTGGAGCCGGCCGCGCATGGCGTCGACGCAGCGCTGGGACGGCTGCTCGCGATCGTGTACGCCGCGATGCTGGATGGCACCTGGCTGAGGCTGAAGGCGTGCCGCAACGCCGACTGCCACTGGATCTTCTATGACGCCACCAAGAACCGCTCAGGAGCGTGGTGCGAGATGGGGCTGTGCGGCAACCGCGCGAAGGCCCGCAGCTACCGCGAGCGGCACCGGCCGGGTATCGTCGGCGCGTGAACTCCGACAGCTCAGCGCTGGACATCTTCCTCGAGCTGGCGGCCATCCAGAGCCCGCCCGGACGCGAGCGCGCGGTCGCCGACCGCGTGCTGGCCTTCCTGCACGAGTTGGGGATAGAGGCAGACGAGGATGATGCCGGCAGCGCGATCGGCTCGCAGATCGGGAACATCCTCTGCAGGCTGCCGGCGACCGGCGGAGGTGCGCCGATCTTCCTCAACGCCCACCTGGACACCGTGCCGCCGACAGCCGAGATCGAGCCGGTGGTCGAGGACGGCGTGATCACGAACCGCCACGCGACCATCCTCGGAGCCGATAACAAGGCCGCCGTGGCAGCGATGCTGGCGGCCGTGCGCGACGTATCGCGGGAACGCCGGCCGCACGCCGGCATCGAGCTGCTGCTGACGCCGATGGAGGAGGTCGGCCTGCGCGGCGCCAAGCAGTTCGACTGCTCGCGGCTGGCGGCGCGGTTCGGCTACTGCTACGACCACGCGGCGCCGATCGGCGACGTTGTGCTGGCGGCGCCCTCGCAGCGCACGTTCCAGCTCACCTTCCACGGCCGGCCGGCGCACTCGGGGATTGCGCCGGAACGGGGGCGAAGCGCAATCCTGGCCGCGGCGCGCGCGATCGCCGCGATGCCGCTCGGCCGCATCGACAACCAGACGACCGCGAACGTGGGCCTGATCGAGGGCGGGGTGGCCGGCAACATCGTGCCGCCCGTCTGCGTGGTGCGCGCCGAGGCTCGCAGCCGCGATCCCCAACGTCTGGCCGAGACGGTGCAGGCGATGCTGGACGCCGCCACCGCCGCGGCCGAGCAGTCGGGCTGCCGGTTGGAGGCGGCCGTCACCAGCGAGTACGAGAGCTATCGCTTTGCCGAGCACGATCCGCCGGTGGCGCTGGCGGCGCGCGCGCTCGAGCGCTGCGGCCACAGCGTGCGGTACATCGAGTCCGGCGGCGGCGCGGACGCCAACGTCTTCAACGCCGCCGGGCTGCCGTGCGTCAACCTGTGCAACGGCATGGCCGAGATCCACACCAGCGAGGAGTACATCGCCGCTGCCGACCTCGAAGCGATGACGCTGGTCACTCACGCACTGATCGACCTCGCCCGTGGCTCGGGCTGAACCCGTACAATCGCCCGGTTCGCGTTTTCCGCCAGCAAAAGAGGCCAAACAGCATGAAGATCGGTGTCGCCAAGGAGATCAAGAAGGACGAGTACCGGGTCGCGCTCACCACCGCGGGCGTGCGCGAGCTGGTCGCCCGCGGCCACGACGTGATCGTCGAGTCAGGCGCCGGCGCCGGTAGCTCGTTCACGGACGATGAGTACCGCGCGGCGGGTGCCGAGATCGTGGACGTCGCATCGGTGTGGGGCGACTCCCAGATGGTGCTGAAGGTGAAGGAGCCGCTGGACGGCGAGTGGCAGCGGCTCTCGCCCGGCCAGATCCTCTTCACCTACCTGCATCTTGCGGCGGCGCCGGAGTTGACGAAGGGACTGGTCGAGAGCGGCGCCACCTGCGTCGCCTACGAGACGGTCGAGACAGCCGACCGGCGGCTGCCACTGCTGGCGCCGATGAGCGAGGTGGCGGGACGGCTGGCAGCGCAGGTCGGCGCCTACTACCTGCTGAAGCCGTTTGGCGGACGTGGCCGGCTGATGGGTGGCGTGCCGGGCGTGCTGCCGGCAAAGACGCTCGTGCTGGGCGGCGGCATCGTCGGCTACAACGCCGCGCTGATCGCCCAGGGCATGCAGTCCGACGTCACGATCTTCGAGCGCAGCGTCGATCGCATGCGCGAGCTCGACGTCAGCCTCGGCCGCACGGTGCTGCTGACGATGTCCAGCCGCCAGGCGATCGAGGAGGCGCTGCCCGATGCCGACCTGGTGATAGGCGGCGTGCTGATCCCGGGCGCCAAGGCTCCGCGCCTGATCACGCGGGAGATGCTCGGCATCATGAAGCCGGGCTCGGTGCTGGTCGACGTCGCCATCGACCAGGGCGGGTGCTTCGAGACGTCCCGACCGACCACCCACACCGATCCCACCTACGTGGTCGACGATGTGCTGCATTACTGCGTCGCGAACATGCCCGGCGCGGTGCCGATCACGTCCACCGGTGCGCTGACCAACGTCACGCTGCCCTACGTCGAGGCGCTGGCCGACAAGGGTGCCGCGCGCGCGATCGCCGAAGACGCGGCGCTGGCCAAGGGCGTGAACGTGGTTGGTGGAAAGGTGACCTACGAGCAGGTCGCAGACGCGGTCGGGCTGGAGTACACCCCGCTCGACCAGGTCACCGTGCCGGCGTGACTCCATAGAGTTCTTCGGCAGCCGGTCGGGCTTGCGCACGGCTGTACCGTTCACGGGGAAGGGTTCGTCACGGGCGCGACGAACTCTGGCATCGTGATGCGGACATACGATCAGAAACTGGCCGACTTCCTCACCAGCCTTCAGCTTGAGCGCGGCGCGTCGCCGCATACGATCGAAGCCTACAAGCGCGATCTGATCGATCTGGGCGCGTTCGTGGAGCACGTCGATCCTGACCTGATCGAGGTCAGCGTGCTGGATGATTACGCGATCGCGCTTCAGGACAGAGGCCTGTCGCCTGCAACGGTGCGCCGCAGGCTGGCCGCCGTGCGCGCCTTCCTCAAGCACCTCGCCCGTGAGGGCGGTCGCGCTGACGCCGGCCGCACGGTGGCACTGCCCCGGCTGGGCAGACGGCTTCCCGAGCCCCTGACGCCGGCCGAGGCCGAGGCGATCGTGACCAGCCCCGACGGCTCGCCGCGCGGTCTGCGCGACCGCGCGATGCTGGAGCTCATGTACGGCGCCGGCCTGCGCGTCTCGGAGTTGGTCTCGCTGCGGCTGGCCGATATCGAGTTGGAGGACGGCCTGGTGCGCTGCATGGGCAAGGGCGCGAAGCAGCGCGTCGTGCCGACCGGCAGCCGGGCGATCGAGGCGATCAGGATCTACATGCATCGCGGACGGCCCTACCTGGGACGCATGCAGCGTGGCGACGTCCTCTTCCTCAACCACCGCGGACAGGGCATCACACGCCAGGCGGTGTTCCAGCTCGTGCGCGACCACGCGCGGGATGCCGGCATCGAAAAGATCGTCACGCCGCACACGCTGCGGCACTCGTTTGCGACACACCTGATCGAGGGTGGCTGCGACCTTCGCAGCGTCCAGGAGATGCTGGGCCACGCATCGATCGAGACGACGCAGGTGTACACGCACGTCTCGATCGAGCACGTTCGCGAGGCCTACCAGAAGGCGCACCCGCGAGCTTGAACGTCGAGGTGCGGCCGCTTCGCTCCGACGACCTCGACTGGCTGGCCGATCTGCACAACACTGCGTTTGCCGACTACGCGGTGCCGGCAGTGCTGGATGCGGCCGCGCTGGCGCTCTACTTCGACGAGACGGACGTCGACCCCGCGCTGAGCCGGGCGGCGTTCGTCGACGGCGTTCCAGCCAGCTTCTGCCTGGGCGCGACGCGGGGCGCGCGGGCCAGCATCCGCGGCGAGGGTACGGCGCCGCCGTTCCGCCGCGGCGGCCTGGGCGGGCGGGTGCTGGACGAGACGCTGGACGCGCTTCGCGGCGCCGGCGCGGCTCAGGTCACGCTCGAGGTGCTGGAGGGAAACACCGCCGCAATCCGGCTCTACAAGCGCAACGGCTTCGAGCAGCGTCGGCGCCTGATGGGCTACAGCTTGCAGCGCCCCGCGCGCCGTGGCCTGCTGGCGCGCGTCTCGCCAAAGCTGGCCGCGGCCGATCCCGAGGACGCGCTTGGCCGGCTGGTGGAGTGGGGATGGAAGGATCCGCCCTGGCAGCTCGAGGCGGCGTCGCTGGCGCACATGCCGGCGCTGCAGATCGACCATGA
This sequence comes from Gaiellales bacterium, assembly GCA_038212095.1. GTDB lineage: Bacteria > Actinomycetota > Thermoleophilia > Gaiellales > JAICJC01 > JAICYJ01. The sequence goes on along the minus strand of JBBQUW010000005.1, from coordinate 73,371 downwards.
CGCGGTCGCCTTCGGCAAGCGCCGCGGCGACCGGTTCTGGCTGTACGCGCTGTCGGTAGCCCCGGATCGGCGGCGGCGCGGAATCGCCCGGCGACTCTGCTCGATGCTGCCGACCGGCTGGATCGGCGTGCCCGCCCTGGTACCCGAGGAGTGGTGGGAGGCGGGCGTCCTGCTGCGCGGGCTGGGTGCGATGACCGAGAGCCACTGGCAATGGGAGATGCACCGCCAGTTGTAGGCTGACGCGATGCCGATCGAGTTCCAGCCCGTCGGTGAGGTGGATCCCGCGCTGCTGGCGCCGCTGCTCGAGGCTCGCCACGAGGCCCACCGGGCGGCCGAACCGCTGCTCGCGGCGATCGATGCCGCGGTCGCGGTTCGCGACGCCGCCGATCGCGAGGGTGCCCGCGGCGTTGCCGCCCTGCGGGGCGGCGAGGTGGTCGGCTACCTGGTTGGGGAGCTGCGCGAGAACCCTCTCTGGGGAAGACACGTGTGGATCGACCGTGCCGGCCACGCCGCAGCCGAGCCCGAGATCGTCCGCGACATGTACGCGGCCGCGGCACCGGCATGGGTGGAGGCCGGGGCGACGATGCACCTGCCGCTGGTGCCGGCGGTGGGCCGGCTGCTCGAACCGTGGTGCGGGCTCGGCTTCGGGCAGATGCAGCAGCATGCGATCCGCGAGAGCGGGGGGCGCGAGCCGGTGACGCCCGACGGAACGACGATCCGGGCTGCCGGGAAGTCCGATCTGGCGCGCGTCGCCCGCGAGCTTGGAATGCTGGTCTGGGATCACCAGATGCTCGCGCCCACGTTTTCGGGCGCGGCGCCGCTCGATCCCGCGCAGGTGACGGAGAGCTGGCTGGAGGTGTTCGATGATCCCAGCGACGCCCTCTTCGTGGCCGAGCGGGGAGAGACGTTGCTTGGGCACGTGCTGCTGCACCGTGCCGCGCCCGCGTTCGGGATCCCCGAGGACGCCGTGGAGCTCTCGCTGATGGCCGTCGCGCCGTCCGCCCGCGGCCGTGGGGTCGGTGTCGCGCTCAGCGACCATGCCTGCCGGTGGGCGGCAGAGGAGGGCTACGGATCGATCACGATCGACTGGCGCTCCACGAACCTGCTCTCGTCACGCTTCTGGCCGTCCCGCGGCTTTCGGCCCACGTTCCACCGTCTCCACCGGATGGTCGCCATCGGCTGATCGGCCCTCACCGGCCGCACAGCTCGTGGAATCAATCATCTAGATTGCGCCCCGTGGCCCGAGCCTGCGTGATCGTGCTGGATGCAGTCGGTGTCGGCGATCTTCCCGATGCCGAGGCGTTCGGCAGCGCCGGGTCGAACACGCTGGCCCACGTCGCCGCGGCGGTGGGCGGGCTCGACCTGCCCTCGCTGCAGCAGCTCGGGCTGGGCAACGTGCTGCCGCTCGTTGGCTGCCCGCCACGGTCGGACGCGCCCTCGGTATGGGGCCGGCTGGCCGAACGCAGCATCGGGATGGACACCACCACGGGCCACTGGGAGATGGTCGGCATCGTCACCGAACGAGCCTTCCCGACCTATCCGGACGGCTTCCCGGATGCCATCGTGGCCGAGTTCTCGCGGCTCACCGGCCGCGGCGTGATCGGCAACGTGGCCGCGTCCGGCACCGAGATCATCGAGCGGCTGGGCGAGCAGCACCAGCGATCCGGCGCCTGGATCGTCTACACGTCGGCCGACAGCGTGTTCCAGGTCGCCGCCCACGAGCAGACCGTGCCGATCGATGAGCTGTACGCCGCCTGCCGGCTCGCCCGCGAGCTGCTAACCGCCGAGCACGCCGTCGGCCGCGTGATCGCGCGGCCGTTCGAGGGTGCCCCGGGTGGATACCGCCGCACCGCCCGGCGCCACGATTTCTCGCTGGTGCCGCCACGCCCCAACCACCTGCAGCGGCTGCGCGAGGCCGGCGTGGGCGTGCACGGCGTGGGGAAGATCTCGGACATCTTTGCCGGTCAGGACATCGACAGCTCCGTCTCGACCGAGTCGAACGGCCAGGGCATCGCGCGCACGATCACGCGGCTGCGCGACCTGCCGGACCGCAGCCTGGTCTTCACCAACCTGGTCGAGACCGACATGGTGTGGGGGCATCGCAACGATCCGCAGGGCTTCGTCGAGTCGCTGCGCGAGTTCGACGCCGAGCTGCCACGTCTGCTGGCGGCGCTGCACCACGGCGACCTGGTGGTGATCACCTCCGATCACGGCTGCGATCCCACCACCGCGTCGACCGACCATTCCCGCGAACACGGCCTGCTGTTGGCACACGTTGCCGGGCGGCCGGCGGCGTCGCGCCGCCACGACGGCGAGACCTTTGCCGATGTCGGCGCCACCGTGCAGCGCCACCTCACCGGTGCCCACGACCACGACCTACCGGGAACGCCGGTCCTGTGACGCGTGCGGTCAAGGAGCTGATCGCCCATAAGCGGGACGGCGGAGAGCTGACGAGCGAGCAGGTGGCGGCGCTGATCGACCCTGCCGTGGGCGACGCGCAGCTGGCCGCCTTCCTGATGGCGGTCGTGCTGCGGGGCATGAGCGAGCGGGAGACGCGATCTCTGCTGGAGGCGATGCTGGAGTCGGGAAGCCGCGTCTCGTGGCCGTGGCCGGTGGCCGACAAGCATTCGACCGGAGGCGTCGGCGACAAGACCACGCTGGTGCTGGCGCCGCTGCTGGCCGCCTGTGGCGGTCTGGTGGCCAAGATGAGCGGTCGCGGTCTTGGCCACACCGGTGGCACGCTGGACAAGCTGGAGTCGATTCCCGGCATGCGCGTCTCGCTCTCTCTGGCCGGCATGCGCCGCCAGGTGGAGCGGGTGGGGGTGGCCGTCTGCGGCCAGACGGCGGAGCTGGCGCCGGCTGACGGGCGCCTGTACGCCCTCCGCGACGCCACCGCAACGGTGCCCAGCCTGCCGCTGATCGCGACCAGCATCATGGCCAAGAAGATCGCCGCTGGTGCCAGCCGGCTGCTGCTGGACGTCAAGGTCGGGGAGGGGGCGTTCATGGCCGACGCCGGCGCCGCGCGCGAGCTGGCCCGGCTGATGGTGCGGTTGGCCGGCGAGCACGGTATCGAGGCGGACGCGATGCTGACGCGGATGGACGAGCCGCTGGGATGCGCGGTCGGCAACGCGATCGAGGTGACGGAGGCGGTGGCCACGCTGCGCGGCGAGGGGCCGTCCGACCTGACCGCGCTCTGCCTCGACTCGGCTGCCATCCTGATTGGCGACAGAGCCGTCGCCGAACGGGCGTTGCAGAGCGGCGCCGGCTACGAGTGTTATCAGCGATGGATCGCGGCGCAGGGAGGTGACCCGGCCGCTGCGCTGCCGACGGCACCGATCGTCGAGCTGGTCACAGCGGATCGATCGGGCGTGGTGCAGCGCTGCCACGCGTTGGCGATCGGGCGGGCGGCGGCGGCGCTCGGCGCCGGCCGCACCGATCAGAGCGTCGCGATCGACCATGCCGTCGGCATCGTCGTCCACCGCAAGAGCGGCGACGCTGTGCGCGTGGGCGACCCGCTGGCGACGGTGCATGCCCGCACGGGGTACGACGCCGACCGGATCCGCGACTGCTTTGAGATCGACGAGCGGCCGGTCGACCGGCCGCCGCTGGTGATCGAGATGGTCGATGCCTGAGCTGCCGGAGGTCGAGACGGTGCGGCGCGGGCTCGAGGCCGCAATGGTCGGCCGCGAACTGGTGGCGGTCGAGATCCGTGACGGTCGGTTGACGGCCCCGCTCGACCCCGCTGCGGTTGCCCATCAGCTGCACGGAGCGACCGTGACCGCGGTCGGTCGCCGCGGCAAGTACCTGGCCGTGGCGATGGACGACGGGGCGACGCTGATCTGCCACCTGCGCATGACCGGCTGGTTCCATCACGTACCCGTGCTCGAGCAGCGACCGCACCTGCGCGCGGTGTTCGGGCTGGACGACGGCAGCTGGCTGCTGTACAGCGATCAGCGCCGGTTCGGCACCATGCGGCTGGTCGCCTCCGGGGGCCTGGACGAGTTCTGGCGGGGCCGTCTGGGGCCCGAGCCGCTGACGGCCGAGTGGACGGCCGCCCAGCTCGGGCTGGCGCTGAACGGGCGCAGGGCGCCGATCAAGGCGCTGCTGCTCGATCAGCGCGTTGTCGCCGGTGTTGGCAACATCTACGCCGACGAGGCGCTGTGGGAGGCTCGAATCCACCCGTTGGCGAATGCCGGTGCGCTGGGGGCGGCCCGTGTCCGCCGGCTGCACGATGCCGTCGTGGCCGTGCTCGAGCGAGGCATCGAGGCGGGTGGCGCCAGCATCGATAGCTACCGCGGCGTGGACGGCGTGGCCGGTAGCATGCAGGATCGCTTCAACGTGTTCGACCGCACCGGGGAGCCCTGTCCCCGATGTGGGGCGGCGATCGTCAAGACCCGAGTCGCGCAGCGCGGCACCCACCTCTGCCCACGATGCACCCGACGGCCCTGAAATTCCAGCAGCGAGCGGCGCAGGCCGGTCTGCTGGTCGAGGTCGAGGAGCTGGCCGAGTCCACACGTACCGCCGCCGAGGCGGCGCAGGCGGTCGGGTGCGAGCTCGGCCAGATCGTCAAGTCGGTGGTGCTTGTGCACGCAGACGGCACGCCGCTGCTCTGCCTCTGTGCCGGTGACCGGTTGGTCGATCTGTCGCAGCTCGGCGCGGGCGTCGAGATGGCACGCGGCCGTCAGGTGAAGGAGCTGACCGGCTTCGCCATCGGCGGCGTGCCGCCGCTGGGCCACGACCGGCCTCTGGCGACGGTGGTGGACAGCTCCCTACAGCGCTACCAGCGGGTGTGGTGCGCGGCCGGAACGCCCCGATCGCTGTTCGGCGTGGGGCTGGCAGAGCTGGTTGCTGCGATCCCGGCCGCACAGCTGCGCGAGATCGCGGCGCCCGGCTGACCATCCAGATGATTGATTCCACGAGCGGCGCAACCATCTAGCATCCCTCCATGGGCCGCAGCTACAAGACCGAGGCCGTCGTGCTGCGGTCGATCCGCTACTCAGAGGCGGATCGCGTGCTGCATCTGTTCTCGCTCGACCGCGGCCGCGTCAACGCGATCGCCAAGGGCGTGCGCAAGACCGGGTCCCGATTCGGCGCCCGGCTGGAGCCGCTGACCCGCTCGGCGCTGCTGCTCCACGAGGGCCGCGGTGAGCTGCACACGATCTCGGGCGCAGACATCATCAGCTCGCACGAGGATGTGCGGGCCGACGGCTACACGCTCGCCGTCGGACTGATCGGGGCGGAGGCCGTGCTGAAGCTGCATGCCGAGCCGGAGCCGCAGCCACGCGCCTACCAGGGACTGTGTCGCTTCCTCGACCTGCTCGGCGAGCCGGTGGAGCGGGCGCCCGATCCCAGCCACGATGGCCTTGGCCTGGCCTTCCAGCTGAAGCTGCTGGCGCTGGCAGGCTACCTGCCGCACCTCACCTCCTGTGCCTCGTGCGGCCGCGACGAGGCACTTGTCGGCTTCTCACCCGCGGCCGGCGGCGCCGTCTGCGATGGTTGCCTGGGCGCGACCGCCGCGTTCGGCCTGGGCGCGGGCAGCGTGGCGGCGATCGAGGGACTGCTCGATCGTCCGCTGGCCACCGTGGCGCTGGCGTCGAGAGCGGCCGCCGACGCGCTGCGCGTGGTCGAGGAGACGTACGCACACCACGGCGGCTTTCGGCTGCGCACGCTGCACGTGGGCTGAGAAGCCGTACCCCGTCCGGCCGCCTTTTGGCGTCTGATAGCTTGCGCCCTCGATGAGCACCTTCCAGTCAATGATCGCCGATCTTCAGTCGTACTGGGAGGAGCGTGGGTGCACGATCATGCAGCCGTACCACACCGAGGTCGGCGCGGGCACCTCGAACCCGGCCACGCTGCTTCGCGTGCTTGGCCCGCGCCCATGGCGGACGGCGTACGTGGAGCCCTCGATCCGGCCGGACGACGGGCGCTACGGCGAGAACCCGTATCGCTTCCAGCAGCACTTCCAGTACCAGGTGATCTTGAAGCCCGCGCCCGACGATGTGCAGGAGATGTACCTCGGCTCGCTGGCCGCGATCGGCATCGATCCGGCCGAGCACGACATCCGCTTCGTCGAGGACAACTGGGAGAGCCCCAGCCTGGGCGCGTGGGGGCTGGGCTGGGAGGTGTGGATGGATGGAATGGAGATCACGCAGTTCACCTACTTCCAGCAGGCCGGCGGCATCGAGCTCGATCCGGTCTCGTGCGAGATGACCTACGGCCTGGAGAGGATCGGCATGCACCTGCAGAAGGTGCGCCGCGCCCACGACATGCGCTGGTCGCAAGGCGTCAGCTGGGGCGAGGTGTACGTCGAGAACGAGCGCCAGTTCTCAGCCTACAACTACGAGCTGGCGGACACTGCGATGCTGGCCCGCCACTTCGACGACCATGAGGCGGAGGCCGTCCGCTGCCTGGATGCTGGTTTGCCGCTGCCGGCGTATGACCAGGTGCTGAAGTGCTCGCACGCCTTCAACATGCTGGACAGTCGCCGGGCGATCGCGGTGACCGACCGCCAGGCCTACATCCTGCGTATGCGCCGGCTCTCCCAGGAGGTCTCCAGGGTCTATCTGGCGGCACAGGTGGAGGCGGACGGTGCCTGACCTGCTGATCGAGATCGGCTGTGAGGAGCTGCCCGCCTCTGCCTGCCGCGATGCCGGGGCCCAGCTGCCGGTGCTGTTGGAGGACGCGCTGGCGGCCGCGGGGGTGCCGTCGGGCCGGATCCGCGTCCACGTCGCGCCGCGCCGGCTCGCGGTGGTGGCGGAGTCGCTGGCCGAGGAGCGGATCAGCGAGCGGCGCGAACAGCGCGGACCTCGCAGCGACGCCCCCGAGCAGGCGCGCGCCGGGTTCGCCCGCAAGTACGGCCAGGCTGCCGATCGGCTCGAGCAGCGCGACGGCTTCGTCTGGGCGATCATCGAGCCGGCCACGGTCGCCACGGCCGAGCTGGTACCGGGAGTCGTGTCCCAGGTGATCGAGGGTATCCAGTTCGCCAAGACGATGCGCTGGCCGGGTGGCCGCTTCTCGCGGCCGATCCGGTGGCTGGTGGTCAAGCTCGACGAGCGCGCGATCGAGGTGACGGTGATGGGTGTCACGGCCGGTGAGCTCTCGCGCGGTCACCGCACGGCGGGTGGGGACGTGCGCGTACGATCGGCCGCCACCTACCTGGACGATCTGCGCGGGGTGCGGGTGGTGGCCGATGCCGGCGAGCGGCGCCAACTGATCGAGGCCGGGCTCGACCAGACGGGTGAGTGGATCGACCCGATGCACAAGGTGGACGAGGTGCAGTACCTGGTCGAGTGGCCGACGGTGCTCGAGGGGCGGTTCGATGAGCGCTATCTGGCGCTCCCAGACCGGGTTCCGATCACCGCCATGCAGTCGCATCAGCGCTACTTCCCGCTGGTACGCGACGGCCGGCTGGAGCCGCGGTTTGCGTTCGTCGCCAACGGCGGCGATCCGGCAGTGGTTGTGGCCGGCAACGAGGAGGTGTTGGTCGGTCGGCTGGAGGACGCCGCGTTCGCGCTCGACAAGGACACCGCTCGCGGCCTGGATGCGATGCTGTCAGAGCTGGGTCGCGTCAGCTTTCTGGAGGGCGGCGGATCGCTGGCCGACAAGAGTGAGCGCGTGTTCGAGGTGGCCGGGCAGCTGTGCGACCGCGTCGAGGCCGAGCTCGAGATCCGGCAGGCGGTGCTGCGTGCCGCCCAGCTGTGCAAGGCGGACATCGTCTCGGCGCTGGTGGCCGACTTCTCGGATCTGCAGGGGTACGCCGGCTCGGTGTACGCGCGGCGGGCGGGCGAGCCGGCCGCGGTCTGCGATGCGATCGACGAGCACCACCGTCCCACGGAGGCCGGCGGCGAGCTGCCGGCCGGCGAAGCGGGCTCGCTGCTCTCGATCGCCGACAAGGTCGACACGGTCGCCGTCGCCTTTGCTCTGGGCGCCCAGCCGACTGGCAGCCGCGATCCATACGGCCTGCGCCGGGCCGCTGCCGGCATCGTCGCGATCGCGCTGGCGCGCGGGTTCGAGCTGGGACTGGGCGAGCTGATGGCGGCCTCGGTGCACCGACTGGTCGCCCAGGGGTACGAGCTGAAGCGAAAACCGCTGGAGGCGGTGCCTGACGCGGTCGGCTTCGTGTTGGACAGGGTGGAGCCGATGATGCTCGAGGAGGGCGTCTCGGTGGAGGAGATCCGCGCCGCGCGCGGGTCCGGGGTGAGCGGCCCGCTGCCGCTGGCGGCGCTCTGCCGGGCCCTTCGCGACGCCCGCGGCGGCGCGGCGCTGGCGGAGCTGCGCGACGCGTACGGTCGCTGCGCGCGGATCGCGGCCAAGGGCGCGGACGAGGCGGCCACGGCGGTCGACACCTCGCTGTTTGAGATGGACGAGGAGCGCGCCTTGTGCGCGGCGCTGACGGTGGCCGACATCGAGATCGCCGACGCGGCCGCGCGCCGTGACTTCGCCAGCGCGCTCGAGGCGGCGGCCGCCACCGTGGCGCCGATCAACACCTACTTCGATGCGGTGATGGTGATGGCGGACGAGCCGGCCGTGCGTGGCAACCGGTTGAAGCTGCTGGCTGACGTGGCCTCCACGCTGCGGCTGGTGGGCGACTTCGAGCAGCTGCCCGGCTGATCGCTCACAGCTGGGAGGCGTTCTCCGCGAACGCCCGCCAGGCGCGGTAGTCGGCGTCTGCCGCCTCCACGCCGGCCGGCTCCACGCGACGGCCGCCCGCCGTCAGATCGGCCAGGCGGCCGATCGTCAGCAGTCCGGCGCCGATGCCGGCGGCGGCGGCGGCGCCGAGCGCCGTCGTCTCGGGGATGGCCGCCACCTCGACCGGCAACCCCAGCACGTCGGCCTGGCGTTGCAGCAGGTAGCCGTTCGCTGTCAGCCCACCGTCCACCCGCAGCAGCGGCGGGCGCTGGGGCAGGCGGTCGACGATGTCGCGGACACGGAAGCAGAGCGCATCCAGCGATGCCCGCACGATGTGGGCGCGAGTGGTCGCTGCGGTGATGCCGGCGATCACGCCACGCGCGTCCGACCGCCACCAGGGAGCGCCCAGGCCGGCCAGCGCGGGCAGCACGTGGACGCCGGCGGCGTCCGGCACCGAGCGTGCCAGCAGCTCGCTCTCCGCCGGGTCGGCGAACGCGTCCAGCCCATCGCGAAGCCAGGCCAGCACTGTCCCGGCCGAGAACACGCCGCCGTCCAATGCGTAGCTGACCTCATCTCCCAGCTGCCAGGCCACGATCGGGATCAGGCCGCTGCCGGTGGCCGGAGGCGAGGGCCCCGCCTGCTGCAGCAGAAAGATGCCGGTGCCGTATGTGGCCTTGGCCGTTCCCGGCAGCAGGCAGCCGTGGCCGGCCAGGGACGCGGTCTGATCGACCAGCAGCGCCCGCAGCGGAAGTCCCGCCAGTGTGCCCAGCAGGCCGGCCGAACGTCCGATCGGCGGCAGCCAGTGCCGATCGACGCCATGCAGCGCGAGCAGTTCGGGGTGCCAGGCGCCGGGCTCCGCCAGCGCCTGGAGCTGAGTGCGTCCGGCCGTCGAGGGATCGGTGCGCGCTCCCTCGCCGATGCGTGCGCAGAGGTAGGCGTCGAGGGTGCCGATCCGCAGCCTGCCGTCGTCCGCTGCCCGGGCGACGTCCGGCTGGTTCTCGACCAGCCAGCGCATCTTGGTGGCGGAGAAGTACGGGTCGAGCGGCAGGCCCGACAGCTGCTCGATGCGCGGCCCGTGTCCTGCCGCCGCCAGCCTGTCCACGATCGGCTGCGACCGCCGGCATCCCCACACGACCGCCGGGGCCAGCGGTAGCAGGCTGCCGGCGTCCCATGCCACCACCGTCTCGCCCTCGTTGTCGAGGCCCAGCGCCGCCACCGGCTGCTCGAGCTGCTCAGCCAGCTCGCGCAGCGCCCTCGTCACCCCGGCGACGGTCTGCTCGGCGTCCTTCTCGATCCAGCCCGGCTGCGGGTGTCGCAGCTCGGCCGGCTGGTAACTCTCGGCAAGCGGCTGCAGCTGGTCGTCGAAGGCGACCGCGCGCGTTCCGCTGGTGCCCTGGTCGACGCCGACCAGGATCGTCATCGGCGTCGCAGCACGGCGACGGCGATCGCACCCGCGGCGGCGACGAGCAGCGGGCCGCGCATGGCTCGCGCCAACATCGGCAGATCGCCGCCGTCCACCTCCACCTGGGATCGCCACGTGCCCAGCTCTCCCTCCACGACCAGTCGCCGGCCGCGCAGCGAGACGCGTCGTACCGTGAACGGCAGCTCACCGATCGGCGAGGTCACCTTCATCGTCCATCCTCCAGATCGAGAAGTGATCGTACGGCGGCGGCGGCGGCGCTGCCTGCAGCCTTCGCGATGTGCACCGTCGCCGGGTCCCCGGTCGGCTGAGCGTAGACTGTGCGATGGCCGTCCCAGACAGCGCCGTCGACGTTGCGGAGAGGCACTAGCCCGTGCGCAAGCACCAGCGCGTCGCACTCGATCCGTGTCCCTGATGCCAGCTGCACGGCGCAGATGCGCCCCCGCCCGATGACCTCGGCCACCCGCTCGCCCTCGCGCACCGCGACGCGGCGATCGTCAGGCGCCGGCCGCAGCAAGGGGCCGGGCGAGACCAGCGTGATCGCTCGCGCCCCGGCCGCCAACAGCCGGCGGGAGGCGGCCATCGCCCAGTCGCCGCCGCCCATGATCACGGGATTCAGGCCCACCGCGAGACCGTTCTCGGCCAGGTGACAGGCGACGGTGGCCGCCACCACGCCGGCCGGCCGCGAACCGACCACGCCCAGCTCCGGCCGGCCGAGTGGGCGGGCGCCGCTTGCGATCACGAGCGCATCAGCGGGCTGGCGCCAGGCACCGTGTTGACCGATCACCAGCAGCTCGCGGCCGTCCCAGCGAAGCGCAGTCTCGCCCAGCGCGAGCGTGGCGCCACAGACCGCCACCAGCTCCCGCGTCTCGGCTGGCTTCCATCCATGCACGCCGCCCGCGACCGGGATCCGGTCGACCACCGTGACGGCGGCATCGTGGCGCAGCGCCGCTGCGCAGGACAGTCCCGTGATGCCCGCGCCGACGATCGCCACTGAACGCCGCTCAGCCATCGGCCCCCGCCACACCCAGCGTCGCGCCCGGCTCCCCGACGGCAATCCGCTCCGGGGTACAGCCCGTGTGCAGCGTGTGCAGGAACGAGACGCCGGCCAGGCAGTACGCCCCCTGGCAGCGTCCGCCGGTGGCCCGCGTGCGCTTGCGGACTCCCTCCAGCGAACTCGCCGGGACATGCATCCGGTATGCCGCGGCGATCTCGGCGGCGGTGACCTGCTCGCAGGTGCAGATCACCTGACCGTAGCGCGGATCGAGGGCAACCAGCCGCTCCGGCTCGAGGTGATCGAGCAGGCGCGGCAGCGGCTGCAGCGCGAGGATGGCGTCCGGCCGCTCGCGGTCGACCGGCAGCCCGATCTGCTCCAGCAGGTCGCGCACCAGCTCGGCGACGGCCGGCGACGAGGAGACGCCGGTCGACCGGATCCCGGCCGCGTGCACCAGGTTCTCGATCCGCGCATCCCGCGCCACCCGGTAGACGGGGTCGGAGGCCGGCCGGTTGGCGGCGAACGTCTTGATCGCGTGCTCGCGCCGCACCAGCGGCACCAGCCGTCGCGCGGCCGCGAACACCTCGTCCAGCGTGGCCTCGTCCACGGCGCGGTCACCGCGGTCGTCGCGGTCGACCGCGGTCGGGCCCAGCAGCAGCGAGCGGTTGGTGGTGGGGACGCAGTAGACGCCGCGTGTGACGGCTGTCGGCACGCCTCCCACCACCTTACGGAACCGCCCACCCATCTCGCGATCGAGCAGCCAGTACTGCCCCTGCCGGGGCCAGGTGCGGAACGACTCGCCGCCCGCGAGCCGGGAGATCGTGTCCGTCTCGAGCCCCGCGGCGTTGACGACGGCGCACGTTGTGATCCTGCGTCCGCCGGCGATCACGGCCACGATGCGGTCGCCGTCGCGCTCGATCGCGGTGACCGGGGACGAGCGCAGCACCTCGACGCCGTTTCGCGCCGCCAACTCCGCGTAGCCAAGGGTCAGGCGGATGGAGTCGATGATGCCGTCGTCGGGGAAGTGCAGCGCCGCCCGCGCCTCCACCGTCAGCAGCGGCTCCATCCGGCGCGCCGCCTCGCCGTCCACCAGGTCGGCCGCGACGCCGCACGACCGCGCCTGGCGGTGCAGCTCCGGCAGCCGAGCCTGCTCCTCGATGGTGGTCGCCACGGCCAGCGTGCCGATCCGCTGAAACGGCGTGTCCAGCCGCGCGCACAGCGCCTCCCAGCCGGCGCTCGAGCGCGTCACCAGCTCCGCTTCAAGCGTGCCGGGGTGGCAGTCGCCGCCGCTGGTGGCGATGCCCGTGTTGCCCTTCGATGCCCCCTCGCAGAGGTCGTGGGCCGCCTCGACCAGCGTCACCCGGGCGGTGGTGGTGGAGAGCCGCCACGCCACCGCGCTTCCGACCACGCCGCCACCGATCACCACCACGTCGCGCATCGCCGGTGTATACCGCACCCGGCCCCCGCCCGGCGGTAGAGTCCGGTCGGTGGAGGACAGCCTCGAGATCCATATCGTCTCCGACTCGACGGGTGACACCGCGGCCCGTGTGGCGCGGGCGGCCCAGAGCCAGTTCGCCGATTTCGAGACGGTGCTCCACCGTCACGCCCGGGTCAAGACGCGCGACCAACTGGCGCGCGCGATGGCGGCCGCCGCCGGCCGCCGGGCGGCGGTGTTCTACACCTTGGTCGATCCCGGACTGCGCGAAGCCGTGATCGAGATCGCCCGCGAGCACCGGCTGGTGGCGCTGGATGTGCTCGGCCCGGCGCTGAACGCGATCACCACATCCTCGGGCGCCCAGGCGATGCAGGTTCCCGGCCGCCAGGCGCCGCTGGACGCGCAGTACTTCCGCCGCATCGCCGCGATCGAGTTCGCCGTCAAGCACGACGACGGCCGCGGCGCGGACGACCTGCAGCACGCCGACATCGTGCTGGTGGGCGTCTCGCGGACGTCCAAGACGCCGACCTCGATGCATCTTGGGTACATGGGCTACATGTGCGCCAACATCCCGATCGTGAAGGGCATCGATCCGCCGATGTCGCTGTTCTCGGTCGAGGCGTGGAAGATCGTCGGTCTCACGATCGACGCCGACCGTCTTGCCGAGATCCGCCGCCGCCGGGTGCGGGCGCTGGCGGCGGGTTCGAGCGCGCGCTACGCCGACCTGGCGGAGATCTACGAGGAGCTGGAGGCGACGGCGAACCTGCACCGGCGACTCGGCTGCCCGGTGATCGATGTCACCAAGCTGGCGATTGAGGAGGCGGCGGCGCGCTGCGCGGAGCTGGTCGACGAGCGGCGCAGGGCCGCGCTCGAGGGCACGCTCTCGCCGGGATGACCCAGTACGTCTACGACTTCTCGCAGGGCTCGGCCGAGATGCGCCCGCTGCTGGGCGGCAAGGGCGCCAACCTGGCAGAGATGACCGCGATCGGCCTGCCCGTCCCGGACGGCTTCACGGTCACCACAGCGGCCTGCATGGCCTACCTGGACAACGGCGGCGCTCGCCCCGATGGCATGTCGCAGCAGCTCGGTGACCGCCTGCGAGACCTGGAGCGGCGCACCGGCAAACGGCTGGGCGCGCGAAATGACCCGCTGCTTGTATCGGTGCGGTCGGGCGCCGTCGTCTCGATGCCCGGCATGATGGACACGATCCTCAACCTCGGCATGAACGACGAGTCTGTCGTGGGGCTGTCCGAGGCCGGCGGTGGCGAGCGGTTCGCGTACGACTCCTACCGTCGCTTCGTGCAGATGTTCGGCAACGTGGTGGCGGGCGTGGATGGCAACCTGTTCGAGAACGCGCTGGGGCGCATCAAGATGGCACGGCGGGCGGTCGACGACGTCGAGCTGACGGCCGACGACATGCGCCAGGTGGTCGAGGAGTATCGCCAGATCTACCGCAGCGAGACCGGCGAGGACTTCCCGCAGGATCCCACCGAGCAGCTCGACCGTGCCGTCGACGCCGTGTTCTCGTCCTGGAACACGCCCCGCGCCCGCACCTATCGTCGCGAGTACCACATCGCCGACGACCTCGGCACCGCCGTCAACGTCGTCCAGATGGTGTTCGGCAACATGGGCGACGACTCGGCCACCGGCGTCTGCTTCACGCGCAACCCTTCCACCGGCGCGCGTGAGCTGTACGGCGAGTTCCTGGTCAACGCCCAGGGCGAAGACGTGGTGGCCGGCATCCGCACACCGCAGCCGCTGCGCGAGCTCGAGGCGCGGATGCCCGACGCGTTCGCGGCGCTGACCGCGCAGATGGAACGGCTGGAGCACCATTACCGCGAGATGCAGGACATCGAGTTCACGATCGAGCGCGGCGCGCTCTACATCCTTCAGACCAGGTCGGGGAAGCGCGCCGCAGCGGCCGCGGTGCGGATCGCGCACGAGCTGGTCGAGGAGGGCGTGCTGACACGCGACGAGGCGCTGCTGGGGGTCGACCCTGCCCAGCTCGACCAGCTGCTGCACCCGGCCATCGATCCGGCCGCCGAGCGCGACGTGATCGCGCACGGCCTGAATGCGTCGCCGGGCGCCGCGGTCGGCGCCGTCGTGTTCGATGCCGCCACCGCCGAGCAGCGTGGTCGCGCCGGCGAGGCGGTGATCCTGGTACGCTGGGAGACGACGCCGGATGACATCCATGGCGTGCTGCAGGCGCAGGGCGTGTTGACGGCCCGCGGCGGCATGACGTCGCACGCTGCCGTCGTCGCGCGGCAGATGGGCAAGCCCTGCGTCGCCGGCGCCGAACAGCTGCAGATCGACCTCGAGGCGCGCACATTCACGGTCGAGGGGCGAGTCGTGAGAGAGGGCGACCAGATCACGATCGACGGCAGCCTGGGCGATGTGATCCTGGGTGCGATGCCGCTGGTGCCGCCGCAGCGCAACGCCGACTTCGAGACGCTGACGGGCTGGGCCGACGAGGTCAGGCGGCTGCGGGTGCGTGCCAACGCCGACACACCGGAGGATGCGACCCGCGCCCGCGAGCTGGGCGCCGAAGGGATCGGTCTGTGCCGCACCGAGCACATGTTCTTCGGCGAAGAGCGGCTGGCGGTGATGCACGCCATGATCATGGCGCCCGACGAGGCCCGCCGGCGCGAGCAGCTCGACCTGCTGCTGCCCTACCAGCAGGCTGACTTCGAGGGCATCTTCCGGGCGATGGCGGGCGAGCCGGTCACGATCCGGCTGCTCGACCCGCCGCTCCACGAGTTTCTCCCCGACCTCGGTGATCTGACCGCCGAGATCGCGCAGCTGCGCGAGCAGGGCGGCGCGAGCGTCGAGCTGGCCCGCCAGGAGCGGGTGGCCGAGCGCGTGCGAGAGCTG
This sequence comes from Gaiellales bacterium, assembly GCA_038212095.1. GTDB lineage: Bacteria > Actinomycetota > Thermoleophilia > Gaiellales > JAICJC01 > JAICYJ01. The sequence continues at coordinate 58,023 of JBBQUW010000005.1, read as the reverse complement.
GAGGAGCAGAACCCGATGCTGGGGACGCGCGGCTGCCGGCTCGGCATCATGTTCCCCGAGATCTACGAGATGCAGGTGCGCGCGATCGTGCGCGCGTCGCTGGCGGTGTCGGCCAGAGGCGTCGAGATCATGCACCCGCTGGTGGGGTTCGCCTCCGAGCTGCGGTTCCTGCGCGATCTCACCGAGCGCGTGATCGTCGAGGAGGGCGGCGACGATCTGGGCATCCTGATCGGCACGATGATCGAGGTGCCGCGGGCGGCGCTGACGGCGGACGAGATCGCCGAGGTGGCCGACTTCTGTTCGTTCGGCACCAACGACCTGACCCAGATGACGCTGGCGTTCTCGCGCGATGACGCCGAGGGCAAGTTCCTCACCCACTACCTGGAGCACGACGTGCTGGCACGCAACCCGTTCGAGACGCTCGACCTGTCCGGCGTCGGTCGCCTGATCGAGACGGCGACGCGGCTGGCGCGCGGCGCGCGGCCGGGCATCAAGCTGGGCATCTGCGGCGAGCATGGCGGCGATCCCGACTCGATCGCCTTCTGCGATCGCGCCGGGCTGGACTACGTCTCGTGCTCGCCCTTCCGCGTGCCGATCGCGCGGCTGGCCGCCGCGCAGGCGGCGCTCCGCCACGCCCCGACCGGCGTCGCGTCGTGAGCCGGATCGACGTCGCCTTCACGCCGGGCACTCCCGACGACGCGGCGGTGGCGGTCGTGATCGACGTGCTTCGCGCCACCACCACCATCGCCTACGCGCTGGCGCAGGGCTATGAGCGGGTGCTCGCCTGCGGAGAGATCGAGCAGGCGCGGGAGCTGGCCCGACGGGTGAACGGCGGCGCCGTGCTGGCCGGCGAGCGCAAGTGCGTCAAGCCGGAGGGCTTCGACCTGGGCAACTCGCCGCGGGAGTTCGAGGGGCCGCCGCTGGGAACGACGCTGGTGATCACCACCACCAACGGCACCCGCGCCATCGTCACCGCCGCGGCCCATGCCGAGACGGTCGCGATCGGCAGCCTGGCCAACCTGACCGCCTGCGCGGCGCGGGTGGCGCGGGCCGCGCGCGAGGCACAGGGCGACGTGCTGGTGCAGTGCGCCGGAGTGAAGGGCGACTTCACGATGGACGACGCGTACACCGCCGGCCGGTTCGTGTTCGAGCTGGGCGTGTGGCTGGCGGAGTGGGACCTGACCGATGCCGCCCGTGCAGCCGAGGCGATCGCGCGCGGCTACGAGTCGTCCAGCGAGGGCCTGGGCGCCTCGCAGAGCGCCCGCAACCTGCGCCAGGCGAACCTGATCGACGACGTGCGGTTCTGCGCCCGCGAGAGCGTGCTCGAACTGGTGCCGATGGTGGCCGACGTTGACGCCGGCGTCGCGCTGATCACCGTCGCGCCGGCCCGGTAGCGCGCGGCCGCGCCGGCCGGAAACCCCCGTCTGGGGGTCGCCTGCGTGCGGCGTCGGTGGCAGGCTGAATGTGAGAGCGATGGAAGGGGGTCTCCCATGCGCTGGATGGACTTCGATGACGAGGAGTCAGAGGAGTACGGAAGCCGCGCCACCGTGTTGGATTGGGCGCAGGATCGGCCGATGCTGGCCGTGTGCATGGTGTTGCTCGTGTGGATCGCGTTCATCGTCATGTTGACGACGGTGTACGGCCTGTTCCTGTAGCGGGCGGAGGTTCGAGGGTGTCCGACGCCGATGGGGGCGCCGGGCACCCCCGTTCTGTGGAGCTATCCGCGTTCGGCGCACCCGTTCGGGTGTGCAGATCATCCCCCCGATGCCGATCACACGGTCGGGACGTTTGGATGCTCGGAACGAGGGGTCTTTCAGGTATGGGACGATTTGGCAAGCCGGTCGATGCGTGCGAGTACGGAGCAACAGGGGTGATGGGCTGGGCGCAGGATCACGCCGTGGCGTGCGCGATGGCGGCCCTGCTGGCGTGGCTGGTGGTGCTGTACGCAGTGTTCAGTTCGCTGACGACGCTGGCCGGGTAGGGGCGATGGGCCCGGTGGGGCCCGCCGTCTACCGCCGGCCGCGTCCACGGCCGAAGCTGTTCGCGTGCGGTGCCGCGGCGCGCAGCTCGCCCACGTCGGGCGCGTCCGCCGCGGCTGGGCCGATCTCGGCCCGGCCCGGACGGCGCAGCGGCGTCACCCGCTCCGCCAGCACGTTGATCGTGCCCTCACGCCGCTCCAGCCTGCCGGTCACCTCCAGCAGCGGCTCGGCCCTGATCGCGATCCGGTCGCGTTCGTAGACGTTCACCGGGATGATTGCATTGCTCATGCCGTGCTCGTCCTCCAGCAGCAGGAAGACGATGCCGTTGGCTGTGGAGGGGCGCTGGCGGGCGACCACGATGCCGGCGATCGTCACCTGCGAGCCGGCCGCATCGGTGACCAGGTCGCGCGAGCTACGGATGTGCTGGGGCAGTGAGGGGCGCAGCAGTGCCATCGGATGCGGTCCCGTGCTGAGGCTCATCGTCTCGTGGTCGGCCACCATCCGGTCCCACTCCGATAGCAGCGGCAGCGCCGGCGCCGGCGAGCCGTCCAGCGGCAGCGCCAGCTGGCCTCGCTCGGGAGCGCGGTGCATCCGGATCTCCCACAGCAGCCGCCGGCGGTCGCGCGAGAACGGGTCGAGCGCGCCCGCCCGCACCAGCTGGGCGAGCACGTCGCGGCCCACCGGCGCTCGCCGCACCAGGTCGCCGGCATCCAGGTACGGGCCGCCACGGTCGCGCTCCTCGACGATCAGCTCGGCCGTGCTGCCCACGCCCTTGACGTAGCCGAGGCCGATCCGCACCATTCCCTGCTCGATCGTGCAGCCGGCCTGGCTGCGGTTGATATCCGGTGCCTGTGGGATCACGCCGCGCCGCTCGCCGTCGCGCAGCAGCGTGGCCGGCGGATAGAAGCCCATCGGCTGGGCGTTCAGCAGCGCGCACAGGAACTCGGCCGGGTGGTGTAGGTGCAGCCAGGCGGACTGGTACGCCAGGATCGCGAAGGCCGCCGCGTGCGACTTGGGGAAGCCGAAGCCGGAGAAGCCCAGCACGCGCTCGAACACCATCAGGGCGGTCGGCTCGGACACGCCGTTGCGGGCCGCGCCGGCACAGAAGCGCTCGCGGTAGGCGTCCAGCGCGGCGTGGCTGCGCTTGCGGCTCATCGCCCGCCGCAGCGCCTCGGCCTCGCCGGTGGTGAAGCCGGCCATCGCGATCGCCACCTCCAGCACCTGGTCCTGGTACACGATCACGCCCAGCGTGTCTCGCAGCGGCCCCTCCAGCAGCGGGTGGTCGAACGGCACCTGGTAGTCGGGATCCTCCCGCAGCAGCTTTCGTCGCTTGATGTACGGGTTGACGGCCTTGCCGACGATGGGTCCCGGCCGCACCAGCGCCACCTGCACCGTCAGGTCGTCCAGGTTCTCGGGCCGGGTGCGGACGATCGACTGCATCTGGGCGCGGCTCTCGATCTGGAACACGCCGACGGTGTCGCCGGCCTGGATCTCGGCATACACCCGGGGGTCATCGAAGCCCACGCGTGACAGGTCGACGGGTTCACCGGCGGTGCGGGCGATCAGGTCGACACACTCCTCGACCGCCGACAGCATGCCCAGCCCCAGCAGGTCGATCTTGAGGAAGCCCGCGTCTGCGCAGGAGTCCTTGTCCCACTGGCAGATACGGCGTCCTTCCATCGCCGCCGGCAGCACCGGTACCAGCTCGACCAGCGGCGTCGAGGCGATCACCATGCCGCCCGAGTGCTGGCTGATGTGGCGCGGCAGGCCCATGATCTCGTCCATCAGAAAGCGGAATGCGCGCCAGCGGGGGCTGTCCGAATCCGCGGGCAGGCGGGCCGATTCGCCGCCCCTGTCCCAGCCGTCCGTCTGCCGGGCCATCCGCTCGATCTCGCCCTGCGGCAGCGCCAGCGCCTTGCCCAGGTCGCGGATCGCGCCCCGCACCCGGTAGGTCGGGAAGGCCGCCACCAGGGCGGCGTGGTCGTCGCCGTACCGCTGCTGGATCGCCAGGATCAGTCCCTCGCGGATGTCGCGGGGAAAGTCGATGTCGATGTCCGGCGCGCTGGTCATGTCGCGCGACAGGAAGCGGCCCAGGAACAGCCGGGCGGCGATCGGGTCGACGTGCGAGAGCCCGATCAGGTAGCAGACGATCGAGCCGACGCTCGAGCCGCGTCCCCGGCCGGGCGGCAGCAGCCGGCGTGCAGCGCTGGGGCCGCGCACGCGCACCGCCACCTCGCGCGCCATCTCGAGGATGTCGCGGTGCAGCAGGAAGAAGCCGGCCAGACGATGGTGGGCGATCAGGCCCAGCTCCTCGTCCAGCCGCTCCAGCGCCTGCTGCCGGTGAGACAGCCCGGCGTAGCGCCGCTCCAGCTCGTCGCGGCAGATCCGGGTCAGCGCGGCCTGCGCCGTCTCACCCGTCTCGGAGACGAAGTCGGGATAGGCGTAGCCGAGGTCGGAGGTGATGTCGAAGCGGCAGCGCTCGGCCACCTCCAGCGCCCCGCGCACCGCGCCGGCCGGGAAGCGGGCGGCCAGCACGGCCGGCGCTCGCAGCACCGCCTCATGGTTGCCGCGCCGGTCGCGCTCGCAGGCGTCGAGCGTGGTGTTGAGCCGGATCGCGACCAGGGCGTCCTGCAGGTAGGCGCGGCGGGAGGTGTGCGCATGCACGTTGCCGGTGGCGGCGGTGCGCAGCCGCAGCGCGTCCGCCAGCTCGCCCAGCAGCCGGTTGCGGCGGGCGTCGCCCTGCCAGTAGGGGCGCTGCAGCTCGATCGCCAGCCGCTCACGGCCGAAGATTGCGCGCAGCCGGCGGGCCGCCTGCATCGCCTCGGCGAGCCGGCCGGCGGCCACCTCGCGTGCCACCAGGCCGTCGCGCGCGCAGCCCGAGAGACAGTGCAGACCCTCGGCGTGGCGTGCCAGCTGCTCCAGCGTCACGGAGGGCGCGCGACGATCGTCCGCGTACGCCAGCGAGATCAGCCGGCAGAGGTTGCGGTAGCCGGTCTGTGACTCGACGAGCAGGGTCAGATGGGCGCCATCGGCGAGCGTGATCTCGCAGCCGGTGATCGGCCGCAGGCCGACGCCGCGGGCGGCGTGGGCGAACTCCAGCGAGCCGGACAGGCTGTCGTGGTCGGTCAACGCCATCGCCGGGTAGCCCAGCTCGGCGGCGCGCAGGGCGAGCTCGTCCGGCTGTGATGCGCCGTCCAGGAACGAGTAGCAGGAGTGGGCGTGCAGCTCGATCATGCCCGCTGCGTGTACCAGCAGCCGCGGCGACGGTCACAGAAGACGATGGTCTGGCGGCCGCCGGACAGCACCAGGTCGAAGTAGACGCGGCGCACCGGCCGGCGTGTCCACCAGCCCTCCTCGACCCGCCACTGGTCGCGCAGATGTTCCACCGATCGCCCGGCCACGGCCACCGGAGTGCCCGCAGTGTCGGTCGAGACGGCCACCTCGCGGGGGATGCCGAGACGGCGAACGTATGTTCGTTCCATGGTGGCCAGTCTACTCCGGATCGGGTGGGGTTGCGAGGGCCTCACAATGTCCCCGGCCGCACGCGCCGGCCGGGGGTGGTAGCGTCGTTCTGTACACGGGAGGCTCTGGGTGTTCCGTCCGATAGGCGCTGTGATTGCCGTTGTGTGCGCGTCGCTGACGATCTGCGCGCCGGCGGCACCTGCCGACGTCACCGCGGTCGACGTCGCCCAGCAGGCCGGCATCGCCCAGATCACCAAGACCTGGCAGGGCTCGGTGACCGACATCAACGGCGATGGCTATCCCGATCTCTATCTCGGACGGCACGCGCTGTACACCGGCCAGCTGTTCGTCAACGACGGCAGTGGGCACTTCGGCGAACTGGCGCCGGGCACGTTCATCAAGCGCGACCGCCACAGCTGCACGTGGGCGGACGCGAACGGCGACGGGCTGGTCGACGGCTACTGCACGATCGGCACCCACTTCGGCACCACCACGAACCCGAACGAGCTGTGGATCCAGCAGCCGGCTGGAGGGTTCATCGACATGGCGGCGTCATATGGGGTCGAGGACATCTACGGCCGTGGCCGCACCACGACCTTCATCGACGTGAACCACGACGCCTACCCCGATCTGTTCGTGGTCAACGACTCGCCGCGTCCGGACGGCATCCCGACGTCCAACCGCCTGTTCATCAACCAGGGTGGGACATCGTTCCGCTCCGCGCCGGAGTACGGTGTCGACCAGGAACTGGGTACCACTCCCGGCGGTGGCTGCGCGCAGGCGATCGATGCCAACGGCGACGGCTGGCAGGACCTTCTGGCCTGCACGAGTGCCGGCGTGCGCCTGTACCTCAACGTGCAGGGCACCGGCTTCGTGGATGCCAGCGTCGCCAGCGGTTTGTCCAGCGTGTGGAAGGACGCCGCCCTCACCGATCTGAACGGCGATGGCCGCCCCGACCTGGTCGAGATCGCGCGCGTCAAGGTGGTGGTCAGGCTGCAGACCGATACCGGCACGTTCGGCCCCGCCGTCACGGTGGCTGCATTGACGCAGGGTCGTGGTCTGGCGATCGGCGACGCCGACGGCAACGGCACCACCGACGTCTACGTCGTACAGACCTGCAACTCGTCGGGAGTTGATCAGCCGGATGTCGTGCTGCTGAACAGCGGCTCTGCCACCTTCACCCGCATGAGCGTCCCCGCACCGTCGGTTGGGTGCGGCGATGACGCCGTGGCGATCGATTACGACCACAGCGGCACCACCGACTTCGTGGTGCTGAACGGCAAGGATACGGTGAAGGGTCAGGTGCAGCTGATCAGCTTCGTTCCTGTGGTCGCGGCCCCGGCGACCGCCCGCCTGCACCGGTCGTGATCGGGTGCTGTCGCTGGTCGCGTTTGCGTACTGGCGCTGCAGTCGCTTGATGCGTTGGGCTTGCTCGGAGGCTGGCATGGGGGTGCCAGCCTGAAGTCTGGCACCTTATGGCTCGGCGGGCATCGAGCCCGCCGAGCCATACGACTCGTACGGAACAAGCAGGTGCCGCCCCTCGGGCAGCCGCGACCAGGGCGCGACCTCGACCACGCGCAGCAGGTGACCCTCGCCCATCGCCGCGCGTAGCTGGTGGGCGACCTCGGCAGCGCGCTCGCGGCGCACCTGCTCGGCCGGCTGGAGCAGCAGCTGCTGGCGTCCGCCCGCCTCGCCCAGCTCGACCAGCTCCAACATGATCCGGTCGATCGCACCCGGCAGCTCGAGCAGGTGCGGGAGCAGGGCATCGCGCAGGCGGCGCGGCTCGGCCGTGGCGTCGCGCAGCGCGACCGGCCGCCGCCACGAACCGCCTGCCGAGAGCCGTGCCGACAGCGCCAGCGTGCGCACCGGCCGCTCGGCCCGCCGTGGCGCTGCCAGCAGCCGCTCCAGCAGCAGCACCACCGCCTGGCGCAGGGTCGTCTCGTCGCCCACCGGCTCCGGGAACTCCATCCACTGGCGCATCGGCTCCGGCGGCATGCGCGGCGCCACATACACCTCGTCCTCGCCGCGGGCCAGCCGCCAGCCGGCGATGCCGGCAGGGCCGAAGCGGTCGGCAACGGCAGGCAGCGGCAGCGCCGCCAGCGCGCCGGCGGTGCGGATGCCGAGCGCCTCCAGCTCGTCGCTGAGCCGGGGGTCGAGGCCCAGCCGTCCGATCGCCATCCGGCCCACGAACCCGGCCGCCGCATCGGCGTCGACGATCCGCGGCCGGCCCGGCCGGGCGCGCATCGCGGCCGCCTGAGTGGTGAACCGGCCGGGGCCCGCGCCCACCCTGCCACCGGCCGGCAGGCACCGTTCGGCGGCGTGCAGCAGGTTGCCGAGTCCACCGTGCATGCGCACCAGTCCATCTCCGCGCAGCAGCGCCCGGCCGGCTGCCAGCGGCTCGACGGCGGCGCCGATCCCTTCCAGCTGTGCCAGCACGTGCTCGGCCGCATCGGCCACCGCGCCCGGATCGGCGGCCACCAGCGCGATCCGCGGGCAGCGGGCGATCGCCTCGCCGGCCCGCATGCCCGGACGCACGCCGAATGTGGCTGCGGCCGCGTTCACCTCGCCGATCAGCGGCCGTCCGCCCGGCTCCGGCGCCAGCGCCGCCGGCTGGTCGCTGGGGGCGTCTCGCATCGCTACCCGCAGGGCGAAGCGGGGGACGAGCGCGCAGATCAGTGTGCGGGGCGTGGATGGCATCCGGGCCATCCAGCATAAGCGAACATGCGTTCGGGTACAAGCCCTCGCTCAGACGCGCAGCTGCATCTGCGGATCGGCAGTGCCCGGATTGTGCCGGGCCACGACCACGTGATCGAAAACCTTGCCGCAGGAGTCGCAGATGTAGCACTGGCGGCGGTCGAGCCAGCGCAGCGTCCGCCGGTGACAGGAGTGACAACGGGGCTGCTTGGGCTTGCGGGCCATTCGCTGAGGCTAGCCGTGCGCTCGGACGCGGTGCCAGCCGAAGGCCGCCACCGCCACCACCGCCGCGGCCGCTACCGCGACCGGCCCCAGGCCGCGCTCGATCGCGGCCAGCGACTCGCCGAACAGGAAGCCGGCCATCGTCACCACCGACACCCAGGCCACGCCCCCGGCCACGTTCCAGACCACGAAGCGCGAGAGCGGCATGTGGGCGGCGCCGGCCATCCACGGCGCGAAGATGCGCACGAACGGGATGAACCGGGAGGCCACCAGTGACTTGCCGCCGTGCCGCTCGAAGAACGCCTCGATCCGCAGCACCTGCTGCTGGCGCGGCCAGCCCCGCGCCACCAGCCGGTCGAGCAGCCTGCGGCCGCCGGCACGGCCAATCGCGTAGCCGCCCATCGCGCCGGCCACCGCCGCGACCGCCGCCACCAGCATCACCAGCACGATGTTCAGCCGCCCGGCCGAAGCGGCCGCACCAGCGGCTAGCAGGATCGTCTCGGACGGGAAGGGCACGCCCAGCAGCTCCAGCGTCACCGTGACGAACACCAGCAGGTAGCCGTGCTCGGTGACCCAGTCGATCAGGCCGCTCACGCCTCACTCATCGAGGTCGGGATCCATCGCGCGGCGGTAGTCGCGGCGTGCCGCTAGCGACGGCAGACGCCGCTCCGCCAGGCGCAGGAACTCGCGCTCGTAGCGCAGCCCCTCGCGCGGCCCCATCGTCTCGGCGTAGCGGTCACGCAGGGCGAGCAGCTCCTCCTCGGCCTCCTCGACCAGATCCATGTAGTCGCCGTATCGCTCCTCGGCGGCGTCCGAGCGGGAGTGGGTGTAGCTGACACGGGCCTGCTCGATCCGCAGCAGCAGAGCGTGGTGCTCCTGGCTAAACATCGCCAGCTGGCGGGTGATGACGTCGTTGAAGCGCGCTCGTCCCGGTAGCCTCATGGCCGGATGCTACCGGCCCCGGGCTCCGTTCCCGGTACGATCGGGACTGTGAGCGAGCCTGTCAGCCTGCAGATCCGCACCTGGAATATCGCCCATGGCCGCGACGTACCAGCCGGTGATGGGCACGCGCACGTGCGCCGCAAGCTGCTGGACGAGATGGCTGCGCTGATGGTCGAGGAGCGGCCGGACATCGTCATGCTGCAGGAGGTGCCTGTGTGGGCCGCCGGCCACCTGCGGCGCGCGACCGGCATGGGCGTGACGCTGGCGCCCTGTTACGGCGCTCACGTGCCGTTCCTGCACGTGCCGCTGCCGGTGGCCCTGGGGGCGGCGATCGGAAGGGCGCTACCTGACGTGGTGCGCACCCAGGTCGAGGGCCAGGCCAACGCCGTGCTCTACGGCGAGCGCATGCTGCTGGTGTCAGCCCGCCGGGTGCAGATCAACCAGCGCCACCGGCTGCGCGGCGAGCCGCGCATCGCTCAGCTGGTGCGGCTGCGCCACCGCGCCGCGGGGCGCGAGCTGGTGGTGGCGAACGTCCACGCCGACCCGGGCGAGAATCGCCACCAGCTGGAGCGGGCCGGGTACGTGCTGGAACGGTTTGCGCGCGGCGCGCCGATGGTGCTGGGCGGCGACCTGAATGTCGACGCCAGCTCACCTGCGCTGAGAGCGCTGGTGGCGCGTGGCTGGGTCGAGAACTCGCAGGACGTCGACATCGACCACATCCTGGTGCGAGGCCTGCGGGTCGAGCGGCCGGCCACCCGCTGGGCACCGGGTCGCCGCGACCTGGCGCTGAACGGCGGACGGCCGGTGCGGCTGTCAGATCACGATCCGGTGGATGCGGTGGTGGCGTTCTGAGCATCCGCGAGCAGCTGCCGTCGCTGGCCGGGGTTGCCTACCTGAATGCGGGCACCAACGGCCCGATGCCGCGTGCGGCCGTCGCGGCGATGCAGGCCGAGCTGACCGCCTCGGCCGAGCAGCCGCGCATCACCCGAGCCGCGTTCGACGCGATGTTCGCCGTCCGCGATCGCGCCCGCGCGGCGCTGGCCGGCGTCGTCTCCGCCCCGGTCGAGCAGGTCGCGCTGACCAGCTCGACCACCCAGGGAGTTGGGCTGGTCGTGGCCGGCGTAGACTGGGCGCCTGGGGACGAGGTGGTGACGACCACCGAGGAGCATCAAGGCCTGCTCAGCCCCCTCGACGTGGTCGCGCGCCGGTACGGCGTGGTGGTGCGCGCGGTTCCGGCCGGTGAGCTGGAAGGAGCGATCGGTGCCGGCACCAGAATGGTGGCGGTCTCGCACGTGCTGTGGACGACCGGCCGCGTGCTGGATCTCGCACCGCTGGCATCGGCCTGCAGCGCTCACGACGCGCTGCTGCTGGTGGACGGCGCGCAGTCGGGTGGCGCGATCTCGGTCGACGCGCCCTCCAGCGGCGCCGATTTTTACGCCTTCTCCGGACAGAAGTGGCTGCTCGGACCGCAGGGCAGCGGCGGCCTCTGGGTCGCGCCCGATCGAATCACCGGCATGTGGTCGGCGCTATCGGGCTACCTGAACCTGGAGCAGGGCCAGGTGGGATCATTCAAGTCAACCGCCGGACGGCTCGACGGCGGCACGCTCGACACGGTCACGCTGGCCGGCGCGGCGGCCGCGATCGAGTGGGTGGATGGGTTGCCGGGCGGTCGCCAAGGCTGGATCGAGCAGACGCGCCAGAACAGCGAGCGGGCGCGCTACCGGCTGGTGCAGGTGCCGGGCGTCGAGCTGGCCGATCCTGGGCCCCAGCGTGGCCCCCTGATCGCGCTCTCGGTCGAAGGGGCCGGCGATCTGCCCGCGCTGGTGGCCTCGCTCGCCGAGCGCGGGGTGCTGGTGCGATTCATACCCAACACGCGATACCTGCGCATATCGATCGGCGCCTGGACGACCGATGAGGACGTCGACCGGCTGATCGGCGCGCTGGCCGAGCTCGCGTAGCGGCGGCTATCCGCGCAGCCCGAGGCTGGGCGCGATCGGCCGCAGTGCCTCGATCACGAACGTGATGTGCTCGTCGAGGTCGACGCCCAGCTGCTCGGCGCCGCGCACCACGTCGTCCCGGTTGACGCCCTTGGCGAAGCTGGGCTGCTTCAGCTTCTTGCGCACCGAGCGGGCCTCCAGCGTGGCGATGCCGTCGGGTCGCACCAGGCCGCAGGCGTGGACGAATCCCGACACCTCGTCACAGGCGTACAGCGTACGCTCGAGTTGCGACTCGCGGGCGATCGCGAGGTGGTCGCCGTGGGAGAGGATGGCATGCACGAACCACTCCGGGTAGCCCTTCTCGCGCAGCACGGGCGCGCCCTCCGCCGGATGCTTGTCCAGGGTGGGATGGCGCTCGTAGTCGAAGTCATGCAGCAGAGCGACGTTGCCCCAGGCGGCCTCGTCCTCCTGCAGCTTGCGGGCGTATGCCCGCACCGAAGCCTCGACCGCCAGCGCGTGCCGGCGCAGCGCCTCGCTCTGCGTCCACTCGGTCAGGAGCTGCCACGCGGCATCCCGGTCGTGCACAAGATCGCTCATGACTGGCGAACTTAGCAGGAACCTGCTGCATCTGGGGCGAATGTGGCTACCCTAGATGGCTATGGTAACCGCGACACGAGAGGGTACGGTGGAGGCATTCCTGATCGAGGGGGGTCGGCCGCTCTCGGGCACCGTCACCCCGGCCGGCAACAAGAACGCGGCCCTGCCGATCCTGGCCGCGTGCCTGCTGACAGCCGATCCGGTCACGATCGAGAACGTGCCTCGCATCCGCGACGTCGAGGAGATGATCGAGCTGATCGTCGCCCTGGGCGTCGAGGTCGAGTGGCTGGATCGAAACAGCGTCCGAATCTGGGCCGCGGACGTCTCCAGCACCAAGCTCGACCCCGAGCTGTGTACCCGCATCCGCGCCTCGATACTGCTGGCGGGCCCGCTGCTGGCCCGGTTCGGCGCCGTGGACGTCCCGCCGCCGGGCGGCGACGTGATCGGCCGCCGCCGCGTCGACACGCACCTGATGGCGTTCGCGGCGCTGGGAGCGGACGTGGTGGTGGAGCGTGACTATCGCCTGCGAGCGCCGGAGGGGCTGCGCGGCGCCGAGATCCACCTCGACGAGGCCAGCGTCACGGGCACCGAGAACGCGCTGATGGCGGCCTCCCGCGCCACCGGTACGACCGTGATCATGAACGCGGCCTGCGAGCCGCACGTTCAGGATCTCTGCCACCTGCTGTGCAAGATGGGCGCGGCGATCGAGGGCATCGGCTCAAACGTGCTCACCGTGCACGGCTGCGCCGAGCTGCGCGGCTGCACCCACCGGGTGGGCCCCGATCACATCGAGGTCGCCTCGTTTATCGGCCTCGCTGCCATGACCGGTGGCGAGATCGTGATCCAGGGCGCCGCGGTGGAGCACCTGCGGGCGATCCGTCAGGCCTTCTCGCGGTTGGGCGTTGCGATCGAGGTCGACGGCGACGCCGTGCGGGTACCGCCCAACCAGACACTGGCGATCGTCGACGACATCCACGGGCAGATCCCCAAGATCGACGATGGGCCATGGCCGATGTTCCCGGCCGACCTGACCTCGATCGCGCTGGCGGTGGCGACCCAGGCTCACGGCACCGTTCTGATCTTCGAGAAGATGTTCGAAAACCGGCTGGTGTTCACCGACAAGCTGGTCTCGATGGGCGCGCGAATCATCCTCTGCGACCCTCATCGTGCCGTCGTGACCGGGCCCAGCAAGCTGTACGGCTACCGGATGGAGAGCCCCGACATTCGTGCCGGCATGGCTCTGCTGATGGCCAGCCTGTGTGCCGAAGGCCAGAGCCGGATCGGGAACATCGGCCAGATCGACCGCGGCTACGAGCGGATCGACCAGCGGCTACGGGCGCTGGGCGCCAGCATCGAGCGGGTCGAGGCATGATCGACGGCGCCTTCTCGGCGCTGGTGCGGGCCGGACTGGTCGAGACGCGACCGCCGGCCGACCTGCTCGCGTCGGCGTCGCTGCTCGGTGACGGAGCCGTGCTACCGCTCGATCATGCGCGGCTGCTCTCGTTCAGCAACGGGCTGACCTGCTACGGCGGCTACTTCCGCCTGTTTGGCATCGGCCCGTCCGCCACCCGCGAGATGCGGCGCTGGAACCGGCCCTGCAGCTGGCGCCACGCCTGGGATGGACGGGCGGACGGCTGGTGGTGCTTCGGCGAGACGGCCTTCGGCGATCAGTACGCGTATGCCGCCGGCGACGATCCGTTTGTGTCCGACCACACCGTCTACCGGCTCGACGTCTGCCACCTCGAGCCGGAACCGATCGCCGGCTCGTTCGGCGACTTCCTGCGCGGCGAGCTGGCGCGAAACGCGATCGACCCGCACGACCCGATGACGGTCGTCGCTCGCGCGCGGCTGGGCGACCTCGTTCCGGGCGAACTGCTCAGCTACCTGCCATCGCTGATCGAGGGTGGCGACGAGGATGTCGCCAATCTGGTCAAGCTCCCCGCTGCGGCCGCGATGGTGGCCGCCGGCCGCGCCCACGCGTCGTCGCTGCGCCGGCCGGCGCGGCAGCTGCTGTCCGCCCGACCTGCGTAAGCGAACCATCTAGAATCGCTGCTGTGGAGCCGCTACTGGTCACAGCCGAGTCTGTCGACGCGACAGTCCGTTCGCTGCGCCCGACCGCCGATGACCGCGAGCGGGTGCGGGGAGCGGTGGCCGATATCGTGGCGATGGTGCGGGCCGGGGGCGATCTCGCCGTCCGGCGTCTCACGTCGCGGCTGGACGGCGTCGATCTGGAGCAGGCGCGCATGCAGCCGGACGTGCTGCGCCGGGCGCTGGATGCGACCCCGCGCGAGGTGCGCGAGGCGCTCGAGATGCTTGCCGCGAACCTGCGGCTAACGGCCACCGAGACCCTCCCCGTGGCAACCCGGCAGGAGCTCCCCCAGGGGCAGGTGGTCAGCACCCGGCCGATGGCGGTCGATCGCGTCGGCGTCTACGTGCCGGGCGGCCTGGCCGCATACCCGTCCAGCGCGGTGATGGCGATCGTGCCCGCTCAGGTGGCGGGGGTGCGCGAGATCGCGGTCTGCTCGCCGCCCGGCCGCGACGGCCGGCCGGCCGCCTCCGTGATGGCGGTCTGCGCGCTGCTGGGCGTCGATGAGGTGTACGCGATCGGGGGAGCGCAGGCGGTGGCGGCGCTCGCTCTGGGCACCGAGACGATCCGGCCGGCGGATGTGGTGGTGGGGCCCGGCAACGCGTACGTCGAGGAGGCCAAGCGCGGCCTGTTCGGTGAGGTCGGCATCGAGTCGCTGGCCGGTCCCAGTGAGCTGATCGTGCTGGCGGATGGCGACGCACCGGCCGAGCTGGCGGCCTGCGACCTGCAGGCCCAGGCCGAGCATGGCGCGGGCTCGCACTCGGTGCTGATCTCGACCGAGCGGTCGCTGCTGGACGAGGTCGCGGAGTTCCTGGACGGCTCCTCGGGCATCAGCCTGATCCAGGCCGACAGCTGGGACACGGCGTTTGCGTTCGTCAACAGCTACGCCCCGGAGCACCTGCAGCTGATGCTGGCCGACCCGCAAGCTGCACTGGGACGGGTGCGTCATGCCGGTGCCATCTTTGTCGGCGAGATGAGCGGCACCGCGTTTGGCGACTACATCGCCGGCTCCAACCACGTGCTGCCAACCGGCGGCCGTGGCCGGTTCTCGTCCGGGCTGGCGCCGTCGGTGTTCATGCGCATCCAGGAGGTGGTCGAGATCTCGCCCGCCGCGGCCGCCCGTCTGGCCGCGCCGCTGGCTGCGCTGGCTCGGGCCGAGGGCCTCCCGGCGCATGCGCGCTCTGCCGAGATCCGCGCCGAGCGGGTCGCCCACAACTCATCCGCCACCGAAGGAGCCACACCATGACCAAGACCGTGATCGCTGTCGATGGAGCGCCCAAGCCATTCGCCGGCGCGCCCTACAACCAGGCCATCGCGGCCGGCGGGTTCGTGTTCTGTGCGGGCCAGGTGCCGATCGACCCGGACACAGGTGCGCTGGTGGAGGGTGACATCGGCGCCCAGACCGAGCGCGTCCTGCAGAGCCTGACCGCGGTGCTGGGCGGTGCAGGCTGCGACCTCAACGATGTCGTCAAGACGACCGTATTCATGACCGACCTGGGCGAGTTCGCGGCGATGAACGCGGTCTACGCCACGCACTTCACCAGCCGCCCACCCGCCCGCTCGACGGTGCAGGTCGCGGCGCTGCCGGCGGGCGCGCGGGTCGAGATCGAGGCCGTCGCCGCGCTTCCGGGGTGACCCGGGTGCCCAGGCGGCGTCTGCCGCCCGATCGAATACGCTTGCAGCCATGCGGCCGTCAGAGGTGATCGTCTCTCATCAGAACACGGACTTCGACGCCCTCGGCGCGATGCTAGCGGCACGCCGGCTGTACCCACAGGCGGCGGTGCTGCTGCACGGCGGCCTGAATCGCAACGTGCGGGAGTTCGTCGCTCTGCACAGCGCCGAGCTCGACCTGCAGGACGCGGCCGACTGTGACCTGTCGGGCGTGCGGCGGGTGATCGTGGTGGAGGCCGCCGACGAGCGTCGGCTGGGTGAGCTTGGCGATGTGGTGGGGCGGGATGGCGTCGAGACGGTTCTGTTCGATCACCACAATGCGTCGGCGCCAGCGTGGGTCTCGCCCGGTCAGCTGATCAGCTCGCAGGACGGCGCGCTGTCGACGACGATGGTCGGCATCCTGGCCGAGCGCGGCATTGAGCCAAGCGCGGCCGAGGCAACCGCTCTGGCGCTCGGCATCCACGAGGACACCGGCTCGCTCACCTATCCGTCCACCGGGCTACGGGACGTCGAGGCGCTGGCGTTCTGTGCCCGGCACGGCGCTGACCAGCGTCTGATCGGCAGCTTCCTGCACCTGCCGTTGGGAGAGGATCATCGCGCCCTGCTCGACGCGCTGCTGGACGCCGCCCAGCAGGTCGACGCCGCCGGCACCCCGGTGATGACGTCGGCGGTGCGCTGGCCGAGCTACGTCGATGGGATATCCGCCCTCGCGACCAAGATCACCGACCTCACCGACTGCCGTGCGCTGGCGATCCTGGTCGAGATGGACGGCCGCGTGTTCGCGGTCGCCCGCAGCCGGACGCCTGCATTCGACGTTGCGGCGGTGATGGCGCAGCTGGGCGGAGGCGGACACCCCCAGGCCGCCTCCGCGATCGTTCGGGATCAGCGCCTGGAGCAGGTGCAGGCGCGCCTGACCGAGGCGATCGCCACGGGCGTGACGGAGGCGCCGCGAGCGGCCGACATCATGTCCTCGCCGCCATGGTTCGTGGACGCCGACGAGTCGATCGACACCGCGCTGGCAGAGTGCCGCCGCCGGCGCACGTCGGGCGTGCCGCTGGAGTCGGGTGGCGAGATGGTGGGGGTGGTCGAGCGCGAGGACCTGGGACGGGCGATCGCACATGGGTTGGCCCATGCACCGGCCCGGGCGGTGATGAGCGTCGAGGTGGACGCCGTCCGGGTTGACGCGCCGCTGGCCGAGGTGCAGCGTTCGCTGCTTCGAGGACACGGCCGCGTGCCGGTGACGAGAACCGGCGGGACGAGCCCGCTGCCCGTGGCCGACGTGCTTGGCATCGTCACCCGAGGCGACCTGCTCCGGGCGCTGCGTGCGGCACCGGTGGGACCGCTCCCGGCCGAGAGCCGGGACATCGGCGAGGCGCTGCGCGCGCTGCCGAGCCTGGAGCGGCTGTGGCCGGCGGCGGCGGCCGCGGCCGGCGATGCCACCGGCCTGTACCTGGTGGGTGGCGCCGTACGCGACCTGCTGCTGGGCGAGCCTGGCTTCGACGTCGATCTTGCCGTCGAGGGTGACGGCGTGGCGTTCGCCGAGCGCCTCGCCGCGCAGCTGGGCGGCCGCACCCACGCGCACGAGAAGTTCCACACGGCGGTCGTGATCGCAGATGATCTGCGGATCGACGTGGCAAGCGCGCGCACCGAGCACTACGAGTATCCGGCCGCGCTGCCGACAGTCGAGCACTCCTCGATCCGGCAGGACCTGCATCGTCGGGACTTCACGATCAACGCGATGGCCGTCTCGCTGCTGCCCGCCGACTTCGGCATGCTGCTCGACCCCTACGGCGGTGCCGGAGACCTCGATCGCCGGATCGTGCGGGTGCTGCACACGCTCTCGCTGATCGAGGATCCCACCCGCATCTTCCGCGCCATCCGCTACGAGAACCGGTACGGCTTCGCGATGGATGCACATACACGTGAGCTGGCGCGAGGCTGCGTCGGCATGGGGCTGGTCGGCGACCTGTCCGGGGCGCGTGTCCGGGACGAGCTGGTGGCGATCCTGAGCGAGGCCGAGGTCAGTGGCGCGCTGGGCCGGCTGGAGTCCCTGGGACTGGCGCGGGCGGTGCATCCGGCGCTGGACTGTGGGCCGGCGACCGTCGAGCTGGTGTCCAGGCTGGATCAGCTGCGCGCCCGCCACGCCCCCGACCTGCCGGCCTGGCGGCTGCGGCTGGCGGCGATCGCAGCGTCGATGCCTGCCGATGAGCTCGAGCAGTGGCTCGAGCGTCTGCGCGTGCGGCGGCGCGATTCGCGGGCGATTGCGGCGGCTGCGGTGGTGGCGCCGCGGCTGCGCGAGCCGCTGGCCGCGGCCGGCGAGCCGGCG
Source organism: Gaiellales bacterium (assembly GCA_038212095.1). Classification (GTDB taxonomy): domain Bacteria; phylum Actinomycetota; class Thermoleophilia; order Gaiellales; family JAICJC01; genus JAICYJ01. The sequence goes on along the minus strand of JBBQUW010000005.1, from coordinate 40,107 downwards.
CAGGTGGCCGAGCTGCTGGCCGTCCAGCCCGAGGAGGTGGCGCTGATGGCTGCCGCCGGCGAAGGCGCGTCCGCCGCGGCTGCCGAGCTGTACCTCGACAGTCTGCGTGGCCTGGGCCTTGACATCGACGGCGCGACCCTCCGCGAGCAGCTCGGCATCCCCGAGTCGCCTCGCGTCGGCGAGCTGCTGGCGGAGCTGTTACGGCGGCGCCGCAACGGCGAGCTGGCCGACCGCGAGCAGCAGCTGGCGGCGGCGCGCGAGCTGGCCGGCGAGGTGCCGCGGTGAGGCTCGCCACTGCCAACGCGAGCCGCTGGCACGGCCAGCCCGGGCACTACGAAGCATGGCACCTCAGGCTGGTCGACCCGCATAGCGCCGCATCGGCCTGGATCCGCCACAGCTTCCACGTGCCGTCCGAGGCGGCTCCCGGCGACTCGACCGCCGAGCTGTGGTTCGTCGGCCGCGACCCCGAGGGCCGCACCTACGCCCGCCGTCAGAACTTCGCGCTCGACCAGTTCCAGACCGGCGCGGGGGGCTTCCCGCTGGCGCTCGGACCAAACGCGCTGGACGTGGCCAGTGCCAAGGGCAAGGTCGATGAGGCGCGCTGGGACCTGCTCTGGACGCCATCAGGCGAGCCCTTTGGCTATGGCGGCGGCGGCCGCCTGCGAAGGGCTGAGACGGTGGTGAGCCAGCCCACGCTGCGGGTTAACGGTATGCTCGCGATCGGCAACCGCGAGCTGGACGTGCGCTCGTGGCCGGGGCACCAGCTGCACGCCTGGGGCACGCGCCACACCGAGTCCTCGGCCCGCGTGCACTGCAATGCGTTCGCCACGCCGGAGGACTTCGTCGAGGTGGTCAGCCGCCGTTACGCCACGTTTGGTCGCGTCGCGCCGGTGCTGTCAACCGGCGCCGTGGTCGCCGCCGGCGAACGCTACGAGCTGCACGGAGCGCTGCGGGGGCTATCGGCGCGGGCCCGCATCAGCCCCAACACCTACCGCTTCTCGATTCGGGGCCCCTTCCTGCGCATCGACGGCCAGGTGCACTGCGCGCTGGCCGATCTGGTGGGCGTGGCCTACCGCGATCCAGATGGCGGCCGCGTGTACTCCTACACCGCCGATCACGCCGTGATCGAGGTCGAGGTGCAGCGGCGCGGCCCGCGCGGCTGGTGGCGCGCCGCTCGGCTGTCAGCCGGCACGTGCGCGTATGAGTACTCCAGCCGCCACCCGGTGCCGGGCGTCGAGGTGGTGCTGTGAGCGGCCTTTCCTGGGATGACCGCGGCGAGGCGCCGCTGATGCGCTGGACGGCGGCGCCGAAGGGAGTGGCCGTGGGCTTCACCGGTCGCCGCGGCGGCGTCTCGCAGGAGGCGTTCGCGTCGCTCAACCTGGGCGCGTTGACCGCTGACCGTGCGTGGCGAGTGGCCGAGAACCGGCGTCGCGCGGTGGCCGCGATAGGCGGCGACGGCGAGACGGCCACCATGGCCTGGCAGGTACACGGCAGCGATCTGCGCGAGGTGGTCGAGCAGCCGGCCTCGGGACGCTTCCTGGAGCCGGGAGCGGAGGCGTTCCCCAAGTCGGACGGGCTGGTGACCAGCCTGCCCGACCGGACGCTGGCGCTGCTCACCGCCGACTGCCTGCCGGTCGCGATCGCGGCCGCCGATGGCAGCCGGCTCGCGCTGCTGCACGCCGGCTGGCGCGGACTCGCTGCCGGCATCGTCGAGGGCGGCGTTGCCGCGGTCGGCGGCCGGGTGACCGCAGCGGTCGGGCCTGGCGCCGGCCCGTGCTGCTATGAGGTGGGTGACGACGTGGCGGCGCCGCTGACGGCGAGCTACGGCGCCGACGTGGTGCACGAGGGACGGGCCGATCTGTGGCTGTGCGCCGAGCGCGCGCTGCACGCCGCCGGCGCCGAACGGGTGGACGTGGCGGGGGAGTGCACCATCTGCAATCCGGATCGCTACTTCTCCCACCGCCGCGACCGCGGCATCACCGGGCGCCAGGGCGTGGTGGGCGTCCGTGCTTGATCCGCAGCGGGTGGCCGCCAACCTCGCCCTCGTCCGCGAGCGGGTGGGAGAGTCGGTCGAGATCCTGGCCGCCACCAAGTACGTCACCGCCGATGAGCTACCCGCGCTGCGCGAGGCCGGCATCACGCTGGTGGGTGAGAACCGCAGCGATGCGATGGTCGAGAAGCAGGCGCTGCATGGCGATCTGTTCACCTGGGACTTCATCGGCCACCTGCAGAGCCGCAAGGTGCGCGACATCGTGGGGCGGGTTCGGCTGATCCATGCCGTCGACTCGCTATCGGCCTGCCGCCAGATCCACGAGCGGGCGGCCACGACCGCGTCCTGCCTGCTGCAGGTCAACCTGGCCGGCGAAGCCTCCAAGGCGGGCGTCGCCACCGCCGAGGTGGATGCCTTCCTGGAGCAGGTCGCTGAGCTCGAGCGTCTGCGCTTCGACGGGCTGATGACAATGCCGCCGCTGACCGACGATCCGGCGGCGGCGCGTCCCTGGTTTGCCGAGCTGCGTGATCTGCGCGATCGGCTGGAGCCGGCCTGGCGCGGACGGCACCGGTTCGAACAGCTCTCGATGGGCACCAGCCAGGACTACCAGGTGGCTGCCCAGGAGGGCGCCACGATCGTACGGGTGGGGAGCGTCCTGTATGGGCGGTAGAGTGGTGCGAGTATGAGCGTCCGCGATATGTGGCATCGAACCCAGGTCTACTTCGGCATCAAGGAGGAGGACTGGGACGACGAGTATTTCGACGACGACGGGTCTGCGGCTCACGAGGATCTCGAGAGCCGCTACAACGAACGGCCCAACGTCCGTCGCCTCAACCCCCGCCGGCGGGCGGGTGTCGAGTTCGACGAGATCTTCTCGGACGAGCCACCGCGGTCGGGCCGCGGCCGCGGCCGCGAGCGGCCGACGCCGATCCAGAACGGCGGCCAGCGCCACGCCTCACAGGTGGAGTTGATCGTGCCCAAGTCGTTCAACGACGCCCAGAAGGTGGCCGACAAGCTGAAGGCGGACGTGCCGGTGATCATCAACCTGCAAACGGCGGACTCCGACCTCGCAAAGCGGTTGATCGACTTCTCGAGTGGGCTCACCTACGCGCTTGACGGCAGCATGCAGCGCGTCGCCGACCGCGTCTTCCTGCTGACGCCGGCTCACGTCAAGGTTTCGGCGGAGGATAAGGCGTCGTTGATGGAGCGGGGCTTCTTCAACCAGTACTAGGTCGCGGCGGCTGCAAAGCGTCGCCTCGCGGTGTCGCTGCGGTCGGCCCGTGCGAAGCACTGTGCCTCCCTTGCTCCTTGCCAGGCTCGCTTTTCGCTCGCCGGTCGCGGCGGGCTGCAAACCGTCGCCTGGCTTTGTCGCGGCGAGGCAGGCTCGGAGTGGCGGGGCGTTTGCGACTTAGCACGATCGGTCGTAGTATGATTACGCACGAACGATCGTGCTAACTAGTAGAGGAGATCGCCATGATCGCGCAGTTGACGAAGAGAGCCAGCACCACCGTTCGGTACCAGATGCGCACGACGATCGACCGACCGGTCGGCGACGTGTTCGCGCTCTTGGCCGACCTGGATGGGTACAGAACATGGATGCGCCGCACAGGGTTGTTCCGCCGGTCCGGACAAACCTCTGACGGCCCTCTCGGCCAGGGAACGGCGTACGTCGATTCCACGTGGATGGGCACCTTCCGCGGTGAAGTGGCCGAGTACGAGTCACCGGCGCGGATCGGCTTCCGCGAGACCCTCCGCTGGTTCGGCTCTGACCTGATGGAGGCGCGACCGAGCTACATGCTCGAGGCGGACGGCGACACGACGATCCTTCATCACGTCGCGGAGGCTGAGCTCTTCGGAGTGATGCGGCTAATGAAGCCGGTTGCGGCCCTGTTGGCGAGAAGCGAGCGAGCCCGAACCGTCGAGTCGTTGAGGCGTTCGCTGGAGTCGGACTAGGTTCCCGCTGCCATTGGCTGGCGCCCGGCGTTGGAGCCAGGCACCGGCGAGGGTTCGACGATCCGCCACGGGTCGAGTCGGCGAGCGAAAACCGAGCATCACAAGGAGCGAGGGAGGGAGAGTGCTCCGCACGGCCCGACCGAAGCGACGCCCTGAGGCGACGGTTTGCAGCCGCCGCTACGCCTCGGCCAGCCAGCGAGCGCAGGCCACCATGATCGATTCCGCCTCTGTGGTATCCATGCCCCACGCCAGCGCGTGGGCGATTCCCCAGCCGCGCAGCCGCTCGCGGTCGAGACCGGTTTCGGCTGCCAGCAGGTCGAGCCGCCGTCGCACCCGCCTCCCCGGGTCGGGATCGGCGGCCAGGCTCTCGCGGCGGTCGCGCAGCAGCGAGGCCAGGTCGAACGCGCGCTCGCCGATCAGCGGCTTGGGATCGATCACCAGCCATGGCTCGCGCTCGGCCTGCAGCACATTGCCGCCGTGCAGATCCTGGTGCAGGAGCACCTGCTCTCCCTGATCTGCTCCGAGCGTCGTCAGCGCGTCCACGGCGCGATCGACCAGCGACCGCTCGAATGGGCGTCCGAGCGCCAGCCACGTGGCCGGGATCTCATCCGCCCAACCGGCCGCGACCTCCGCAAGCGACCTGTGAGGAGAGGTCTCGGGCGCCGGCCGCCAAATCTGGATCAACAGGCCGGCGACGACGGTGGCCGCCGCTTCCTCGTCCGCCACATCCCATAGCGACGTGCCCGGCAGCGCACGCTCGAGCAGCAGGGCGCCCTCGGCGTGGTCGAGTAACCGCACCGCGCCGCGGCCGTCATAGTGCACCAGCGCCTCCGCCTCGTGGCGGTTCTCGACGTCGGGAAGAAACACTTCACCACTGCCGCGGTTCCATCCTCCCGGGTGGCCGGCGCCACCCACGACACCGCCCCGCCGTCTTCGAACACCGGCCCAACCTCGACGCGCCAGCGCGCGGCGACCTCGGCCACCAGCTCTGGCAGCGCGGCTAGCCAGGCCCGGCCACGCTCGCCCATCCAGTGGGGCACGTTCTCGGCCAGTTGCTGCGGGATCTGCACCACGATGCCGGTGACTGTAGAGCGGTTACCGCCCGGCGAGTCCCGCTCCGGTACGCTCTTGGCTCCATGAGCGCACCCGCCAAACCCACGCTCGGCCTGCTCGGCGCCGGCAACATGGCCTCGGCCATGGTGCGCGGCTGGGTGCGCGCCGATCCGGGGATGGCGGGCCGGCTGCTGGTGACCGACCGCGGCTCGGGCCGCGCCGAACGGCTGGCACGAGACCACGGCGTCCGCCACGTCGCCGACAACGCCGATCTGGTGCGCGACGCCGACGTCGTCGTGCTGTGCGTCAAGCCGATCGACGTGGAGCGCGTGCTGCGCGAGGTGGGCGAGTTGATCACACCCACCAAGGCCATCGCGTCGGTCGCCGCCGGCGTCAGGACGGCCACGCTGGAGACGATCCTCGACGTCGACGCGCCGGTGTTTCGCTTCATGCCCAATGTGGGCGTCCAGGTCGGAATGGGCACGCTGGCCTACTCCGCGGGCCGCTTCATCGATACCACGGCGGAGCAGACCGTGCTGGAGGCGTTCCGGATGCTGGGCGAACTGGTGCCCTTGGAAGAGCGCCAGTTCGATGCCGCGACCGCGCTCTCGGGCTCGGGACCCGCGTTCCTGGGCCTGATCGTGGAGGCGTTCGAGGACGCGGGCATCGTCTGTGGCCTCAGCTACACCGACGCCCGCAAGCTGATCCTGTCCACGATCTCGGGAACGGCCGGGCTGCTACACGAGGAGGACGTTCCGTGCAGCGTGCTGCGCCGGATGGTGACGTCGCCGGGCGGCACCGCCGCCGCCGGCCTGGCCGAGATGGAGCGCCAGAGCGTGCGCGGCGCGATCATCGACAGCGTCGTGGCCGCGATGCGGCGGGCCGGGGAGTTGGGGTGAGCCGGCGATGATCACGACCCTCGAACACTTCGTCAGCTCGCTGTACTACGTCTACACGGCGCTGATCTTCATCTACATCCTGATGTCGTGGCTGCAGCTTCCCTACAACGTCTGGATCGGCCGCCTGCGCGGCTTCCTGCACGACACGGTCGAGCCCTACCTGCGGGCGTTCCGGCGCGTGATACCTCCCTTCGGCGGACTCGACCTCTCTCCGATGCTGGCGATCGTCGTGCTGTTCATCGCCCATAACCTCGCGATCACCGTGCTCGAGAGCTTTCGCTAGCGGCCGGCAGGAGTCATCGGCGGGCCGTCGAAACCGGCCCCATGTCACTCTCACCCGTAGAACTCAGACACCAGCGCCCCAAGCGGCGCATCCTCGGCTACCGCGTGGCCGAGGTCGACCAGATCATGATCAATGCCACGTCGGCGTTCGAGACGGTGTGGCGCGACCGCGCCAACCTCGAGGATCGCGTGCACGAGCTCGAGACGGCGCTGGGCGAGCTGCGCGACACCGAGCAGGCGATGCGCGACGCGCTGGTCACGGCGCAGCGAACAGCCGACGAGATGCGCGCCCAGGCGTCGCACGACGCCGAGCTGACCGTGCGCGAGGCGGAGGCCCGCGCGCGCGAGATCATCCACAAGACGTACGCCGAGCGCGAGCAGGTGCGACGCGAGGTCGAGCGGCTGCGAGCCGACGAGACGCAGTTCCGTACCAGGCTGCGCTCGCTGCTGGGCTCGACCCTGCAGTCGGTACGCGATCACGAAGAGATGCTCGCGGCACCTTCTGCGGTCGAGCTCACGGCCGTGTCCTAGACCGGCCGATCGCCGATGTGGCACGCAATCTTCAGCCTTCCTGTGCCCGTCAGCGAGAAGGTGCTGCGAGCGCTGCTGGTCTACGCATTCCTGGTGATCGCGTTTCGGCTGGCCGGAAAGCGCGAGCTGGGGCAGTGGAACACGCTCGACCTGGCGGTGCTGCTGCTGGTCGCAAACGCCGTCCAGAACGGCGTCATCGGGACAGATAACAGCGTCACGGGGGCGGTGATCGGGGCGACGACGCTGATGGCGATGAACGTGCTCGTGTCGCGCGGCGTCTTCCTCTCGCCGACCTTCTCGACCCTGCTCGAGGGCTCGCCGTCGACGTTGATCGAGGACGGCAAGCTGCGCGTGTCGACGCTGCGGCGCGAGAACATCTCGCTGCCGGAGCTGCGCTCGATCGCTCGCCGGCAGGGCTTCCCCGACCTGGGCGCCGTCCACACCGCGATCCTGGAGACCAACGGCGTGGTCAGCATGTTCCGCGAGGACGAGCCCGGTCATTACCATCCCGACGAGGGTGGGATGAAGATCGGCAAGCGTCGCCGGCATCCCGGCCGCTGACGAGGGCAGGGCGGCGATGACGGACGAGCTGTGGGCGCAGGCGACGCAGTGCGGCGGGGTTTGCGATCTGCCGTCCCATACCGGGTGTCTGGCTATACTCGATGCGTCCTTGAACGTTTCCCGCGTTGCCCATCGTGTCCGACCACTGCACCCGAATCCTGCTGCGAGTCTCGCCCGGAGCGGCCCGCTCCGCGGTGGTCGCTCGGCACTGTGAGGAGTGGCAGGGAGGGGTGGCGGCGCCGTGAGCACGGACCTGAAGGTGGCGCGCGATCGTCTCACCGACGAGCGGGCGCGGGTGCTGGCCGAGGCTGCCGCCCTGCACGACGACCTCTCCCACTCGATCGAGGACTCGTTCGACGAGGACGGCAATGATTCGCATCTTGCAGACAGCGCCACCGAGACCGTCGACCGCGAGATCGAGCAGTCGCTGGAGGAGAACGCCGAGCACCTGCTGGCCGAGATCGATGCCGCGCTCGGCCGGCTCGATGCCGGCACCTATGGAAGCTGCGTGCGCTGTGACAAGCCGATCGGCGACGAACGGCTGTCCGCGCTGCCCTATGCCGCGAAGTGCATCGAGTGCAAACGGCTTGAGGAACGGGGCTGATCGAGCAGCTGCCCCCGGTCGAGCCGCCGCCGCGCACGGCCGGCTCGCTGCAGTGGGCGGGGCTGCTGGCGGTCGCCGCGGCTGCGATCGCCGCCGACCAGCTGACCAAGCGGCTGGTGACGCGCGACCTGACGCTGGGTGAGGCACGCCGCGTGCTGCCCGGCGTCGACCTGACGCACCTGCGCAACACCGGCATCGCGTTCGGCATCTTCCCGGGCCGGCTGGAGGTGATCACGCTGCTGACCGCGGTGGCGGTGGTGTGGATGTTCGCTCACTTCGCCCGCGCCGGCTCGCGTCACCCGCTGTTTCCGGTCGCGCTGGGTCTGCTGATCGGCGGCAGCATCTCGAATCTGGCCGACCGGATCCGGAACGGCTACGTGACCGACTTCATCCACCTCACCCACTGGCCGACCTTCAACCTGGCCGACACCTTCATCGTGCTCGGAGTGGGGCTGCTCTTGATCGGCATCAGCCGGGCCGAGCGGCAGGTCCAGCCGGTGCAGCCGTCAGGCGGCGCGCCCGGCGAGCTGATCTGATGACGCAGGTGGTGGTGCCGGCAGAATCGGCCGGTCAGCGGCTGGACCGCTTTCTGGCCGGTCGCGAGGAGGTGGGCTCGCGGGCGCAGGCCGAGCGACTGGTCGAGAGTGGCCTGGTGATGGTGGACGGGCGTGCGCGACCCAAGTCGTTCACGCTGGTGGCCGGTGCCGAGGTCAGCTACCCGGCTCCCGAGCAGACGCAGACCACTCTTGAGCCGCTCGATCTGGGCATTCCCGTGCTGTATCGCGACCAGCGCCTCCTCGTGGTCGAGAAGCCGGCCGGGCTGCTGGTGCACGGCGTCCCCGGCTACCGCGGGCCGACGCTCGTGCAGGGCCTGCTGCACGAGGTGGGCGGCGAGGGCATCCGGCCGGGCATCGTGCATCGACTCGACCGTGACACGTCGGGCCTGCTGGTGGTTGCCCGCGACGACCGCACGCTGGCACGGCTGCAGGCGATGCTGAAGCGCAGGCGGATACATCGCAGCTATGTGGCGCTGGTGCGCGGCCGACCGCCGTCGCGCCGTGGCACGATAGAGGCGCCAATCGGCCGCGACCGCCGCGATCCGACCCGCGTCTCGCTGGACTCGGACGTCCCCCGGCCGGCCGTCACCCACTTCGCGATCGCCGAGGCGCTGTCAGGCCACAGCCTGCTCGATATCGAGCTGGAGACCGGCCGTACGCACCAGATCCGCGTACATCTGGCCGCGGTCGGCCATCCGGTCGTCGGCGACCCGGTGTACGGCCATGGTGAGGAGCTGGGGCTGCAGCGGCAGTTCCTCCATGCTGCGCGGCTGCGGTTCGCCCACCCGTGGACGGACGAGGCGCTGGACGTGAGCGCGCCGCTGCCGGCGGATCTCGCGGCGGCGCTCAATCTGGCCAGGATCGGCTAGACTCCACCCGCTTTTCGTACCCACCCGCAACCCGGCGGATGAATGGCGACCGGCGGTGCCCCGACGCAGCTCGTGGCTCCGGACGCCTCCACCGGAGATCATCACTTCAACCGATTCTGCAAGGAGGCGATTGCGCATGCCCGCAGTCACCATGCGAGAGCTGCTGGAGGCCGGCGTCCATTTCGGCCATCAGACACGGCGTTGGAACCCCAAGATGCGCCGGTTCATCTTCGGCGAGCGCGGCGGTATCTACATCATCGACCTGCAGCAGACGATCGTCATGCTGCAGGACGCCTACGACTACGTCCGCAACATCTCGGAGCGTGGCGGATCGGTGCTGTTCGTGGGCACCAAGAAGCAGTGCCAGGATGCGGTCGAGGAGCACGCCCGCCGCGTCCAGCAGCCGTACGTCAACCACCGCTGGCTGGGTGGTCTGCTGACCAACTACCGCACGATCCAGGATCGTATCGCGGCCCTGCACGAGCTGCGCCGCCAGAAGACCGAGGGCCAGCTCGACCTGCTCCCGACCAAGGAACGGCAGGCGACGCTGTCGGAGCTGGAGAAGCTCGAGACCAACCTTGGTGGCCTGGCCGACACGCGCAAGCTGCCCGACGCGATGGTCGTGATCGACATGAAGAAGGAGGCGCTGGCGGTGCGCGAGGCGCGTCGCCTCAACATCACCGTGATCGGGTTGGTGGACACCAACTGCGATCCCGATGACGCCGACTTCATCATTCCTGGCAACGACGATGCCATCCGCTCGGCCGGTCTGATCATCCGCGTGCTGGCCGACGCGGTTGCCGAGGGCCAGCTGAAGGTGAGGGCGGCCGAGATGGAGGCAGCCGCAGCCGCAGCAGCTGCCGCAGCAGAGGTGGAAGCCGCCGAGGCCGCCGCCGCAGCTGCAGCCGCAGCCGCCGAGAGTGCGGATGCCACAGCCGCAGACGCCGCGCCGCCCGAGGCCCCACCGCAGCCCCCCGCGGCCGAGCCCGAGGCCGTCGCCGTGTCGGCGGCCGCCGACGAACCGACACCAAGCGAGAACAAGACAGGTGAGTGACGTGGCGTACAAGCCCAGCGCGGCCGAGGTGAAGCAGCTCCGCGAGGAGACCCAGGCCGGAATGATGGACTGCAAGCGCGCCCTGGAGGAGACGCAGGGCGATATGGCCGAGGCCAAGAAGTGGCTGCGCGAGAAGGGACTGGCGTCGGCCGGCAAGCGCGCCGGCCGAGGCACGGGACAGGGCGCGGTCGAGAGCTACATCCACGCCACCGGCACGATCGGCGCGATGGTCGAGGTCGGCTGCGAGACCGATTTCGTCGCCCGCAACGAGACGTTCAAGGCGTTCACACGCGACGTGGCGCTGCAGATCGCCGCCGGCCGCAACCTCCAGTTCGTCTCGCAGGAGGAGATCTCGGATGAGTTCAAGCAGCAGGAGCTCGAGATCTGCCGCGGCAAGGCGATCGCCGACGGCAAGCCGGAGAAGATGGTCGACAAGATCGCCGAGGGCATGTGGAACAAGTCGCTGGCCGAGATCGTGCTCTTGAACCAGCCCTCGATCAAGCCCGAGCACGACGGCAAGACGATCGAGACGCTCCGGGCTGAGCTGGCCGGCACGATCGGCGAGAACATCGAGATCAAGCGCTTCGCGCGGTTCGAGGTGGGCGCGGAGTGAGCTCCAAGCCAGCCTTCAGCCGCGTGTTGCTGAAGCTGTCCGGAGAGGCGCTGATGGGTGAGCGCTCCTACGGGCAGGATCCCGATCGCATCGCCGCGATCGCGCGAGCCGTGCAAGAGGTGCAGCAGACCGGCGTCGAGATCGCGATCGTTGTCGGCGGCGGCAACATTCTGCGCGGCACCCAAGAGGCGGCGCGGGGCATGGATCGCGCCACGGCTGACTATGCCGGCATGCTGGCGACGGTGCTGAACGCGCTGACGGTGCAGGATGCGCTGGAGAAGCTGGGTGTGTTCACCCGGGTGATGTCCGCGATCGACGTGTCCGAGGTGGCCGAGCCCTACATCCGCAGGCGTGCGATGCGCCACCTCGAGAAGGGGCGCGTGGTGATCTTCGCGGCCGGTACCGGCAACCCGTACTTCACCACCGACACCGCGGCCGCGCTGCGGGCGCTCGAGATCGCCGCCCAGGCCATCCTGATGGGAAAGAACGGCGTCGAGGGCGTGCTCGATGCCGACCCGCGCACGCATCCCGACGCCCGCCTGATCCCGCAGCTGACCCACATCGAGGCGATCGAGCGCGGTCTGCGGGTGATGGATACCACGGCGCTCTCGTTGTGCATGGACAACGGTCTGCCGCTGTACGTGTTTAATCTCGACGACGAGCACAACATCGCCCGCATCGCGCGCGGCGAGCGGCTCGGAACCATCATCTCGAGCGTCCCCGGAGGTCTTCCCGTGCAGGTGCCCCAATGATCGACGACGTCATCAACGATGCCTCCCGCCGCATGGTCAAGACGGTCGAGGCTACGAAGCACGAGTTCACCACCATCCGCACCGGCCGCGCATCGGCGGCCCTGCTGGAGCGGGTGCAGGTGACGGCGTACGGCACCAAGATGCCGATCAACCAGGTGGCCACGATCAGCGTGCCCGAGCCGCGGCTGCTGACGATCACGCCGTTCGACAAGTCGATCATGCGCGACATCGAGAAGGCGATCATGGAGTCCGACCTGGGCCTGACGCCGGCGAACGACGGCCAGGTCGTGCGGCTGCCGATCCCGCAGCTGACAGAGGAGCGGCGCAAGGAGCTGGTCAAGCAGGTGCGCCACCTGGCGGAGGAGGGGCGGGTGGCGGCGCGCAACGTGCGCCGCGACGCGCTCAACCACCTCAAGGAGGCGGAGAAGAACGGCGAGACCGGCGCGGATGAGGTGCATCGTGCTGAGGACAGGTTGCAGAAGGTGACGGACGAGCACGTGCAGGCGATCGACGCTGCGCTGAAGGCCAAAGAGGCCGAGATCATGGAGGTCTGAGCCCAGCCTTCACCAGGGGCTTGGTTGAGCGAAGACCGGGCGTGGGGGTAACTCCGGGGGTAACAAGGTCTGAGCACAGCGAGCATCAGGTCGCTGGGCTGGCCCGATGTGGGAGCCTTGCGGAACGCGGCTTCTCTGGGCCGCTGCCGCAGCCCTCTGCCGCAGCCATCTGCCGCCTTGGCACGTCGGGACGACCTTGAGAACCCACCGCTCCTGCATTGCGGGCCGCAGAACGGCTCCAAGGGCTTCTGGCCGGGCGGCGCAGGCAGTCACGTGCTGAACCTGCCGCCGGCGAGGCTCATTCGTGCTGATGAGACTCCGCACCAACTTGGACAGGGGGTGCGCGAGGGGTGGGGTGCCCGATCTTTTGCCGAGGACGAGCTTGGGCCTCCTAGGTCGTCGGGTCTGACTGCCAGTTGGCGGTTGCTGCCTCTCGGCTTGTCCACAGCGTGGCTGCGGCGTAGTCGTTGAAGCGCTCGCCGTGAAGGCGCAGTCGCTGGCAGGCGGCGAGCATCGAGGTGTGCCGGGTGTCCCAGCCCGGATCCGAGCCGTAGGCTGCCAGCAGTTTTGTGACGGCACCAACCGCTGCCGGGTGGTGCAAGCGCACGATCCACTCAGCCCAGGCCAAGTCGTCCACGGGGTCGCCCAGGTGGGCGAACTCCCAATCGACCACCGCCACCACCTCGCATGTGGCGGGATCGTGCAGCAGGTTCTGTGGCCCGTAGTCGCCATGCACCAGCGTCGGCCCGGCCGACGAATGGAGGGCGCGCAGGGTACGTCCGGCCGCAGCCAGCGCCAAGTTCGCACAACCCCTTTCGATCAAGTCCTGGCCGTTCTCCCCCGCAACCCGCGCGAAGGTCACCTCTCGCCGCCGCTCGTTGCAGTCGAGCACGGCTGGCACCGGGATCCGGCCGGCGACCTGTTCCAACGCCTCCAACTCGACCCGCATGCGCTGCGCCGCATCCGAGCCCTCATACCGCTTATGGAAGCGGTCGCCCACGACCCAGCAGGTATTGGTATAGCTGTGTGCCAGACTGTCGCTCACTCGGCCAGCTTACGCCGCGCACCGTCAGTCGGCCGGTATCAAAGCGCCGAGCCACATGATGTTCCTCTGCCCGCCGTCGCGTGTTTGGCGATCACGTGGCCTGGTACAGGCTAGGCAGGACACGCTCCGGTGGGCAGGGGGTCAAAGAGTGGGGAGCATCAGCCACTTACAACCCCCCAGGCCTGACGGTTTGGGCGAAATGCACTGAGAGGAAAAGTGCACGATATGGGGCATGAGGCGACGAGGGCCACAAGCAGGGAGAGGGCGAGCGGCCTGAGGCTGACGGCCCGTCCACGCCTGAACCACCGGCACGACCCGCTCAGGGCAAGCCGGGAAACCCCGGGACGACTCCCGACGTGCACGGCCACCCAGAGCCACCCGCTTGACTTCGTGTCCCTGAGCTTCGATTCCGCCTTGCCGGTACAGTGACCGCTTGCACCGCCGGGCCTCACCGCCGGCCAGGCCAAGGGCGGCTCGTGGTGGTCTGTCAGGGGACAGATGGACGTTGACGCCAAGGAGCGATTCCAAGGCGTCGTAGAACGCTCCGCCAGCAGCCACGTGGATTTCATCGACTCCACCGGCCTTCAAGCCTTTATGCAGGCACTGCTCCGCCTCGACCGTGCAACGGCTCCTGGGACTGGTCGGCGTAGCGCGGCGATCCAGCGCGGACGGTGGTGGTGGCTCGCCAGCGGCGGCTACGGCACTGGCACGCCGAGGCTGCTCGCACACGACCGCATAATGCGCCGCGAGCAAGGCAGACCGATAAAGGAACTCAGACCGGAGGAACTCAGCATCGATCCGCCCTACCCAGCCGAACCCTGATCCCAACGGCCATGAACCTGAGGAATCGCGGAGCCAACGCCGCGCCAGTCGAGGGCCGCCTCTGACCGGCCTACTGCCCCATCAACACGGCTGCGTCGTGGGCTGCCTGGCTGCCAAATCCCACCACGGGCGGGCGAGCAAGGGACGAGGGCAAGTGCGAGATAGGGTTTGCTGAGATTGCTGTCGGTGGGGCCGTCGCCTGCCGAGGGTTCCCTCTTGCAACTCGGCAAGGGGGGCCGCGTACGGCTCGTTCTCTCTCGTGGGTGACTACATCGGAGGAGGCCAAGAGTATCTCTACACCGTACCGCCTGATGAGATCTCCGCGCAAAGCGACGGGCACACGTTCACCGCGAGCATCACGGGCTACAACGGTGACTGGTGGTATGTGGACATGCAGGCACCCGATGGTCAACAGCTTGTCCCTGGCACCTACACCGACGCCACTCGCTACCCCTTCAACGGCGCTGGCCCTGGCCTCTCGATATTCGGGAACGGTCGTGGGTGCAACCAGTCGATCGGCACCTTCACCGTCCTTGATGCGGTGTATGGCCCCAGCGGGTACGTGCAAACCTTCGACGCGACGTTCGAGCAGCACTGCGAAGGTGCGACGCAGGCACTGCGGGGCGAGATCCGCATCGACAATCCGCCACCTCCCCCGGCGCTGGCGGTAACGTTCAAGATCGCGTCGAAGGGCACCGTCAGTCGGGTCACCGGCAACGCCACGATCACTGGCACCGTCACCTGCAACGAGGCGGTAAACGTGAACCTCGACGGATCCTTGACGCAGCGCGCCTCCCGCACCCTGCTGGTCAGCGGATCTGGCAGCCAACAGGTGTCCTGCTCGACCACGCCGACCACCTGGACGATGACCATCGCGCCCAACAGTAGCGCACCATTCAACCCAGCCAAAGCCGCGGCCACCATCACCGCCAGCGGCTATGACCCCAACTACGGCGTCGGGGTGTCCAGCACGGCGCAAGCAACCGTGCGACTAACTCGGTAGCCCTTCATGTCGGGGCGGGGGTCACCCCCTCGCCCCGACAATCACCGTGTCGCGCCGAAGGCGTGTGGGCGACAGACCGATGCGAGGTACGTTCCTACCACGACTGCCGCTGCGCGGGCGGTCCGCCACTGGGGCCAAGGTTCGGTACGCCCGCCTGCGAAACGTCGAGTTCTTCGACCAGATCGGCCGTGCGCCTGGGCGACGGACACTGGAGGTCGGGTGTGGTGAGGGGCGGGTTATGCGTGACCTGATGGCGCGTGGCCATCACCCGGTTCCCGGCGGTCAAGGTCGTAGCGAACACCGGCCAGACAATGACCCTGGTGACCCACGGATTCGGGGCGGTCGTTCGCGAGATGGTCAGCACCATCACGTGGCGGCGCATGCGGCGGCGCACCTGGCGCTGATGGTGGGGGCGCAGGTCGCTTCTGCCAGCCGCGCGTTCCTGGCACATGGCGCCCTCCGCGCGCCGAGTACGTAGCGCTGGCCAACCGCATCTCGCTGAGTTTGGTAGAGACGGCCGTTGTTCGGCCAGGCCGCACTTCCGTCTGTTGATCGCTTCTAAAGCTGCGGGCCCCGTCTTCACTCCCTCCTGTTGGTGGGGCCGGAACGCCCGGGGAATCGCCACGCCGCAACGCTGACGCTGATACACAATCGACACGCTGCGGGCGCACTCCGACCGGCGGGCCGGGTTAAGATCTTCCGATGTTGCAATGGTTCGATAGGTGCCGCCCGATGGGGAAGCGACTCCTCTTCGGTGTCACCGCGTGCGCGCTGCTCTCGGCGTGCGGGCACCAAGGTGCAGGTTCGGCTTCGATTCCGACGACGAGTACCGCCGCGTCGAACTCAACGCCGAATCTGCTTGGCAGCCACTGGCCGGCGACGGCTGTTGCGCCGGGCACGCTGCTCTATGACGACGGCACGCGCCTCTGGGGCTACAGGCTTGACGGCCGCCGTCGGCTCCTCTGGTTGCATCCGAAGTTGCGTGTGGTGACGGTTGCGGCCTCGCCGATTGGACATGAACTCGGCTACGTCGCCGGATCGGGCAATCGACAGGCGGTATACGACCTGCGCCCGGACGGCCGCATCACGACCCTCTACGCGGGACAGCTCTACCAGCAGCCTGTGTTCCTGCGACCGCCGGGCAATCGCGCGGCCCAGCCGCGCTGGTTCTTCACGACATCAGACTCGGGCGCTCGGCGACTCTGGATGCAGACGTCGCCTGACACCTCGGCTGCGGTAGCGGTTCAACTCCACGGAGGTGAGACGCCAGATGTCGCGACAGGGTATCCGGGATCGGCCAACAGCGAACTGACGGTGTTGCGGCAGGTGGGGCCGCCGACATTCGAGATGCTGTACGACCAGGATATGGGGTTGCGTGGCGACGTACTTCACTGGTCACGGTTCCTTTCAATCGGGCAGTCCGACGGGGATTTCCCACCGGCGTGGCTGACGCCGCGCAGCGTGCTGGTCGCCTCAGCGGCCGCGGCCGCGGCCTACGCAACCGTGCGGCTGTGGTCGCTGTGCCCAGCTCCCACCTCACGAACGGTGACAAGGTATCGGATCGTGCACGACCCGGGCGACGGCGCTATCCTCGGCGCCCTCCTAGCGCTCGACGACGGCCGCGCCCTGGTCGTAACGGCGTCTCACCCCGACGTCTGGAGCGTGCTCAGCGTCGCCAGCGGATCCATAACACCGACGCCGCTTCCGCTCGGTCGTGGCCCTGGTTCCTGGACTGTGGTGCGCCCGGCGTCCCGTTCGACGACTTGCTAACCAGAACTATCGTGCTTTCGCTCGGCATCCACGCGACTCTTTCTGGGCGGCGAGTGGCATGGACGTGGCACTGCTGGCAGTGGGCCTGGGCGCGACCTGGTACCGGTGGCGGCTCTGGAAGTCGGCAGGCGACTCGGGATAGCCTTGTCCACGCCGTGAAGGAGCGGGCGAGGTTGGTGGAACCCTTCCCAGGCGTGTAGCGTCGGTAGGTATGTGGCGGGAGCGTTGTACCGATCTGGCGGTCGATGGTTGTGCTGGTCGGCGTTCGTCTTGGGATGGGCATGGCCCGCACTCCGCGTTCTCGACGACCTACGACTACGTGGTGGTTCAGAACGATGGCTGCTACCGGTTTTACAACGGAGATAAACAGGTCTGACCCTTGGCACGACACAGAAGAGCAGCCCCGTCGAACCAGTGTCGGGCGTGCCGGCTGATGGCGGCGCTGCTCGGATGAACAGGCCCTGGTGGAACCCATCCAACGTCAATTAGCAGGGGATCGCGTGTGTACATCGAGCCCGGTGACTGGTCACGGATCGCTCTGACGTGACCGGCTTGCTGTACCTCGGTGGCGGCGCTTTCGTGATCGCCTTCGCTATCGCCGTTGCCAGCGCCACCACTCGCCGCCGCTACGGGGCCGTGGTTCTGCTT
This sequence comes from Gaiellales bacterium, assembly GCA_038212095.1. Taxonomy (GTDB): domain Bacteria; phylum Actinomycetota; class Thermoleophilia; order Gaiellales; family JAICJC01; genus JAICYJ01. The sequence goes on along the minus strand of JBBQUW010000005.1, from coordinate 22,547 downwards.
GGAGTCGTGCTCACGGCAGCGTGGTTCGCCCTCAGCCTGCTGACTGCGGGCACCGACCCCAACCATAAGGACTGTGGGGACTGCGAATACATCTGGGGGCGATGGTGGTGGCCGCCCCTTCCGGTCGCGGTGCTTGGACTCAACCTGGGCGGATGGCTTGTCGGCGCGACCGGAGGATGGTTCGCGCGACGGGTACGGCGATCGACCTGAAGGAAGGACTCGCACGCGCCGATAGCGAGCGTCGGCGGCGTTCGCAGCGCACGTCGCGAGAACACGTCGATGGATCGCGCCTCGATCAGCGGTTAGGGCGCGATCGGTGCCTGACGGTTGCCATGATGATGCCCTGGTCATCGGTGTCGGGCACCGAGCCGACGATCCGAAACCCGAGCGACTCGTACACGTGCAAAGCTCTAGCGTTTCCGCGCTCGGTGCAGAGGCTGAGGCGGGGATGCCCTTCGACGCTGGCACTCGCAACGAGCGCGGATAGGAGGCTGCGGCCGATTCCTCGGCCACGCCAGTCCGGGCGTACCGCGATTCCCAGTTCTGGCGTCTCGGCATCGACGAACCCGTAGGCGTGGTCATCGACGGTGAACAATCGATACCACGCCGCCCCGACCAAGACACCCTCGCAGTCTGCGATCACCGCGCCATCTCCACGCCGCGACCAGTCCGGCAGCGTCCCCAGCAGATCAGTTCGACCATCGAGCGCCGTGATCGGAGGTCGCGGCGACACCGGCCAGACCGCCTCATACAGCATCTCTCGCAGGAAACCACGATCACTCGCGGTCCCAGGGCGCAACGCGACGTTCGCCATCGAGCCAAGGCTACTGCAACTCATCCTCAGCGCATCAAACCGCCAACGGGCCGCGCACGCGGTTCGGTGGCTCATTGTCCGTGGTACGGTCGTCAGGTGGTGGGACGACGGCCGGTGGTGTTCTTGGCGGCGGGGTTGGCCGCAGCGGTGGTCACGCTCGCTGTCGTCGCCGTGCACGTGACCGGAGCGCGTGACAGGGCCGTGCGCGATTTGAACGCTGCCACGACCCGAAACATCCGGTTGGCGAGTCAGATCGCCGCTACGCAACGTCACTCCCAGCGAGTGACCGCCGCGCTGCACAAGGCGCGGGAACAGGTTCTGCACACGCAATCGTGCGGCGGAGGACTCCCCGGCACCGTGCCGCATGGCGTCGTTGTGCCTGACCACGGCCCGGTTGGCACCCGCGTCAGCATCGTTATCGACTGCTTGCGAGGGTTTCAGGACGAGATCACACAACCAGCCTGGGTGTTCTTGATCCGCGACTTCGGCGGGCCTTTAGGCTGCGAGTTGATGGCGGGTGGCCCCTCTCGGATGCGGCTCCTCGGCCAGGGACGAGCCGCTGGGTGGTTCACCGTCAGTGCCCGTGGCGGCTGTTTCCAGTCCCAAGGCAAGACGCGGTCGGTCGTTCCCGGCACCTACGGAATCGGAGTGGGCTGCCACGCCTGTGAAGTAGCAAATTTCACGGTCACGCGCTCATGAGACTCGTAATACTGTGCGTAGTGGGAGACCAGCGAACAGTGCGAGACTGGTTGTGGTTCGGCGGTTGGGCCGTCATCGGCCTCGGGGTGGCCTTCGGCCTTGTCTCGTTCCCACTAGCGCTGCCATTCGCGGCGCTGGTCGCATGGCTCCTCGGTCGGGGACGCAGACGCGTGGAGGATGCTTGGGGCGCGATGACCGGAGTTGGGTTGCTGCTGTGTTTCACAGCCTACGTCCAGCGGCACGGGCCGGGTCAGTACTGCCACTCAATCGGCACGCGGCAGTATCCCGGTATCGAGTGCGGCGACTATTCGGATCCGCGTCCGCTCCTCGTAGCCGGCCTCGTCCTCGCGACGGCGGGCGTTGTCGGCTTCATCGTGCACCGAAGCGCTCGGCGTCCAAGAAGCCGATGAGACGAATCTCGCTGGTGGTCTGCCTCAGCAGCCCCGGAAGTTCACACCGGCGAGCAGTGCGAGTGTAACTCCGCACAGTACTGCACTCGCTATGCCGATCACTGGTATCCATATTCGCTCGTCCCTGTCTCGGAGGGGTTGCCACGCTCCGACACACAGCGCGAGGTCAGCGACTGCGATGGACAGCGCGGCTCGAAGCAGCCCCATAGAGTTGTCGTGGGGGGCGGTCGTCACGTTGCATGTGCCGAGGCCGTTACCCCAAGCAAGCGCGAACGCGATTCCCGACCCGAGCAGGCCACAGACCGCGGTAGGGACTGCCGCACGCTGCCAGTTTATCATAGCGTGTACGCTATCACGGCTGAGGCCAGCTCGCTTGCTTTCAGCCTTCGCCGCACGTTGGGTACATCTCCATGATCGACTTGCGATGCATCACCGTACGATGTATTCTAACGCGATGCCTCGCCCCAGATCAGGTCGCCTCGGAGAGCCCACGTATTTCATCGTCGCCGCGCTGCTTGGCGGCCCACTGCACGGCTACGGCATCGTCCGCCGTGTCGCTGAGCTGACCGACGGTCGGGTCAGGATCACCGCCGGCACCCTGTACGGCGCGCTCGACCGGTTGGTGGCGGACGGCCTGGTCGAGCGAGACCGCGAGGAGGTGGTCGCCGGCCGGCCGCGGCGGTATTACCACATCACCGACGAGGGCAACGCGCGTGTGAGAGCAGAGGCGCGGACACTGAGAAGCGCCGCAGATATCGTTGAGGGCGTGCCGCTACGTGCCCGGGTGCGCCCGGCGTGACTCGCGTCGAGCGCCTGTACCGGATCGCACTGCGCGCGTATCCGCAGGTCTACCGAGCCGAACGGGGCGAGGAGATCATCGCCGTTCAACTCGAAGTCGCAGGTGGCAGGGCGAGCGGTCGCGAGCTGTGTGGGTCGATGCTGCACGGTTGGCGGATCCGCGTCATGACGATCGGCCAGGACGGCGTATTCGGGTTGCTTCGTTCGGGCGTGGCCACTGCCGGCTTCGTTCTGGCGATCCTCGCCTTGGCGGTGATGGCCACCGGCTCGATCCTGAGCGTTCGTGCCGCTGGCGCGCTCGATGCCTGGTGGCTGGCGGTCGATGCGGCCGCCGTCTCCGTCGTGCTGGCGCTGGCGATCGGCCTGCGACGGACAGCGACGGTCGCAGCGCTCGCGTTACTCGTGCTGTTCCGCGCCGACCGTGTCGGGCTGACCACGACGCCCGTTCCATGGGGCGTGGGTGCGCACTGGCTCGTGTTCGGTGAGGGCAAGGCGGCGGTTCCATCCAATGGCGGCCCCTTCTCGCTCGTTCTGGTGGTGCTGGTCATGGCGACGACCGCCCGGCGGGGGCGTCTGGCACCGCGTCCCGGATTCGCCGTGGGCGGCGCGCTGGTGATACTCGGGACTGCGATCGGGTGGGTTGCCGCGGGCCAACCAACGCTGTTTAACGTGCTGTGGCTGCCGGCGCTGGCGTTGCTCGCCCTCTCGTTGCTGCTGATCCCGATCGACCCGCGGCCGGCGTTCGGATGGCTGCTGCTCTTCCCGACGCTGGCGGTGGTTGCGAACGACGTCGATCGGGCTCACACCGGCGGAACCGTGATCTTTTGGGGTGTGTTGCTGTACTCGGTCCCGGCAGCGCTGTGCATGGGGCTTGCCCTGTGGTCGCTCGACTGGACACGGCGCGTCCGGGCCGACGGCCGCTGACACGGCGTCTCGGCGACCACCAACCCAGCGCTATCCCCAGCGTGCCCATCGCCCCGAATGCGGCTCGACGGATGCGGGCCGGTCGTAACCGCCAGGTACGACACTGCGCCCCACCGGGCGACGATCGGCTTAGATATGCGGAGATGACGCCGCCGCCGAATCGCTCTTCGCCGACGTGTCCCCGGGTGGAGGTCTGACCGCCACCGCCGGTCGCGTGCGCCGCCTGCTGCGGCTGCGGCATGCGGGGTCCATGGAGGAACCGCTGGCCGAGTCGGCCACCGCGGTCGCGATCATCATGGATGGCAACGGTCGCTGGGCGCGGCGGCGGGGACTGCCGCCGCTGGCCGGCCACCGCGCCGGCACCAAGGCGCTTCGGCGCACCGTCGAGGCGGCGCCCGACCTGGGCGTCCGCAGCCTGGCGGTGTACGCCTTCTCGACCGAGAACTGGGGCCGCCCGGCGCAGGAGGTGGAGGATCTGATGGAGCTGTTCGCCGACACCATCCGCAACGAGTTCCCCGACCTGCACCGCCAGGGCGTGCGAGTGCGGTTCGTCGGCCGCCGCGATCGCTGCCCCGCCTCGCTGCTCGAGCTGATGCAGGACATCGAGCAGCGCACCGCCGAGAACCGCCGGCTCGACCTGTGGGTGGCCTTCGACTACGGCGGACGGGCCGAGTTGGTGGCCGCCGCCCAGGCGCTGCTGCGCGACGGCGCTGCGCCTGACCAGATCGACGAGGCCGCCCTCCGGGCTCATCTGTACGCTCCCGAGATGCCCGACCCGGATCTCGTCATCCGCACCAGCGGCGAGCTCCGCGTCTCGAACTTCCTCCTCTGGCAGGCGGCGTACGCCGAGTACCACTTCACTCCCACGCTGTGGCCTGACTTCGATGGCGAGCAGCTGCGCGACGCGCTGCACGCTTACGCCACCCGCCGCCGCCGGTTCGGCCTGCGATGAACCCGCTCGTCTCACGCGTGCTGGTGGCGATCCCGCTGGCGGTGGTGGCGATCCTCGCGGTGGTGGCCGGCGGCTGGCCGATGGTCGCGCTGGCGCTGCTGGGCGGCATTGTCGCGATGCATGAGTTCTGCTCGATGACGCGGGAGCTGCGTCCGCTGACGATCGCCGGCTTCGCGGGTGTGGCGGGCGTGATCGTCGCCGTCCACGAGGGCGGCCTGGTCTGGAGCCTGCTGCCGCTCGTGCTGACGCTGCTGCTGGCCTTCTGGCTGAGCGTGGTCGCGGACGTCCGCCAGACGGCCACCGTGCAGCTGGCCGTGACGCTGTTCGGCGTTGTCTGGATCGGCTACGGGATCGGCTTCCTGGTTGCCGTGCGCGACATCAGCCGGCAGTCGAGCTGGGGGGAGACGCTGCTGATAGCAGTGCTGATCGGCGTCTGGATGTCGGACATCTTCGCCTACATCGGCGGTCGCATGTTCGGACGCCGCAAGCTGGCCGGCGAGATCTCGCCCAACAAGACCGTGGAGGGCTTCGTGATCGGGCTGCTGGTGGGCACGGCAACGGTGTTCTTCTGGCTCTACGGCCAACCCACCCAGGATCCGATCAGCCCGCTGAATGCGCTCGAGTTCGCGCTCGCGATCGCGGTCGCCTCGCCGGTGGGAGATCTGTTCGAGAGTTACCTGAAGCGCGACTGGGGCGTGAAGGACGTGGGGAAGCTGCTGGGTGGCCACGGCGGCGTGCTCGATCGCATCGACGCGCTGCTGTTCGCCGGCGTTGCGGCCTACTTCGTCGCACTGGCGCTGGGCCGGGCATGACGGCCGCAGCCAACCGTTCGGCAATCGGCCGCCGGTACACTTTGTCGTCATGAGGTCCGTCGCCATCCTGGGCGCGACCGGCTCGATCGGAATGCAGGCGCTGGAGATCGTGCGCGACAGCCCCGATCTACGGTTGGTCGCACTCGCCGCCCACTCCAGCGCCGAGCCTCTGGTGGCTGCAGCGCGCGCCCATGGAGCGAAGCTGCTGGCGCTGGCCGATCCGGCCGCCGCCGAGCGGGCCGCTGCGATCTTCGATGGCCGCGTGCTGGCGGGACCGCAGGGCGTGATCGAGCTGGTACGCGAAGCGGGTGCCGATGTGGTGCTGAACGCGGTGGTGGGGGCGGCCGGCCTGGAGGCGACGATGGCCTCGTTGGAAGCGGGGAGCGACCTCGCACTGGCCAATAAGGAGAGCCTGGTCGCCGGTGGCGAGCTGGTGACGCGGGCGGCGTTGCGACACGGCTGCCGGCTGCTCCCGGTCGACAGCGAGCACTCGGCGCTGATGCAGTGTCTCGCCGGCACGGAGCCCGGTGCGTTGGAGACGCTCGTCTTGACCGCCTCGGGCGGCCCGTTCCGGGGCTGGACGCGCGACCAGCTGACCGGCGTCAGCCCCGAGCAGGCGCTCGCCCACCCCACCTGGTCGATGGGCGCGAAGATCTCGATCGACTCGGCCACGCTGATGAACAAGGGCTTGGAGCTGATCGAGGCGCACCATCTGTTCGGCGTTCCCTACCAGCGCATCGAGGTCGTCGTGCACCCTCAGTCGATCGTGCACGGCATGGCACGGTTCCACGATGGCGCGCTGATCGCGCACGTCGGCATGCCCGACATGCGGGTGCCGATCAGCTACGCGCTGCACCATCCGGCGCGGGCTGCCACGGCGGCGCCGCGGCTCGACCTGGCGAAGCCGTTCTCGCTCGATTTCGCGCCGCCCGATCTGAACGTGTTCCGCTGCCTCGGCATTGCCCGCCGGGCGGGCGAGGTGGGCGGCACCGCGCCCTGCGTGCTGAACGCCGCCAACGAGGTGGCGGTGGCCGCCTTCCTGTCGGGCGGCTGTTCCCTGCTCCAGATCGCCGACACGGTCGAGGCGGTGCTGGAGCGTTCGCTGGTCGAGCCGCTCGAGTCGGCGGAACAGGTTCTGGCAGCCGACGCGCTCGCGCGCGAGCAGGCTCGATCGCTCGTAGAACTGGTTTCAAGATGATGCTGAGAAGCCAGTCCTCAGCGGTGCCGGCGTGAGGTACCTGATCCCGATCCTCGGGCTGCTGCTGCTGGTGTTCCTGCACGAGCTGGGCCACTTCGTGGCCGCCAAGCGCACGGGCATGCGGGCGCTGCGTTTCTTCGTCGGATTCCCGCCGCCGCTTCTGAGCCGCCGGATAGGAGACACCGAGTACGGCATCGGCATGGTGCCGCTGGGCGGGTTCGTCAAGATCCCGGGGATGCTGCGGCCAGAGCCGGCCGACCTATGGGCGGTGGACGATCTGCTTCATCGCAGCGAGAAGCTGCCCGAGGCCGACGCGGCTGCGATCGGCATCCAGCGCGACCAGATCGCGAGCCTGATCGCTGCCGGCGAGATTGATCGTGCTGCTGAGCGCTCGACCGAACTCCAGACCTTGATCGAGAGCTGCGCCGGAGTGTCCGATCGCGATCGCAAGCGGGTCGCCAAATCGCTCGACCGGCTGCGCGAGGCCAGCGACCCGCGCGGCTACTGGCGAAGCAGCAAGCGGCGACGGCTGATCGTGATCGCGGCCGGCCCGTTGGCCAACATCGTGGTCGCATACCTGATCCTGACCGTGCTGGCGGTGACCGGCATGCCTCAGCCGCTGCAGCCGATCCCGGTCGTGTCCGGCCTCGAACGCGGCTTCCCGGCCCAGAAGGCGGGCCTGCAGACGGGTGACCGGCTGGTATCGATCAACGGCCGCCGGGTGACCAGCTTTCAGCAGGTGCGCGACCTGATCGGCGGGAGCGCCGGTAGCCCGTTACGGCTGGTCGTGCAGCGGGGATCGAGCCGCGTAACGCTGCCCGCCGTACGCGCCCGGCAGGAGAACGGTCGCTACGTGATCGGCTTCATCCCGGATGCCAAGGCCACCACTGCCACTGTGCCGCTGCTGCGGGCGCCGATCGAGGGCGCCGACCAGATCTGGCGGATGATCTCGGGTACCGTCGGCGGCTTGCGCACCCAGGGCGCCTCGTCGGTCTCGAGTCCGGTCGGCATCGTTCGCGTCTCGGCCCAGGCGGCCGACACCGGCGCACCGTACTACCTGTGGCTGCTGGCCTACATCTCGCTCTCGCTGGGGATCTTCAACCTGGTGCCGTTCCTGCCGCTGGATGGCGGCCACATCCTGCTGCTGGCGCTGGAGCGGATGCGCGGCCGTGTGCTCTCGCGGGCAACGTTCGAGCGCGTCTCGGCGCTGGGCATTGCGCTGGTGCTGTTCGCGTTTCTGTACGGCCTGCACAACGACCTGCTCGGCGCCCAGCCACGATGATCGCCGCCGTCAGCGTGCTGCACCGACGGTCTCCCTGCGGCCGGTATCCTTCCCGCTGAATGGCAAGCCAGCACCAGATCACGGTGGGCGACGTCGCGATCGGCGGCGGCGCGCCGATAGCGATCCAGTCGATGACCACCACCGTCACCGCCGACGTCGAGGCAACGCTGGCCCAGATCGTCCGGTTGGCTGATGCCGGCTGCGAGCTGGCGCGGGTGGCGGTTCCCGGCCGCGCCGATGCCGATGCGCTGCCCGCGATCGTGGCCGGTTCGCCGCTGCCGGTGATCGCCGACATCCACTTCAACGCCTCGTTGGCCCTGCGTGCGATGGATGCGGGCGTGGCCGCCGTGCGCATCAACCCAGGCAACATCGGCGGCGACGAGAAGGTCGAGCAGGTCGTGCGGCGGGCCAAGGAGACGGCGACGCCGATGCGGATCGGCGCCAACTCGGGCTCGCTGCCCGACCACCTGCGCCAGTTTGCGACCAACGATCCGGCCGGCGCGCTGGTGGAGGCCGCGCTGGAGGAGGTGCGGCTGCTGGAGCGGCTCGACTACCGCGAGTTCAAGATCTCGGTCAAGTCGTCGTCGGTGCCGGTGATGATCCAGGCCTATCAGCGCCTGTCCCAGCGCGTGCCCTACCCGCTGCACCTCGGCGTCACCGAGGCCGGTCCGGCGTTCACCGGCACGATCAAGAGCGCGATCGGCATCGGCGCGCTGCTATCCCAGGGCATCGGCGACACGATGCGGGTCTCGCTGACCGCCGATCCGGTCGAGGAGGTGCGGGTGGCGTGGGAGATCCTGCGCTCGCTGGGCCTGCGCCAGAAGGGGCCGATGATGATCGCCTGCCCCTCGTGCGGTCGCACCAACGTCGAGGTGATGGAGCTCGCCGAGCGCGTCGAGCAGCGGCTGGCCGGCTACGACGAGGTGTTCGAGGTGGCCGTGATGGGCTGCGCGGTGAACGGTCCCGGTGAAGCTGGTGACGCCGACTTCGGCATCGCCGGCGGTCGCGATGCCGGTTTCATCTACGCCCACGGGCAGGTGCTGCGCAAGGTCGCGCAGAGCGAGCTGGTGGATCAGCTGTTCATCGAGGTCGACGCCTGGATCGCGACCGGCATGGTGCGCCCCGAGCGGCGCACGCGCAAGCACGTGCTGCCGATGGCCAGCGTCTCCCCGTAGTCAGGCGTGGCGCCGGTCGCGCTCGTCGAGATAGCGGGCGAAGCGGGCGTGCTTCTCGAGGTAGGCACGCATCTCGCGGAACCCGAAGTCGAGCCACTCGCCAATGAACCGATCGTCGATCTCCGTCGTGGTGGCTGCCTGCTCCATCCGTCCCACCCCTTTGCTGGTAGTTGACGAGGGAGAGCATCGGGTGTGCCGCCCGGCGGCACCATCACCGGCTTGTGGTAACCGGACGCCCGCTCTGTGGTGGCGGCATCCCCGCGCCCGGATAGACTGACGAGATGAGGAAGCGTCAGGCAGCGATCGGGTACGGCACCTACTGGCTGGGCCGGCGGGTGGTGCGGCGTGAGCTCAGGCGGCGCATCGCGTCCCTGGCCCGGCCGGCAGAGCGCACGCCGCTGTGGCGGCGGCTCCCGCTGCTGGGGGCGGTGGCGGCGGCGATCGCGGCCGGCGCCGTCGTCGTGACGCGGCGCCGGGGCTGACGCTGACGCCGCCGCAGCCCGGACTGCGCCACGTGGTCGCGCTGCGATGGAAGCCGGGCACCGGCGATGGTGAGGTGGAGGCGATCGCGCGCGCGCTGCGCGCGCTGCCGGATCGGATCGAGAGCATCCGTGCGCTGACGGCCGGACGCGACCTTGGCCTGCACCCCGACAACGCCGACTTCGGCATCGTTGTCGATTTTGACGACGAGGATGGCTGGCGGGCATACCAGGATGATCCCGAGCACCGCCGGATCGTGGCCGAGATGATCGCACCGGCGCTCGCACAGCGCACCGCGATCCAAGTCCGTCACCCCTGATCGGTACACTGCGGCGGCCGTGACCGAAGCCTCGCCGTACGTCCACCTCCACGTCCACAGCGAGTACTCGATCCTCGACGGCGCGTGCAGGATCGCGCCGCTTGTGGCGCGCGCTGCCGACCTGGGAATGCCGGCGATCGGGCTTACCGACCATGGCTCGATGGCGGGTGCGGTCGAGCTGACCCGGCTGGCGGAGAAGGCCGGCGTGCGCCCCGTGCTGGGTTGCGAGATCTACCTGGTGGACGACCACGCCGCCCGGCCGATGCGCGAGAAGCGCGCTCACCTGACGCTGCTGGCCGAGACGACCGAGGGCTATCACAACCTGATCCGGCTGGTCTCGAGCGGCTTCCTGGACGGCTACTGGTACAAGCCGCGAGTCGACTTCGACCAGCTGTCGGCCCACGCCGACGGCATCATCGCGCTGTCGGGCTGCCTCTCAGGCCGCGTCTGCAGGGCGCTGGTGGAGGATGACGTGGCCGCGGCCCGCGAGCAGCTCGACCGGCTGGTGCAGATCTTCGGCCGCGCCGACACCTACGTCGAGATCCAGGACGGCGGCATCGACGTGCAGACACGCATCCTGCCGGCGCTGATGGCGCTGGCACGCGACGCCGGACTGCCGATGGTCGGCACCGGCGACGTCCACTACCTGACCCGCGAGGACGCGATCCCGCACGAGGCGCTGCTCTGCATCCAGACGCAGGACACGCTCGACAACCCCGACCGGTTCCGGTTCTCCAACCACGAGTTCTATCTCAAGACCCAGCAGGAGATGTACGGCCTGATGGCGCAGCGGTTCGGCGAGGACATGCTGCGGCGGACGGTCGAGATCGCCGAGCGCTGCCAGGCCGACGTGGGGCTCGGCGCGATGCACCTGCCTCGCTTCGACGTACCGGAGGGGACGACCTCGGTCGCCTACCTGCGCCGGCTGGCAGAGCAGGGCATGCGGCAGCGCTACAGCCAGGAGACGCCGGAGCTGCGCAGCCGGCTCGAGTTCGAGCTGAAGACGATCGAGGAGATGGGCTTCTCCGACTACTTCCTGATCGTGTGGGACTTCATCCGCTTCGCCCGCGAGGACGGCGTATCGGTCGGTCCCGGACGTGGCTCGGCGGCCGGCTCGCTGGTCGCCTACTGCCTGCGCATCACCGACCTCGACCCGATGCGCTACTCGCTGCTGTTCGAGCGCTTCCTCAACCCCGGCCGCAAGAGCATGCCCGACATCGATATCGACTTCGCGGTTGCCGGCCGCGAACGGGTGATCAACTACGTGGCGGAGAAGTACGGCCGCCGCAACGTCGCCCAGATCATCACGTTCGGCAAGATGCAGCCCAAGGCTGCGATCAAGGACGCCGGTCGCGTGATGGGGATTCCCTATGGGCAGGTCGACCGGATCGCGAAGCTGGTGCCGGACGGCCCCAAGATCTCGTTCGAGGAGTGCATGAAACCGGGCGCCGAGCTGCGCAAGAGCTACGACGCTGACGAGACGACGCGCTCGATCGTGGACATGGCCCGGCCGCTGGAAGGCGTCGTGCGCAACGACTCGATCCACGCCGCCGCGGTCGTGATCGGTGACCGGCCGCTGACCGAGTACCTGCCGCTGCAGCAGAAGGGCAGCGAGTCCGAGGTGGTGACCCAGTTCTCGATGAACGACGTGGAGGCGCTGGGGCTGCTCAAGATGGACTTCCTGGGCCTGCGCAACCTGGACGTGATCGACCGTGCGGTGGCGTTGATCGAGCACTCGACCGGGGCGCCGGTGGCGATGGACGCGCTGCCGCTGGATGACGCTCGCACCTACGAGATGCTCGCTCGCGGCGATGCCACGGGCGTCTTCCAGTTCGAGTCGAGCGGCATGCGGGAGGCGCTGCGGCAAGTCAAGCCGACGCAGTTCGAGGATCTCGTCGCGCTGGTGGCGCTGTACCGGCCCGGCCCGATGCAGAACATCCCCAAGTTCGCCGCCCGCAGGAACGGCCGCGAGCCGGTCACGTACCCGGACGCGCGGCTGGAGGGGATCCTCTCGGAGACGGCGGGGATCACGATCTACCAGGAGCAGAGCATGCTGATCGCCCGCGAGATCGCCGGCTTCAGCCCGGCCGAGGCGGACGATCTGCGAAAGGCGATCGGCAAGAAGATCGCCACCCTGATGGCATCACTGAAGGACAAGTTCATCGCCGGCTGCCTTCAGAATGGGCTGTCGCAGACGGTCGCGCAGCAGCTGTGGGACGACAACGAGCGGAGCTCGGACTACTCCTTCAACAAGTCCCACGCCGCCTGCTACGGTCTGATCGCGTACCGCACCGCGTGGCTGAAGGCCAACCATCCGGCCGAGTACATGGCTGCGCTGATCTCGTCGGTGATGTCGACCAAGGATCGCGTGCCGTTCTACGTCTCGGAGTGCGACGCGATGGGCATCAAGGTGCTGCCGCCCGACGTCAACTCCAGCCAGTCCGACTTCGCCGTCGTCGGGGGCCAGATCCGCTTCGGCCTGACGGCGGTCAAGCGGGTGGGGGAGGGCGCGGTACGGGCGATCGTCGCCGCCCGCGAGCAGGCGCCGTTCACCTCGATCTGGGACTTCTGCGAACGCGTCGACGCATCGGTGCTGAACAAGGGGATGCTCGAGAGCCTGGTCTGCTGTGGCGCGCTCGACTCGACCGGCGCCACCCGGGCCGGCATGATGGCGGTGCTCGAGCCGGCGCTCTCGTCGGGCGTCAAGCAGCAGTCGGACACGATGATGGGGCACATGTCGATCTTCGACCTGGCCGGCGATGACGGCGCGAGCGAGGCCGGCGTCGCCCGCAGCCATCCGCCGGTGACCGGCGAGGAGTGGGACCGGGCCGAGCTGCTGACGCGCGAGAAGGAGGCGCTGGGCCTGTTCGTCTCCAGCCATCCGCTGGCCGATGTGCGCGACCAGCTGGCACGGCGGGCCGACCTGCCGCTCTCGTCAGCCGACTCGCTGCGCGACGGCCAGGTGGTGACCGTGGGCGGGTTGGTCACCAGCGTCAAGCCGTTCGTCACGCGCAAGGGCGACCGGATGGCGTTCGCCGAGCTGGACGACACCAGCGGCTCGATCGAGGTGGTGGTGTTCGCCAACACGCTGGCGGCCGTGCGCCACATCCTGGTGCCGGACGCCGTGGTGATGGTAAAGGGCCGCGCCGATCGCAAGAACGAGGGCGAGGTGAAGCTGGTGGCCTTCGAGATCACCACCTTCGAGGCCACCGTCGACTTCGGGGTGGTGCGGCTGCGGCTGGACGCCCGTGAGACGCGGGCGGCCATCATCGAGGAGCTGAAGTCGCTGATCGGGGAGTTCCCCGGCGACGCTCCGGTGGTGCTCGAGGTGCAGACAACCGAGGGCCCAAAGACGCTGCGGTTCGGACCCGAGTTCAAGGTGCGGCCGGACGGTGACTTCTTCGCCGAAGCCAAGGCGCTGCTCGGCGACGCCGCGCTGATCGCCTGACGCTCAGGGCGCGGCGGGCAGCTCCTGCTCGGCCTGGTCGATCATCCGCTCGAGCTCGGCCAGCCCCTCGTCCCAGATCTGCGGGTCGCGCAGGTTGACGTCCAGCGCCGCCAGCTGCTCATGCGGTGAGGCGGAGCCACCCCGGTCGAGGAAGCTCAGGTAGCGGATCGCAAACGCGGCCGGATCACGGCGCCGCCGGCTCATCAACACCAGCGCGACCAGGCACGCGAAGGCGTAGGAGTACATGTAGAACCGGAACAGGAGGTAGTGCGGGAAGGTGGCCCACTCCGACTCGTTGGACGTACCCTCCACGCTGTCGCCCAGGCCGTGCTTGCGGCGCCGCAGCCAGATCTGGCTCAGCCGCTCCTCGGTCAGCGTCACGCCCGTGCGCTTGAGCGCGTAGATATCGCGCTCGAACCCGGCCGCCACGCCGACGTCGAACACGCTGCCGACGGCCGTCTCGATCGCGCCGCCCGTCAGGGCGATCCGCTCGCCGCCGGTGGTCGCCCGCTGGCGGAGGTCGTCGCACAGCATCAGCTCGGCCAAGGTCGACGGCACCTCGCACAGCGCCATCGACGGCAGCGAGACGTGGGCGCTCTGGACGGGAAAGCAGCGGTCGAAGTGCAGCGCGTGGCCGAGCTCGTGCGCCATCACCTGGACGTCGAACAGCCGCTCGGTGTGATTCAGCAGCACGAAGCAGCCGACCCGGTCGTCGACCTCGCTGCAGAAGGCGCCGCCCACCTTGCCCGGTCGTGGCGCGGCGTCCACCCGGCCGTCGGCGAACACCGACGCCACCGTCCGGCCCGCCTCGGGAGACAGCTCCGTGAACGACTCGGTGACCACCTCGACGGCCCGTTCGTAGGGCAGGTACGGAGGCGTGCCGATGGGAGCGTGACGGTCGCACTCGGCCAGCGTCGGGACGCCGAGATGGGCCGCCTTGACCCGCATCCAGCGCCGCCAGATGTCGCTGCGCCGCTCGATCGTGGACAGCATCGCCTCGACGGCCGCCGGCTCCAGCTCGTTGTCGAGGTGGGTGGGGGTCATCGGGTCGTCGAAGCCGCGCAGCGGGTCGGTCAAGAGCCGGTCGCCGACCACGGCGTCCAGGCAGCGGGCGGACGTCTCGGCCAGCCGCCTGCTCTGCGCCGTCAGCCCCTCGTGTGCCGTCCGCCGTACCTCCGCGCGCGTGTCGGTCAGCCCGGCCCGCAGGTCGCTGAGAGTCTGGTCGCGCTCGCCGTCTCCCAGGTCGCAGGGCACCACCAGCGCCGACGACGCGTCGAACCAGAACCGTCGCCAAGCCAGCTCGGCGGCGGCGCCTCGGGCCGCCAGCGCGCGCTCCTCGCCGGCGCTCAGCGTGTGGGGGGTGAACCGGCGCGATGACGTCAGGAAGTGGCGGTCGGCGGCCAGCCGGGGATCGCCGGCGAGCGCCGCCGCCACGTCGTCGGGCACCGCCAGCCACGCCAGCACGAAGGCGCGCAGCGCGTCCTCGACCGCCGGCGACCGCTGCTCGATCAGCGAGGCGACATCGGCGGCGGAGGTGTCGGTCGAGTCCTCGGCGGCCCGCAGCTCGGCGTACACGCGCACTCGCCGCAGGCGGTGCTTGAGATCGCTCAGCTCGCTCAGGACGGCGGCCAGCGAGGCCGCGTCCAGGCGGGACAGGTCGGGCAGCCGCTCGGCGAATGCCGCGCTCTCGGGTGCGAGCCGCTCCAGCTCGTCCGCGGCGGCGCTGTCGGATGCAAATATCGGCGAGAGATCCCAGCGCGCGTGCTCGGCTGTGATCGGATGTGTTGTGCCCACTCGCTGCATTCTGCCACGCTGTCCTCCGTCCGGCACCGGTCGGCGCACGGCGTGGTCGCATTGACCGGTTCTGCCGCCATCCGCCGCGACGCCTAGAATGGAGCGATGATCCTTGCCGATCTCGAGCTTGACCTCGACGTGTTCCAGGGGCCGTTCGATCTTCTGCTGGCGCTGGTGCTGCGCGAGGAGGTCGAGCTGGCGGACGTGCCGATCGCCGAGATCGTCGTTGCATACGTCGGTCACGCCTACGATAGCGGCGAGCTCGACCTGGAGTCCGCCAGCGAGTTTCTGGTGCTGGTGGCCGCGCTGCTCGAGATCAAGGTGCGGCTGCTGTTCCCGGGTGAGGTGGACGAGCTGGACGAGCTGTCACCCGAGCAGGCCGAGGCTGAGCTGTTCCAGCGGCTGATCGAGTATCGCCGCTTCCAGGGCGCGGCGGCCTGGCTGCGCTCGCAGGCCGACGGCGAGCTGCGCGTATTCCGGACGGGGCCGGCGCCGCTGGCGCCCCGGCCCGAGCCACCGGTGGTCGAGTTCAGCGAGGACCCGTGGCAGCTTGCGGCGTCGATCGAGCGGCTGCTGGTACCGCCGCCTCACATCGACGTCTCGTCGGTGCGGCGGCCGCTGGTGCCGGTCGAGAAGTTCCTGGATCACTTCCGCACGATCCTCGGCCAGCGGCGCGGCTTCCAGTTCGAGGAGGCGGTGCGGGGGCTCGACCGGTTGTCGCAGGCGGCGGCTTTCCTGGCCCTGCTCGAGATGGTCAAGTGCGGCGAGGCGGTGGCCGAGCAGCGCGAGCTGTTCGCCCCGATCAGCGTTGCCGGCCGATCCGCGACGCGCGTGACGGCCGACCCGGCGGTGGCCGACCATGCGCGGGCGATCGCGTGAGCGAGCTGACGCATTCGGTCGAAGCCCTGCTGTTCGTCGCCTCGCAGCCGCTGTCGCTGAAGGAGCTTGCGACGCTCACCGACGCGCCCCCGGAGCGGGTCGAGCGAGCGCTGGACGCGCTGTCCGACCGCTACGGCGAGGGCCGGTCAGGAGTGGTGCTGGAGCGGGCGGCGGGCGGCTACGGCTTCCGCGCCTCCTCCGAGACGGCCGAGGTGTGCGCACGGCTGGTCAACCGGCCCAGCGCGAAGGGCCTCAGCCAGGCGGCACTAGAGACGCTGGCGATCGTGGCCTACCTGCAGCCCGTCTCACGACCGGAGATCGCCCGCATCCGCGGCGTGGGCGCCGACTCGGCCGTCTCTGGCCTGCTCGAGCGGGGGCTGATCGAGGAAGCCGGCCGGGCCGACAGTCCCGGCACCCCGGTCGTGTACCGCCCGACCAACGCCTTCCAGCGCGTATTCGGGATCGACGACCAGCAGGGACTGCCCGGACTGGCTGACTTCGAGCTGTCCGACGCCGATCACCAGGCGCTTCGTGCCCGCCTCCACCTGGTCGCAGACCAGCGTGCCGGTCAGGCTTAACAAGTACCTCGCCTCCACCGGGTTGGGCTCGCGGCGCGCCGTCGAGGAGCTGATCCGGGATGGGCGGGTATCGATCAACGGCCAGGTGGCGGGACTGACGGCGCGCGTCTCGGCCGGAGATGAGGTCTCGCTCGATGGCCAGAGGGTGGCAGCGCAGGCGACGGCCTGCTACCTGCTGAACAAGCCTGCCGGAGTGGTCACCACTGTCGCCGACACCCATGGCCGGCCGACCGTCGTCGACCTGATCGATTCGCCGCTGCGGCTGTTCCCGGTCGGCCGGCTCGATCTCGACACCACCGGGGCGCTGCTGCTGACGAACGACGGCGAGCTGGCCCACCGGCTGATGCATCCGCGGCACGAGGTCGATAAGACCTACCTCGCCCGGGTCGGCGGGCATCCCGACGAGGGCAGCCTCGGCCGGCTGCGGCAGGGGGTCGAGCTGGATGATGGGCCGACCGCTCCGGCGGACGTCTCGCTGGCGGCGCCGGACACGATCGAGATCACGATCCACGAGGGCCGAAACCGGCAGGTGCGGAGGATGTGCGAGGCGGTCGGGCTGCCGGTGATCAGCCTGCACAGGTCGCGCTATGCCGGCCTGGTCGTCGAGGGGCTGGCGCCGGGGGAGTGGAGGGAGCTGACCGAGCAGGAGCTGGGCTCGATCGGCGGCGAGTGATGGAGCGGCCGGTACTTGACATCTTCCCAGTGGCCGGGAATACTGCTGCTTACACTTTCCTTACAAGTGGAGAGTGAGTTGGAGGAGGATGGGTGGGCAGACAATCGGGCGCGGCGGCGGACGCCGCGCCCGTCACCCACCAAATCCCATCCGGCGGCGCATCTCGCTGAGCGTCTCGTGTGACACCGCCCGTGCCCGCTCGGCACCTGCGTCCAGGATCGTGCGCAGAGCGCGCTCGTCGCTTCGCAGCTCCAGGTAGCGCTCGCGCACCGGGCGCAGCATCTCGACCACGGCCTCGGCCACGTCCCCCTTGAACTGTCCGTAGCCAGCGCCAGCGTACTCGGACTCGATCTCGTCCTCGCTTCGGCCGGCGGCGATCGAGAGCAGCGCGATCAGGTTCGCGATCCCCTCCTTGCCGGGCCCGCGGCGCACCTCGCGCCCGGAGTCGGTGACGGCGCTGCGGATCTTGGCCGCAACCACGTCCGCCGAATCGATCAGCAACACCGTGCCCTGTGGCGTGCCGCCGGTGGTCGACATCTTGCGGGTCGGCGCCTGCAGATCCATCACGCGGCCACCCGAGGAGGGGATGGCCGCCTCAGGCAGGGGGAACAGCTCGCCGAATCGGCTGTTGAACCGCTGCGCGATGTTCCGTGCCAGCTCGAGGTGCTGGCGCTGGTCGTCACCTACCGGCACCCGGTCGGCGCGGTAGAGCAGGATGTCGGCCGCCTGCAGCACCGGGTAGGTGAACAGGTCGGCCGAGACCGATTCCTGGCCCTCGCTCTTGTCCTTGAACTGCGTCATCCGCCGCAGCTCGCCGAACGTCGCCACCGAGCCCAGCAGCCAGGCACCGATCGCGTGGGCGTCCACCGCGCTTTGGATGAACAGCGTGCACCGCCGCTCGTCGAGCCCGGCCGCCAGCAGCGTGGCGGCGGTGTCGAGCGTGTTCTCGGCCAGCTCGGCCGGCTCGTAGGGCACCGAGATCGAGTGCAGGTCGACGACGCAGTAGAACGCCTCACCCAGATCCTGGTCGGTGACGTAGTGGCGGATCGCGCCGATGTAGTTGCCGAGGTGCTTGGTGCCGGTCGGCTGGATGCCGGAGAAGACTCGTGTCATGAGCGGGAGATCGTAGTGCCTCGGTAGACTGAACGTCCCATGGCACTGACAGAAGACACCTGGTCGCCCACCTCCTGGCGCAGCCGTCCGGCGTTGCACCAGCCGCAGTGGCCGGTCGCAGGTGAGGCCGACGCGGTCGGCGAGCGGCTGGCCTCGTTGCCGCCACTGGTGTTCGCCGGCGAGGCGCGCAGGCTGCAGGACTCGCTGGCCGCGGTCGCGGACGGCCGCGCGTTTCTGCTGCAGGCGGGCGACTGCGCCGAGTCGTTCCATGACTTCTCCGCCATCAGCATCCGCGAGAAGCTCAAGATCATCCTCCAGATGGCGGCCGTGCTGACGTATGGGTCGATGCTGCCGGTGGTCAAGCTGGGCCGCATCGCCGGCCAGTTCGCGAAGCCGCGCTCGGCGGCAACGGAGCTGGTCGATGGCGTCGAGCTGCCCAGCTTCCGTGGT
This sequence comes from Gaiellales bacterium, assembly GCA_038212095.1. GTDB lineage: Bacteria > Actinomycetota > Thermoleophilia > Gaiellales > JAICJC01 > JAICYJ01. The sequence continues at coordinate 3,749 of JBBQUW010000005.1, read as the reverse complement.
CATATGGTGAACGGTGACGAACCCACAGCGGCCGCCCGCGGATTCGACCCCGACCGGATGCTGCAGGCATACCACCAGTCGGCCTCCACGCTCAACCTGCTGCGGGCATTCACCAAGGGCGGCTTCGCGGATCTGACCAAGGTGCACCTGTGGAATCAGGAGTTCGTCGGCTCCTCGCCCGAGGGCCGGCGCTACCAGGCGATCGCATCGGAGATCGCGCGGGCGCTGCGGTTCATGGCCGCCTGCGGCATCGATTTGGAGGGCGAGCGCAGCCTGCACGAGGTCGACGTCTGGACGAGCCACGAGGGGCTGCTGCTCGACTACGAGCAGGGTCTTACCCGGCGCGACTCGCTCACCGGCCGCTGGTACGACTGCTCCGCACACATGCTGTGGATCGGGGAGCGGACACGGCAGCTGGACGGCGCGCACGTCGCCTTCTTCGCCGGCGTGAACAACCCGATCGGGGTCAAGCTCGGCGCGACGGCCACCGAGTCCGACGTGGTCGCCCTTTGCGAGGCGCTCAACCCCGAGCGCATCGCAGGCCGGCTGACCCTGATCGCGCGGATGGGCGCGGGCCGGGTCGAGCAGCTGCTGCCGCCGCTGATCCGGGCTGCGCGCCAGGGCGAGCACCCGGTCGTGTGGGTGTGCGACCCGATGCACGCCAACGTGTTTCGCACCGCATCCGGCTACAAGACGCGCCGGTTCGAGGACATCATGGCTGAGATCCAGGGCTTCTTCGCCGCCTGCCGGGGCGAGGGCGCCTGGCCGGGCGGCGTGCACCTCGAGTTCACGGGCGAGCACGTCACCGAGTGTCTGGGCGGCTCGCAGGAGGTGCTCGAGGATCACCTCGACCACAACTACGCCACCCTCTGCGATCCGCGCCTGAACGCGCGACAGTCGCTCGACCTCGCGTTCCGCGTGGCCGAGCTGATGCGGACTGCGGACGCCGACCGATGAGAGTGGCCGTTGTCGGGCTGGGCCTGATCGGGGGCTCGCTGGCGCTTGCCGCCAGCGCCCGCGGCGACGACGTGGTGGCCTACGACAGCGATCCTGAGGCGGGCCGGATCGGCATCGAGCGCGGCGCCATCTCGCGGTTCCAGACCACGCCGGCGGGAGCGCTCGAGAGGGCCGACCTGGCGTTCGTCTGCGGTCCCGTGGCGGAGCTGTCGCAGATGACTGCACGGGTGCTGGAGGTGGCGCCGGAGCAGTGCACGGTGTCCGATGTCGGCTCGACCAAGGGCCGGCTGGTGGCCGAGATGGCCGGCCAGGCGCGGTTCGTGGGCGGCCACCCCGTGTGCGGCTCGGAGGCGCGCGGCGTGGCGAATGCCCGGCCGGAGCTGTTCGAGGGCGCCACCTGGTTCCTGACGCCGGTCGCCGAGACCGACCCGGGCGCCTACCGGCGGCTGCACACCTTCGTCTCGTCGCTGGGCGCGCGGCCGGTGGCGATCGATCCGGACGCGCACGATCGGCTGGTGGCGCTGACCAGCCACCTGCCGCACGCGCTGGCCAACGTGTTGGTCAACCAGGCCGGCGCGGGCAAGGTGGACGGTCACGATCCGCTGGCCGCCGTGGGCGGCTCGTTCCGTGACATGACGCGGGTGGCCGGCGCAAATCCGCGGATATGGGTCGACATCTTCCTCGACAACCGAGTGGCGCTGCTGGACGGGCTGCGCGAGCATCAGCGGCGCCTGGACGATCTGGTGCGGGCGCTCGAGCGCGAGGACGCGGGCTTCGTCGCCCGCTGGATCGCCGAGGCCTCCGGCCACCGGAGGCGGCTGCTGCAAGATGCCTACCCGGCGCAGCCCGAGGAGCTGTTCCGGGTGCGCGTGCACGTCCCCGATCGACCGGGCGTGCTGTCGGGCATCACCCAGGCGCTCGGTGCCGAGGGCATCAACATCGAGGACTTCGAGCTGCACCACATGTCGGCCGACCGGGGCGGCACGGTAGTGGTCATGATCGCCGGCGAGGCCGAGGCGCAGCGCGCCGTCTCGCTGCTCGACCAGCAGGGGTACGGAGCGATCGCCGCTCCGGCAGTCGATGGCTGAGCCGGCCGTGATGAAGGTGCCGCCGGCCGGCTCGCTGATCGGCGAGCTGACCGTGCCGGGGGACAAGTCCGTCAGCCACCGATCGGTGATGGTCGGTTCGCTCTGCGACGAACGTGTGACCGTGACCGGATTTGGCGCCTCCGCGGACACCCTGGCCACCGTCGAGGCGTTCCGCGCGATGGGCGTCTCGATCGAGCGGGTGGGCGAGGACGGGCTGGTGATCGAAGGTGTCGGCATGCGCGGACTGCGGCAGCCGGCCGGCCCGATCGATGTGCACAACGCGGGTACGCTGATGCGGATCCTGCCCGGCATCCTGGCCGGGCAGAGCGGCGAGTTCACGCTCGACGGCGACGAGAGCATCCGCAGCCGCCCGATGCGGCGGATCGCCGAGCCGCTCGCGCTGATGGGTGTCGACGTCGAGACGCGCGACGGCCGGCCACCGGTGACCGTGCGCGCCAACGGTATGGTTGAGCCGATCGAGTACCGACCACCGGTCGCCTCGGCCCAGGTCAAGTCGTGCCTGCTGTTCGCCGGTCTGTTCGCCGAGCGGGGCGTGACCGTGGTGGAGGAGGCGATCGCCACCCGCGACCACACCGAGCGGATGCTGCAGCGAGCCGGCGTGCCGGTCGATCGCCGGCCCGGCCGGATCTCGATCTCGCCGGTGCGGGAGCTGGTGCTTCCCGAGATCCCGGTTCCCGGCGACTTCTCGTCCGCGGCCCCGTTCATCGCCGCCGCCACCATCCTGCAGGGCTCCAACCTGACGCTGCGCAACGTCTCGATCAACCCCACCCGCACCGGGATGCTGGCCGCGCTGGAGCGGATGGGTGCCCGCGTGGGCCTGTTCGGCCGCCGCTGGGCGGCGGGCGAGCCGGTGGCGGACATCGAGGTGAGGCCGTCCGAGCTGGTGGCGACCGACATCGAGCCCGAGATGGTGCCGGCGCTGATCGACGAGCTGCCGCTGCTGGTGCTGCTGGCCAGCTTCGCCCGCGGCACCACCGTCATCCGGGGAGCGGGCGAGCTGCGCGTCAAGGAGTCGGATCGGATCCGCACCGTCGTCGAGCTGATGAACCTGTGTGGCGGGCACGTGACGGAGCTGGAGGACGGCTTCCGGGTGGTTGGCGTTCCTCACCGCCTGCGCGGCGGCCGCGTGCAGGCCGCCGGTGACCACCGCATCGCGATGCTGGGCGCGATCGTCGGCGTCTGCTCGCAGGAGGGCGTCAGCGTCGAGGGCGCCGAGGCGCTGGCCGTCAGCTTCCCTGACTTCGCCGACCGGCTGGCCGCGGTCAGCGCATGATGAGCGCCGGCCCGGGCGAGGGCCACCACGTAGGCTTCGCCGGATGGTGATCACGATCGATGGCCCGGCGGGAGCCGGCAAGAGCACGGTCGCACGGCGGGTTGCCGAGCGGCTCGGCCTGCGCTACGTCGACACCGGCGCGATGTACCGCGAGCTGACCGCAGTGGCGCTCGACCGGGGTGCGAACCTGAATGACGGCGTGGCGCTGGCCGAGCTGGTCGGCACCGCCCCGCCCGAGGGCGCCGACCTGCGCGCCGAGGCGATCTCACGAAACGTCAGCGCTGTCGCCCGCCACCCGCAGGTGCGGTCACGGATGCGCGCGCGGCAGCGAGAGCTGGCCACAGATGCCGTTTTGGAGGGTCGCGACACCGGCTCGGTGGTGTGGCCGCAGGCGCAGGTCAAGGTGTACC